>CADBLU010000303.1 GCA_902795605.1 uncultured Prevotellaceae bacterium | reverse complement strand
GTTATTTCACGAATTTGAGTCTTTTGACTCCCTTATAGTCTATTGTTTTTTGTTTCTCAAGGAAGGCGATCAGCATGTCGGAGCAGATTTTCCCGATGTCGTGTCCTTGGTCAGCACGTGGCGCATCGCAAATGGCAGCCACATAACTGTTGGTGACGACGTTGTATTTCTTCTTCATGTTGATTTTCTTCCCGTCAAGAGTGAAAATACGGACATCGTCAATCTTGGTGGTGTCCTTTTTGTTGAATATCACCTCACAGGTCACGCCACCCACGAAGGGGAAAAGTCCCTCGCTGTTGTCGTAGCAGGAGATGAGCATATCCTTGAACTCCTTTCCTGTGAGAGACATCTCCACACACTGGTTGCCAAAGGGGTCAAGACGCAGCACATCGTCGACGGTGAACGGTCCGGCAGGCTTTTCCTCATACCTCACACCTCCGTAGTTCTCAAGGGCGAAATCAGCCCCGGCCTCACTGATCATGGCGTCGCACATCATGCATCCCAGTTCCTCATAACTGGAAAAATCCGTTATAGCCACCGCAAGTTGCCGTTTAAACTCCGGGTTGCTGTTGAAATAGTCAACGATGGTCTGCACCACCTCGTTTTTCTTGGGATAGCCTTGCACATCGATATTCTCAGCCCGTTTGCCTACGACTTTCCCGTCCTTCACGTCGAGTGTGATATAGGTGACGCGTTTGAGTTTGTTGACATTCTGGGTAACCAGCACGCCATTGTGCATCTCACCACCTTTGAGTTGCGTATGTGTATGTCCTCCGATAATAAGGTCGAAGCAAGGGAACTTCTCGGCCATCTTCACATCATCCTCATAGCCGATATGAGAAAGCAGGATGAAGACATCCACCTTGTCGCGGAGCCACAGATAGTCACTGATGGTCTGCTCCACCTCAGTGAACTGCAGCCCCTTCATCAGGTCGGGATGTGCGTCGGGATGACCGTGCATTCCCAACTGCACCACACTGAGTACGCCCACTTTCACCCCACCGACGTCAAACACCATGTAGGGCTGCGGATGAATGTTCAATACCGGGTCTGCCTTGATGTTGGCACAGAGATAGGGGAAGTTGGACGTGGCCATCACCTTGGACAGACCGTCCTGGTGGCTGTCGAACTCATGGTTGCCGAAAGCGGAGGCATCGAATCCGATGAAGTTCATCAGGGCCGTCATAGGATAAGAGGGAACAGAATAGAGGTCGTTGATGGGATTGCCCGTGCGGTTGTCACCGGCGGAGAATACGAGCAAGGAGTTGTCGATTTCCCTGAGACTGTCGACGATGGCCGACAGCATCGGCATGTTGTCGATGGCGGCATGCATGTCGTTGCCTGAAACGATATGAACCTGACGGGTCTGTGCGGTTGCTCCCCATGTGCATGCAAAGGCAAAGCAACAGATAAGTATCATCTTTCTCATAGTCATTCTTCGCTTTTGAAGGTCAGTATCGTCCCCTCTGAGAGAGGAGCATCAGGGTCAATCTCATGACCATACTCGTCGAGAACCGTCACTTCCATTGCCTTTGAAGGGTCGGTCTTGGCAAAATACCTGCGCAGTGCGTCCTTAGCTGTGGCGCCCGCGAAAATCCTAATCGTCTTGTCGTTTACCGTAACTTTCATAAGTGGTTGATATTTAAGGTGTTTGTGTATCTATTTCCTTCGTGGCATCCCTTAGTCTTCTTGCTAACTGCACAATCTCTTGCTCTATGGAGTCCTTTGTTGCCATAATGTCGTCAAAACCTTCTTCCATCCTGTCCCTCTCATTCTTGTAAGCTTCTATCTCCTTGTCGGAGATGCCCATCATCTGCTTGCACTGACAGAACAGTTTTTGCATACATGCCCGGAACTCATTGCTCATTGCGGCATAGATAAAGAAATCATAGTCAAGGACGCTGTTTAAGGAGGTAAAGATCATATCGTTGACGGCCGAATGAGTGATTGAGTCGCATATAGCCGTTTTATAATTCTTGCGATAAAGATAGAACTGAGCCACATTCTCGTTAAAAAGCACGTTGCCCACAGTGTTGATGGATTCGATGCTCGACGAGAAAATGTGCTCTGTCGTCTCGGTGAATTCAGATTTCGGCAACAGATAAGCGAGTTGAAACTTCATCGTATTAAAAAGAGCGGTGTCTTCCGCTATCTGACATTGAATGTCCATCATCGCACGAATAGAGGAGTCGTTCTTCTCTACAATTTGCAATGTGTTGTACATGTCATACATCACCATCATCACTATCTTGCGCTTCTCTCTTTGCTTTTTCTGGTTGTCAACGACCGCTGCCGTGCCAAATGTGAGCACGATAGACACAGTGGTGGCGAGAAGCGACAGCATGAACTGCCTCATTGAAGACATTCCGCTGCCGGTGCTCAGACTTTTGGGAGTGTGCAACTTGATGTTCATAAGTTTTCTGAACAGTTTCGTTTTCATTTTACTCTTATGTGATAAACGCCAGCATACAAGTGAGAAGCCAGAGAAGAGTCTCTATCAACTTGTTTTGCCCCCGATAGTGCGTTTTGCATACAAAAGTAATACTATTTTTTCAAATTATTGATAGTTTTATGCCGTTTAACATGAAAAATTGGCTTTCACTTGTGGCTTCCCGCCGGAGCGGGCACCCGTAGCGCCACAGCGCCCGACAGACAACGCCCACGGTAACTCCACGAACCAAGAAGGTGTACCAGAACAAACAGGCACACCTTCTTATCAAATCGTGACAACCGGCGACGACCGGCCGTCATTTTTGCCTTATCTCACTACCACCTTCTCACCGTTGACAATATAGATGCCTTTGGGCAAGAGGCCGCCCTTCATGCGCATGCCCGAGATGGTGTAGACATCGTCTGTGGCAGATACGCCCATCTCGACATGCCCGATTTTGTCGGTGTCGGCGAAGATAATGGCAGCCCCAGAATAGTTTCCGTCTGTCTGAGGCACAGCCAAATAGGCTTTGTTCGGCTTGGTGAAAGTGAAGGTGCCACCACCTTCCACACCCCAGTAGAAGCCCACGGAACCGGTGCTTCCCTGGTTGTTGAGCGAGAGTTTGTAGAAGAGGTAGTCGTCACCCATAGTGGGTGCGGTGATTTCCACATTCTCGGTGGCGGGATAGAGCCAGTTGACACCAGGTTGGAAGGTAGCCGCGTCTGCAGTGGGCACGAAGGTGTAGTCGCCTGCACCAGTACCGACCACGAGGTAAGCGCCACTGCCGTCGACGATATCATCAGCCTTGGCGATGTTGGTACTCTCTACTTTGCCCTTGGCAGTGACGGTCACCGTCCAGAGTTCGAGACCCGCGGGCACCACAAACTGGCCGTCGCCCATATTACTGAGAGTGACATAATAGTTGCCCTTGCTGTCAGCAGACTCCTCTCCGATGGTGAGTACGAATCCCTCAGCCTTTTCTGCCACGGTCTCCTCGCCCAGGCCGCCCATCTCATTGGCTGCTCTCAGCGAATAGGTGGCGTCTGTATCGTCGACGTTGAACGAGTTGTCTGTGGTGAATTTCACTATCTCGCCGTCTTTCATCACGGCCCAAAGCAGCACGTAGTCGCTGTCATCCCACGTCAGCTGGTCGCCGATGAGTCTCACTCCGGTGGGAGCGCTGGCCTGCTCGGTGTAGTAGGTGGGATCCCAGTCACCGTACATATTGGTCATATCAGAAGCCTCGGCGGCTTCTGCGGCAGTGAGCACAGGGTTGTTGGCATGACCGTCGCCGAAGGTCTTCTTGCGGCCACTCAAGTCGACAGCGTTGCCAGAGGCATTGACGGAATTGTATTCCGCGAAGCGCTTCGGCCATCCGTCGCTCATCTCGCTCCATCCGATATCGCTGGGCACTATCTCCATAGTGGTGTTGATCCAGAGGGCCACAGGCGTGCCGCTTCCCCACGGACGGCCGAGCGTGTATTTCTTGTTGAGGCTCGACGACTCACCCTTGATGGTACAGTTGTTGAACACATAGCCATACTTGATGCTCTTCGAGGGCACGGCGATATAGCCGCCTGTGTTCATGCACACCTGAATGTCGACGGCATTGAAGTAACTGTCTCCCTTGCCGCAGAGGAAGTCGGTGCGACCGCGCACCTTACCATTCTCAAAATAATAAAGGCCGTTGTCGTTGTTCGACGTCCACGTGTCCTGATATCCCCAGAGGCAGGTGTTCTTGTAGATGGTCTTCGAAGCCTTGTCCTGCACGGCCAGGTTGCGGCCCAAGCCATCGCCGATGCCGCTCTTGATGGTGATATCCTGGAAATAGGTCTGCTTGGCACTGCTCTGCAACTGAAGCACGTCGCTCTTGCCGATGCCGTCGTAGACGCTGGTAGTGCCATACTTGCCTTCATAGGTCGCACCGCTGCCGGCGGAGTTGGTGATGACGGCACCGTCCATGCTCTGACCGATGAACGAGATGTTGGGGGCAGTCACGTTGGTGATCGGACTGGGATAGGTGTTGCCGTCGTCGCTGGCGATGGTGGCCGAAGTGCTGAACGGCAGTGTATAGGTGCCGTCGAGCACGAAGATGCGGAAGCGGTCGGAGGTGTTGCTGCGGCTGTTGGCGGCATTGATGGCCTCGGCGATAGTGCCGTCCCAGGGCACCACGAAGTCGTAGAGTTTCTTCTCGATGGCATCGCGCTGCATCGTGGAGAAGGAGATGACGACATCCTCGTCGAAGGCATTGCCGGAAAGGTCGGCGATGCTGCCTGCGGGCAGTGTGAAGGTGAAGTCGGAGGAATAGTCGAGGCTCTTGTATTCGAACGACACGGTGCGGCCGCTGACCGTCGGAGTGAGGGTGAGGTCTCCCAATGTGGCGGCACAGCCCTCAAGGGCCTGCACTTTCTCGTCGAAGGTGAGCACCACCTTGCCGTTGGCCGAGGCGTCCGAGGTGCCGTCAGCAGGAACGGTGTTGACCAGCACAGGCGGCACATCGTCGTTCACGATACCGGGTGTGCCGGTGAAGAAGACCATCGCGATGGTGTTGCCGTCGTTCCTCGATGACGAGCCTTTCACACTGGAGGTCTTGTCGGGTGCCCAGCGCACATAGAGGGTCTCGGCATTGTCGGCGCCCTCGCCGAGCGCCCCGCTAAATGATGACACCGCCTTGGGGCTACCCAGTGTCACACTGCCGAAGTTTATCCAAGTCTGCCCGTCGGTGGAGTAGTCAAGCAGATATTTGGTGTAGGAGTTGTAGTTGTAGAGCATCTGGAACTGCAACTTGATGTCGGTGAAGCCACTCGCGTTGATCTTCGTCTGCCAGTAGTAGTTGCCCACGTCACCCTCAGACGCTCCTTGCTGCCAGTTGACGGCGGCACCGGCGAGACTCTCATATCCGCCTGCGCTCTCGGTGCTCTTGTCAAGCCATGAGACAATGGCGCCGCTCTCGTTGACAAGGTTGAACGACACATCCGCATTGTCCTCGGAGAAGAAGTCGGCGGGACGGCTGCTGTTCCCCTTCACGTAGAAGTCCCAACCCGCAATGATGTCGTTCTGGGAATAGAATGCCTTGAGGTCGACATCCTGCGTCATCTTGATCTGTATAGACTGACTGGTCTGACCGTCGCTCCAGTAGTTGAAGTCGACGAGGCCCGCGTATTGCTTGGCGGTGAGGGTCACATAGGTGTCTTGCTCATACATGCTCACGCCGTCGACAATGGTGGGCGCGGGCGACATCTCAACCATATAGGGATTGGGATTGTCCTTGACAGTGAAGCCGGGGATACCGTCGACAGTGAGGTTCAAGGCGTAGGTGTTCACGGCCTGGAAATTGGCGGTAAGTTGGGCGGCGCCCTGCACGGTGTAGGTGAATTGGGCGTCCTCAGAGACCACGTTGTTGTCGGCGTCGGTCCAATTGATGAAATGATAGCCGAAATTCTCGGCTGCAGTGACAGTAACCTCTGCCCCCTGCTCATAAGCGTCCTCTCTTGGGTAGACAGTTGTGGTGCCACCCTCCTCTGGACTTGACGCGAGAGTGAGAGTATAAGTCTCCACTTCCTGAACAGTGCCGTTCACAATGCCATTGATGACCACGTTGCTGATGCACATGTCTTTGTTGTTGGCCACATGAGAGATATAGAAACGCAGGGTGAACGTCTCCACCTCACCGGCCGAGATATTGAAAGAGTGGCCTATCTGGGCAGTAGCGGAATTGGAACCGCTGTTTCTCAGGATATCAGCGGCAGCCACATCGACGACAGTGCTCTCCTTGCCGTCGAGCGTATAACTGTAACTGAAGTAGGCGCCGTCGGTACCCACCTTCACCGCATCATAGCTCACGCTGGTGGGTTGGAACTTGATGCCCTTGGCCGTCTTCACCCGGTATTCAATCATGACGCCCGCCACATTACCGGCATTGCCCGTCGACGGACGGTATTTCATCATGCTCTTTTCAAAATAAGTGGCTTCGCTGGCTGCCAACCCTGAACCTACGGTCACCGAGGTGCTGGCGACGGCCTCTGCTATATCACTGGCCACGGCGCCACTCTCCTCGTTGCCTATAGGCCATGTAATGCTGCCTGTCACATGATCAAAGCTTTCGCCAGAAGAGTTGGCCACCACTGGCAGCACGGCCTGGATATAGCGATAGTATTGGCCGTCGCCGGCGAAGACAATGTCGATGCTCTCAGATGAGCTGGCGACGGTGTAGGAGATGGTTTGCCCGCTCGTGTAGTCGTTTTGGCCGTCGATGGTGAGTTGGCTCACGGCATTAAAGGCTTCTACGGAGACTGTCGCTCCCTTGCACGAGGGGATGGTGAAAATGGTGCCGGTGTTAATTTGGCACCAGTCATTCCAACTGCTATTGTTTATCTTGCCGTTAATGGCGTCGAAGTCGAGTTTCACATCTATCACCGAATTGTTGACGGTGGCCTGTGTCACATAGATGCCGGTGGCGCCTGTGCCTTGATAGGTCACGGTGGGGGCACCGTTCTTGCGCTGGAAGTCCCATTTCAGGGTTACCTCCGACGTGCGGTCGGCCAGGGCGACACTGTTCTGCGTGAACACGGGAGTTAGCTCAAGGTTACTCGCCGGAGTGATGGAGGCACCCGGCGCATATTTATTTGTGCCGTCGGTCCAATTTGTGAGTGTATAGCCATCCTTATAGAGGGTGCGGTTGACGGGGATGGTGAAACTTTCACCTGCATTCACCTCACCGCCAGCAGGCACCACGCCGACGGCTGTCTCATTGCCGAGCGAGAAAGCGACGGCATAGGTCGAAGGTGCCTCATTCACGGCTTCCACCGCGACATAGGGACAATAGCCCATACCGGTGATGGTGAGGGTGGCGGGCCCGCCCGTGTAAAAGAGCTCGTCGACATTCGACCTGTTGTTTTTCCAGCAAGCAGGTGATGAGGGGGTCTTGGACACCACTGTCTCACCACCAACTTTCACGTTGATGGTATTTGTACTATAAGTACATTGTCCTACGGTGATTTTCACCGAACCGTTTACGGGCACCACTACAGAAAGACCGGTGCAGCCATGATCGCTGTGATATGTGCCGGTGACAGTGGCGACGGAAGACTCGTCGCCGGCTTCCACACGCGACACAGTACCATTGCTGGCGACAGCCACACCGAAACTTACAGCTGTGCCCTGCACCTGCTCCTCACTGGTGAGCAGAGTGCCTGACTGGTTGTTGACCACGACGCTGAAGTCTTTGAAATCAGCGGCTCTCGCTCCTTGCGCCATCCCTAACATAGTAAGGATGAACAATAAAAAGGTACGTTTTAGTGTTGTCATGATGTTTATATTTGATTTGTTTTGATATGATTCTAAGAAAGTAGTACCGGCAAAGGGTATTGGCTGATTGGCATTAGTTTGCAAATATAATAAGTTTTGCTCACATACACAATTATTTTCAGAGAAATCACACTGACTGTTACTGAATTATATATATTTTCTTTTTGATGAAGATGACATATTTACAAATCAATGACCCCATATAGAAAAAAAAATAGTAACTTTGCACTCAAATGGAAAAGAAAGCCGTCACCCAACCCGTCATCATCGCAGGGCCCTGCGTGATAGAATCTGCCGAACTGCTCCATGCCGTGGCGGAGGAAATCATACGTGTCAACACGCTGCTGGGCACCGACATCATCTTTAAGTCATCGTTCGACAAAGCCAACCGCACCTCGACGACCTCCTTCCGGGGACCCGGTCTGGAGAAGGGGCTGCAGATGCTCGCCGACATCAAGGAGCAGTATGGCCTGCGCATCCTCACAGACATCCACGAGAGCTGGCAGGCGGCAGAGGCTGGACAAGTGGCCGACGTGCTGCAGATACCCGCCTTCCTGTGCCGGCAGACCGACCTGCTGAGGGCCGCCGCACGCACTGGCCGCACGGTGAACATCAAGAAGGCGCAGTTCCTCAGCGGGCGCGACATGCGCTACCCCGTGGAGAAAGCCCTCGACGCCGGCGCCAGCGAGGTGTGGCTCACCGAGCGGGGCAACACCTTCGGCTACAACAACCTGGTGGTGGACTTCCGCAACATCCCCGACATGCTCGACATCGTGCCGACGGTGATCATGGACTGCACACACAGCGTGCAGCGGCCGGGGGCTGGCGACGGACGGACCGTCGGCGACCGGCGCTTCGTGCCGCAGATGGCTCTTGCCGCCAAAGCCTTCGGTGCCACGGGCTTCTTCTTCGAAGTGCACCCCGACCCCGACCATGCGTTGAGCGACGGCCCCAACATGCTGTTTCTCGACCGCCTCTGCGAGGTGGTGAGCACACTCATACAGCCATCTCGCACAACATAATTGAACATGACGACTATCACTGAGCGCCTGGCACAAGCCAGGACCTATGCCGCACAATGCCTGCAAGACGAGGCACAGGCACTCACCGAACTGATTGGCCAACTCGATGAGAATTTCGACCGCGCCGTGGAGATGATTTTCCATTGCCGGGGCAAAGTCATCGTCACCGGAGTGGGGAAAAGCGGCAACGTGGGCGCAAAAATCGCAGCCACACTGTCGAGCACCGGCACACCGTCGTTTTTCATCAACCCCCTCGACGTCTACCACGGCGACCTCGGCGTGATGACTGCCGACGACGTGGTGCTCGCCCTGAGCAACTCCGGACAGACAGACGAACTGCTGCGGTTCATCCCCATCGTGCTGCACATGCACGTGCCCATCATCGCCATGACGGGCAACCCGACATCGCTGCTGGCCAAATATGCCGACGCCCACATCCTCGTCAAGGTGGCCAAGGAGGCATGCCCGCTCAACCTCGCTCCCACAAGCAGCACCACGGCGGCACTGGCCATGGGCGACGCCCTCGCCGTGGCACTGATGAGAGTGCGCGACTTCAAGCCGCGCGACTTCGCACAGTTCCACCCCGGCGGCGAACTGGGCAAGCGGCTGCTCACCACCGCCAGCGACGTGATGAAGACCGACGACCTGCCCATCATCCCGCAGGATATGCACCTGGGCGAGGCCATCATCCATGTGAGCAAGGGCAAACTGGGACTGGGCGTCTCGCTGACCGACGGCCGGGTGGCCGGACTCATCACCGACGGCGACATCCGCCGCGCCATGGAGCGGTGGCAGTCGGAGTTCTTCGACAAGACAGTGAGCGACATCATGACGACTCATCCCAAATGTGTATCGCCCGACACGAAGGTGACGGAGATACAGCGCATCATGAACAGACATAAGGTGCACACGGTGCTGGTGGTAGACCAGCAAGGCCATCTGCTCGGCATCGTCGACCATTACAGATGTATGATTTGACCATGAACCACCTCAAGACCATAGTGACCGTCGCCCTCGCCTGCTGCGCGACTTGCCATATACAGGCAGAAAGCAGCGACTCGCTCATCATCAGTCAGATGAGGGCTGAAGGGGTGACCTTCTCTCACGACAACAGCGTCGTCTTGCTCATGAGCGGACAGGAGAAGTTCGACGACATGTTCAAGGCCATCCGGCAGGCGCGCAGCAGCGTGCACCTGGAATACTTCAATTTCCGCAACGACTCCATCGCACACCTCCTCTTCGACCTGCTCGCCGAGAAGGCGAAAGAGGGTGTGGAGGTGCGCGCCCTCTTCGACGGCTTCGGCAACGACTCCAACAACCGCCCGCTGAAGAAAAGCCACCTGAGCGAGATACGGAAGACGGGGGTGCAAATCTATGAATACAACCCCGTCCGCTTCCCCTGGGTCAACGACATTTTCACGCGCGACCACCGAAAAATCGTGGTCATCGACGGGAAAATCGCCTACACCGGCGGCATGAACGTGGCCGACTACTACATCAACGGCACGGAGGTGGTGGGCGAATGGCGCGACATGCACTGCCGCATCGAAGGCGAGGAGGTGAACACGCTGCAGCGTATCTTCATGAAAATCTGGAAGAAGGTGACTGGCGAAGACCTCATGGGAGAGGCGAAATGCTTCAGGCTCACCGCCGACGGCGGCAGCTATTTCCAGGGACTGAAGCCCGACACCACATCGACCGCCGGCCACAAGACCGTGGGCATCATCAACCGGGAACCGCACATCAGCAACAAAATCATACGGCGTTTCTATGTGGATGCCATCAACGACGCCCGCGACAGCATCAAACTGATTAACCCCTACCTGACCTTGTCCATCAACGACCAGGTGAAAAGAGCGCTACACAATGCCTTGAAACGAGGAGTGAAGGTAGAAATAATGGTGTCGGCCAAGAGCGACATCCCCCTAACGCCCGATTGTGTCTTCTATAACGTGCACAAACTCATGAAACGCGGCGCGGATGTGTGGATCTACGAACCGGGCTTCCATCACACCAAAATCATCATGGTCGACGGGAAATTCTGCACGGTGGGAAGCGCCAACCTCAACTCACGCAGCATGCGATTCGACCTTGAGGAGAACGCGGTCATCGTTGACCCGGAGGTGACGCAGCAACTCTGCGACATGTTCGACCGCGACAAGGCGAAAAGTTTCCGGCTCACTCCCGAAAGTTGGGACAAATTCCGCAACCGCTGGCAGAAGACGGTAGGATGGTTCGCACATCTGCTCGCCCCCTTCCTCTGACAAGGTCAAATCTGGTCGATATCCACATAGCCGTTCATCACGGCATAGATGGTGAGCCCCGACAGGCTGCGGATGCCCAATTTCTCGGTAATGTTCTTGCGGTGGGTGATAACGGTGGCAAGACTGATGCACAGACGGTCGGCCACCTCCTTGTTGATATATCCCTGCACCAACAGCGACAGCACCTCCACCTCACGGGCGGAGAGGATGCCGCTGACACGCGGGCGGACAGGCATCTTGCCACGGGAATGCCCCAACTGCTGCAAAAACAGCAGCGATTTCACCAATTGTTTCTCAGGCACAGTGACGCGGAGGCAGTGAAACTCCTGCAACTGTTTGGCATGCTCGTCAGAGGTGGTGAGCACGATGGTCCTACGCACCCGCTGCAGGAAAAACGGGCGGTCGGTGAGAAGGATGTTGAAATCGACGAAATAATGGATGAACCTGTCGGGGTCGCTGTCTTCTAATTGGCGGACGGAGACGAAATCCTCGATATCCATCGAGGGCATCACGCTCAGCAGCAACTGCTTCAAGCCTATCACCGTGAGCGAGTTGGCGCAGACAATCGCCATCGTCGGCCTGCCCATCTCCATCATTTCCAGAAATGCGAAGTCACGTCGGTGAAGTCGTCGCCAGCAGCCCGCTTATAGAGCCGCTGGTTGGTGGTGCGGTCCTTAAGGCATCCCAAATGGGCGATATAAGGCCCCACCTTGATATAGTCGAAATCACTCTTCCTCACTGTCGAAGGCACCCGCTGCCGCCCGCTGTACCAGGCCACCTTCAGACCGGGGTGCTCGCGGTGGATATAGCGTGCGAGGGTATTGACATAGGTAGGTTCGGCATCGCCTCCCATAAAGGCGATGCAGGTGATGTCGGGCGAATACTGCCTGACAAAGAGGTCGATGACCATCGGGGTGAGGGGCATGCCGATATTCTCCCACAAGTATTTGCTGTGACACCCCGGACAATGGCATGGACAATTGGAGATATTGACGGCGAGCGTCACCTCGTCGGGGATCTCCTGAAAGACCACATCAGTATTGACATATTTCAGCATGGCGCTTGCTTTTTGAGGATAGACGGAGACTTACAGTTTCTGGGCACCGGCGTAGTAGCGGCGCTGTGCTTCCTCCTGCCGTGGCTGTGAGAAATTGCTCACGCGCTTGAGATAGCCGATGATGCGGGTCATATAGTCCACATTCTTGGAATGGCAGTGAGGGCATTCCTTGAGGTAGCGCTTGTCGATGTAGCCGCAATCATTGCAGATGGTGTTGGGAATATTGAAGGTGAAGTAGTTGCACCCTTCCTTGGCAGCCACCCGCAACAACTGGCGGTACTGCTGTTTGGAGAGATGCTCCTCGAGGTTCATGTGCAGTGCCGAACCGCCGGTGAGGTGCTCGATATAGGGTGCGCCATGGAGCCTGAACTTGTCGATGATGTTGAGCGAGTCGTCCTCCACGATATAGAAATAGCTGTTGTAGCAGTCGCGGGGCACGAAATAGCCGTCCTCGCGGTCCCACTTGGCATGTTTCACACCCACGTTCTCTGCCGGAATCATCTCGCAGTTGAAGAGCACGTCCTTGGAGCGGTATTGCTTGTTGTATTTCTCCACCAGTCCGAGCACGCCCTGCACGAAAGCTAAGTAGTCTGGGTTGTCGTTGATCTGCAGGCCCATGAACTCAGCGGCCTCCACCAGGCCGTTGACGCCGATGGTGAGATACTGACGCCCGATGTTGATATATCCGGCGTCGAAGAGCGGCAGCATGCCATGGTCCTTCAGGTCTTTCAGGTTCTCGTTGTAGGCCAACTGCACCTTATGGCAGAGGTCGATGATATGCGAGAGGTATTCCTTGTAGTCGATATTGTGGTTGACGGCATACTGGATGCAGCGGTTGAGATTGATGGTGAGCACACTCTTCGAACCGGTGGAGACACCGCCGGCCCCAAGCGTGTAGCTGAAGCCGTTGTCCTGAATCTCATTGCGCAGGCGGCAGCACGAACTCAGCGAGTCGGCATTGTCGCTCATATAGGTGAAGAAAGAGTGGCCTTCGGCATACATCTCGGCGGTGAAGTCGCCCCACTCCTTGTCGATGACGTCGCCATCGGCAGTGAGCAGTGCCATCGTCTCCACGGGGAAGGTGAGCACCGCCTTGGTACGCTCGGCGTTGAACCATTTCATGAATCGCTTCTGGAGCCATGAGAGACCGTCCCAGTCGGGCTGTGAGCCGTCGGGGAAATAGAAGTTGCCGAAAAGGCTCTCGAAATAGTAGCGGTCGTAGTAGGCGATGTTCCAGAAGACGGCCTGATAGTTACGGGCATCGGTAGGCTGGTTGATGGAATAGACAATCTGCTCGAAGCAGTCGGTGATCATCTTGTCGATGGTGCGCCTCTTGAGCGAGAGGTCCACCACCTTGTCGGCCTCTTTCCAATAGTCCTTGCCATACTCCATACCGATGAAGTAGTTGAGGTACATGAGGAACTCCGGAGTGGCGCAAGCCCCGCTGAGCATACTCGACACCATGAAAACCATGTTGACAAAACCGCCGCAGAAAGCTTTCAGGTTGGTCGGGGCTGTGGAGTTGCCGCCGATGGAGGCGGTGCCGCCGATGAGCCAGGGATACATCGTGATCGACGCGCAGTAGTTGGCCAGAGAGGTCTCGTCGTTCTTATAGATGAAGTGGTGCTCTAATTTGTCGAGATATTCATCTGCCAGCTCCTTGCCATACATCTGCTTGATGCGGTCGGTGAGAAGACGGCGGTTGAGGCGGATGAAACTGGCTTTGGGCAACTCGCCGATGAGCGTGGCGATATTTTTGTGCTCCACATTGGCATTGGCATCATATTTTGAACCAGTGGCGGCATTGGCAGCATCTACATAGTCTGCCAAAAATTTCAATCGCTCCATCGTCTCCCTGTCCTCTGTATGACGCTGACGGTAGAGCATAAACGACTTGGCTACCTTGAAATGGCCCTCACGCATAAGCGCCTCTTCCACCTCATTCTGAATATCCTCCACAGTGATGTTGTCGGTGATATTCAAATGGCTGATAATCTTGGAGATAGTGCCGAGATCAGCTTGCTCTCCAACTGACTGGAAGGCCTTGATGATGGCCGTCATAATCTTGTCGAGTGAGAAGCGGTCACGCTTGCCGTCACGCTTCAAAATGGTATAATCCCTCATGGTCGAAGTTATAGTTTTTGGAAAACATTTCCTCTCAGATTTTCTAAAAAGTTTCCCATTTTGGTGAACTTTTGAAAAATTCTCTATTAGTAAATTGCTAAAATTGGATTTCTATTTCGGTTACAAAGTTAATACAATTTCCTCTTTTGCGATAGCATATCGATGGGAAATCATTAGCCGGTTAACTTATTTTAGTGATTTTTTATTTACATTATTCGGCACAAAGAAGGTCCGATTTCGGGGTATCCGTTGGTAATAAGGAGATTAGAATAGGAAGGGGTGTTTGAGGACCGCCGCGAGCGCCAGAAAGCCATCGTCCAACAATTGGCGACAGCCTGTCGACCGTTTGTCCTCTCGTCGCCAGAGGCATATCTCCGCCCCGAGCAATGCCTCAGAGGCGGACGCTGGAGATGTCAACGAGATGATTGACGATGGCATAGATGGTGAGTCCCGCCGGACTGTGAATCTGCAGTTTGCGTGCGATGTTGCGACGGTGGGTAATCACGGTGTTGATAGAGATGCACAGATGGTCGGCAATCTCCTTGTTGGTCATTCCCTGCACCAGACTGATGACCACGTCCTTCTCACGGTCGCTGAGTGTCTCGCCGTTGTCGGGATTCTGTCGGATCATCCCCGCAATCTTTGCCGACACGTCGTTTTGCTTGGTCTTCCTCTCCAGCCAGCGGATGACGGGGATGAAAATCGACTCCTCCACATCGGCATGGTTGGAGAGCCACGTCTCGTTGTTGTAGATGTCGTAGAGACACGACGAGAGTTGGTTGTTGTGCATCCCGTCGCTGGGCAGATATTTGATGATGATGCTTTTGAGCTCACGGAGAAGGCTGTCGGTCTGCCCGTGGTGCTTCGAGTAGGTCTCTATGTCGTAGTTGCCCGTGGGAGCGCCGGTGAGCAGCGCCTCGACGTAAGGGAAGACGGTCTTCTCCTCGTATTTCATGTGCGAGCGGATGGAACGGGCATAGTCGTCGTAGAGTTTGAGGATGAGCCGCGCCAGGTTGTCGTTCTCATCAAGGGCATCCACAAGTTCGCGCCTGATGGTGGGCAACTGAAAACCGAGGAAATACTCATGACTGGCCTTCAGATACTGCATGAGGGTAGGTATGGACAACTTCGACAGGTCGTCGAAGTCACGATAGCCGTTGATGGTGAAATTGACCACTGCTAAATAGGTGTAGGTGTCCACCCCCTGCTCCTCGCATACCTCCCGCACGCTCTTGTCGCCGAAACCGAGGTTGATGCCGAAACTGCCCAGACTCTGCAGCAGGTTATAATTGTCGCGTATGAGCGAGATCATGCTGTCGTCGGGCTCATACATTTTCTGATTCTTCATCTTCGTCCTACATTATTATATATTATTCTATCGCAGCCGTCCAACTCCCGGAGGAGACAGGGAATGTTGCCGTATAATGGAATCTCGTTGCAAAATAACAAAAAAAATATTGCCCCCGCAATAATCACAAATAGGTATTTTCTGCCCGAGGACGGGTGTTTCGTGGTTTCTCCGCTCCAAAAATACCTAAAAAAAGTGATGTGCCGATTTACCGAGATTTGAGTATTGCGGTGTTTTCGGTTTCACTATAACTTTGCATCCGACAAAAACAGAGACAACTATGAGCAAGATGATATCATTTGCCAGACACTTGCAGGCGGCAGTCATCGCTATCGCCGCCGCCACACCTGCCACAGCACAGGTGAGCGCGGTAGACAGTGTGATGGAGCATGCCGGAGGCAAGCGGCTGAGCGTGGGCGGATATGGCGAGGTGGCCATGTCACGCAATTTCTACAGCGACAACATCTACCGCTACACCAAAGCGGCACAATATGCCGACGACCCCAGCCACGGCCGGTTCGACATCCCTCATGCCGTGGTCTATCTGGGCTACGACTTCGGCAAAGGCTGGACGATGGGCACAGAGATAGAGTTTGAGCACTCCGGCACCGGCAGCGCCGTTGAGCAAGAGTTTGAGGAGGCCGGTGAGTGGGAACAGGAAGTGGAGAAAGGCGGAGAGGTAGAACTCGAGCAGTTCTGGATACAAAAGAGCTTCTCCCCTGCCCTCAACTTGCGTGCCGGCCACATCGTGGTGCCCGTGGGACTCACCAATTTCAAGCATGAGCCTCTCAACTTCTTCACCGTCTACCGCCCCGAGGGTGAGAGCACCATCCTACCCTCCACATGGCACGACACCGGCGTCAGCCTCTGGGGCCGCTTGAGCCATTTCAGGTATGAGCTGCAGGTGGTGGCAGGCCTCGACGCCTTCCAGTTCAGCCGTGACAACTGGGTGAAAAACGGCGCCGGCTCGGCCTTCGAATACAAGGTGGCCAACAAATACGGCCTCGCGGGGCGTGTCGACTGCTATGCCATCCCCGGCCTGCGCATCGGCATCAGCGGCTACTACGGCAATTCGATGCACAACACCTATCCGCACGACCTCGAGGGCACCAACGTCAACGGAGAGAAAAAAGCCTACGACGGTGTGAAAGGGCAAGTGGCCATCGGCTCCATCGACCTCACCTTCAAGCGCTTCAACTGGATAGTGCGCGGACAGGCCGACTACGGCTATGTGGGTGACGCCGCCACCATCAACACCATCAAGCGCACCCGCGCCAAAGTGAGCAACTCTCCCTACAGCAGTATGCCCGTGGGCAAAAATGCCGCTGCCATCGGCGTGGAGGCCGGCTACGACATGTTCTCGCAAATCGCCGCCATGCGGAGGCAGAACCAGAAACTGTATCTCTTCGGACGCTATGAGTACTACGACTCCTACATTCCCTCCAACGAGCAGCAGCAGTATGAGTTCACCAAGAAAAACCGCCTCGCGCTCGGCATCAACTATTACCCCGTCCCGCAGATAGCCGTCAAGGCCGAATATTCAAAACGCTATCTCAAGTCGCAATACAACAACGAGCCTTCCATCAACATCGGCATCGCCTACGAGGGCTTCTTCCTCTGAAAAGAAAAGTGGCATCGCCCCCTATAAAGCCCCCGTTCTCAGCGTCCGGTATGTTGCTGTATCACAGCAACACCACCCCCAAAAGCCCCCAAACCCAAGCAAAACTATAACTAAACCCATAAAAGAAAATGAAAATGAGAAAGTATCTTCTGATGGCTGCCTGTGTGATGACAGGCGCCCTCACATTCACATCGTGCAGTGATGACGACGACGACAAAGACGAGAAGAAAGCCTCTGCTGAAGTAGAGGCCATCGAGAAACTCTCCAAGCAATACGTGGAGAACGTGGTCTATCCCACCTACACCAACCTTGCCAACCAGACGGAGAAACTCTACGAGCAACTCGACAAAGCCAAAGGAGCCTACCGCAAAGGAAGCCTCACACAGAAAGACATCGACGACATCTGCCAGACATTCCTCTCGGCACGCGCCTACTGGGAAGCCTCGGAGGCTTTCCTCTACGGACCCGCCACCACTTTCGGCATCGACCCGCACATCGACACATGGCCTCTTGACCTCGACGCTCTCGCCGTGGCACTGAAAAATGCCGACCAGGTGGCTATGCTCGACAACGGCGACGACGGCATCGCCTATGCCAGCGCCAAACTCGGACAAGAGCTGCTCGGATTCCACGGCATCGAGTTCATTATCTTCCGCAACGGCAACAACCGCACGCTCGCTTCGCTGCAAGCCAATGAGAACGACAATGCCTTCACCGCCATCAACGCCAACGTGACTGGTGAGCAAGAACTCATCTACGCCACTGCCGTGGCTGGTGACCTGCGCGACAAGTGCTTCCAACTCGAGGTGGCATGGAGGGGCGACAGCGCCGCAAAGAGCCACCGCGACCGTGTGGAGGAATGCGAATATGAGACCCAGATCGGCTCTCTCTATTTCGGCGACAACATGCTCAACGCCACTCATGCTGGCAGCACCTACTCCACCTGGCAGGAAGTGCTCGTCACCATCTTCGACTCTGGGTGCTCAAATATCGCCAATGAGGTGGCCAACACCAAAATGGGACTCGCCTATACCGGAGAAGACCCCAACTATATCGAGTCGCCTTACAGCAAGAAATCCTTCCGCGACTTCTACGATAACATCCTGAGCATCAAGAACTCGCTCTATGGGAATATCGACAGTGCGTCGCCCGCAAGCGCATCGGCCATGAGCCTGCTGAAAGCCTCCAACGCCAAACTGGCCGGCAGCCTCGAAGCTGCCCTGCAAGCCGCACAGGCTGCCCTGCAGGCATGTCAGCAAGGAACAGCCTTCGTCGACGACCCCAAGTCGGCCAAAGTGAAAGCGGCCATTGACGCCATCAACGAACTCGACGAGCAACTCGCCGCATGCACCAACTGGGCCTCGGCCATCAAATGAGCCAAGAACTATTTAGGAGTGTAGGAGTTTAGAAGTGCAGGAGTGTAGACATTAGCTTTACTAATATTTGCCATCAGCAACGAGCGACAAAGAGAATCCTTCTCATGCCATCAGCAACGAGCGACAAAGAGGATCCTTCTCTTGCCATCAGCAACGAGCGACAAATAAAACTATTGTCTAAACTCCTAAACTCCTAAAAACCAATCTCCTAAAACCCAATCTCCCAACCCCCAAACAACGATGAAAAAAGACATCCTATCCATACTCACACTGCTCATGGTGACAGCATGCCCACTCGGCCTGACGTCATGCCATGACGATGATGACGATGATGATGGTGGCAATGGCACCGTCTCTGAAATAGAGGCCGACTACATCGGCAAGAAGGTGGGCAACTTCCTCGCGGAAGAATGGTATCCCGGCGGAGAACTGGGAACGACCCACAACGTGTCGGCAGGATGCTACGAAGACGAGACACCCGCAGTGACCCGGATGGGCCTCACCGAAGCCTTCAACAGGGGCGAGGCCTTCTTCGAGCGTAACTACAACACCGGCACACCGCCCTTCAACGGACTGGGACCGGCCGCCGTGCGCAAGTCGTGCCTCGACTGCCATCCCGCCTACGGACACGGCAAACGCGTGGACCGCTATACCGCCTCATGGGGCAACGGCTACCTGCTCGTGGTCTATCACCCCGTCGACGGCGACAACAGCGACGACGGACCCTACATCAGTGAGGTGACCGGCATGCCGCAGACCATCGCCACCTCGCCCTTCCTGCCTCCTATCAACGAGGATATGATTGACCTGCAGTGGAAACGGCTCACCGCCATGGAGAGCGGCATCCCTATGACGTTCCCCGACGGCGAGAGCTATGAGCTCATCTATCCCGAACTCAATATCCCGCAGCACGCGTTCAACACCGACCCGCTGCCCACCAACCTCGCCTTCCGCCTGGAGAGCACCATCGGCATCATCGGCACAGGACTGCTCGACGCCATCCCCGACGACTCCATCAAGGCCCAATACCAGCGCGAGGCACCCTACGTGGACCTCAACCCCAACATGTGGGACAAGGCCGCCAACGACTGGGCTCCCTCGGCGATGTATACCGCCAACGGTGTCAACCGCATCAAGAAATTCACCTATGCCTGCACACGAGGCTCGCTGCAAGACGGTGCCGGCGCCAACGCCATCTGGAACATCACCAACGTGAGCCGCAGCGACCGGCCGTACCTCTACTCCACCAATGCGTGGGCCAAGAAGATGAGCGAGACACCCTCAGTGATCGCTGCCATCAAGGCCACTCCCTCGTCACCCTACTATGCCGACGGCACCGACGAGGGGATTGCCGACGCCGTGCTCAACCTGCTCTCACCCGGCACCAACCAGTTCGACAACCGCTGGCACAACTTCGAACCGGAGATGAGCGACAACAATTTCTGGGCGTTCATGGTGTGGCACAGGGGATTGTCCATCCCACGCGCGCGCAACCTCAACGACCCGGAGGTGCAGCAAGGCAAGAAAGTCTTCCATGAGATAGGATGCGCCACCTGCCACAGACCCAAATGGCAGACGACCAAGGACGACTACTGGTCGCCGGGCATCCTCACCACCGCAGGACTGCTCCTGCCCCGCTATCAGAACCAGACCATCTATCCCTACACCGACATGATGCAGCACCGCCTCTACATGAAGAACGGCATCCACGGCTCATGGTGCCGCACCACCCCACTCTGGGGACGCGGACTGTCGAAAGTCAACACCGGCGCCGAGGACCGTCTGCACGACTGCAGGGCACGCAACGAGATAGAGGCCATCATGTGGCACGGATACAGCAAGAACAGCGACGCCTATGATTCTACGCTGAAGTTCTACAACCTCAGCAAGAGCGACCGCGACGCCGTGGTGAAGTTCCTGCGCTCTATCTGACAAACAGCATTCACATGGTCAGGGAGCCGCCGATGCGGCTCCCTGACATTGCATTTTAAAGTAGGTGATCAAAATTAGATGACAGTATTTTATGATTTATTTGGATGCAGATTTTTTATCTCTGACAAAGGAGCATAGCGGGCTATGTGACTGAGGAAGAGAGGAAAAGATGCGCCAAAGAAACATAAAAGACTAAACGACACCTACAAGAATGATAGTAACAGATAATTTTGATTACCTACTTATCATCATGACCCGACGCATCATCATTTTCGCCTATCTGGCACTCATCATCAGCATGGCGGCCGCCACCTTTCTCGAGAAACAGCATGGCACCGCCTTCACCCACTCCCACATCTACGGGTCGTGGTGGTTTTGCGCCCTGTGGGCGCTCCTCGCCCTCTTCGGAGTGGCATGGATTGTCAAGCGGAGAATGCGCAACGCATGCCTCATCGCCCTCCACGCCGCCTTAGTCGCCATCCTCTCCGGCGCCCTCCTCACACACCTCACCTCAAAAAGCGGCATCATCCACCTGCGCGAGGGCGAGACGGCCGACACGTTCCTCGCCGTCGACTCGAAAGGCGGCTCCAGTATCGACTGGCTGCCCTTCGCCGTCACGCTCGACGAGTTCACCATCACCTATCATAGCGGCACCACGTCGGCTGCCGACTATCTGTCGCGCCTGACGGTGGCACAGGGCACCGACACCGTCAGCACCACCGTGTCGATGAACGACATCTATGCGCACGGAGGTGTGAGACTCTACCAGAGCAGTTACGACGACGATGGCCACGGCAGTTATCTCTCAGTGAACATCGACCCGTGGGGAGTCCCCGTCACCTACACGGGATACGCCATGCTCTTCCTCGCTCTGACCGGGATGCTCGTCGACCCGAAGGGGGCTTTCCGCCGGCTCCTCCGGCATCCGCTCCTGCGGCAAGGGGCCATGCTCGTCACCGCCTTCCTCTTCGCCGGTACGGCCACCGCCGCCACGTCCGACGCACCCGACGCCCGCACGCTCTCCCGTGAGGAAGCCACACAATTGGGACAACTGTTCATGGAGCACAACGGGCGCATCTGCCAACTGCAGACCTACGCCTACGATTTCACCAAGAAACTCTGCGGCAAGCGCCACTACGGCGACTATTCCCCCGAACAGGTGCTCGCCGGATTTATCTTCTATGGAGAGGAATGGTGCCGCCAACCCCTCATCAAGGTGAAGAGCGGCAACCTCAGAGAACATCTGCACCTGCAGTCGAGGACGAGTTTCGACAGTTTCTTCGACCACGGCACCTACCTCCTCGGACCTCTGCTGAAAGACTATTACCAAGGGCACGACGACGCCCTGCACCGCGATGCCGCAGACATGGACGACCGGCTGCAGATGATCGTGCAGTTGCGGCAGGGCAGTTCGCTGCGCCTCTTCCCCTTCCAGCCCGCCGACGCCTCACGCCCGCTCACATGGTATGCGCCCACCGACAAATTGCCGGAACAGATGGAGGATGAGCGCAAGGAATACATACAAAACATCTTCTCCATCCTCTACAAAGAGACGCTGACAGTCAACAGTGCCCGCCTCGAGGAGGGTATCACCAAGATGCGGCGCTATCAGGCGACCTACGGCGCTGCCTCCATCCCCTCGCCCACCCGCACCTGGGCCGAGCGCCTCTACAACAAAATACCCTTCGCCACCATCCTCTTCATGGTCAACCTCACCATGACGGTGGTATCGCTCTTCGCACGGCGTCTGTCGCTCGCCGTCCTCGTCGCCTCGGCCCTCGCACTCACCTTCTGTATCGCCCTCCGATGGATCATCAGCGGCACAGTGCCCATGTCCAACGGTTATGAGACGATGCTCCTCATGGCGTGGTTCACCGAGTGGCTGGCCGTCATCCTGGCACGGCGCATACCAATCATGGTCACTTTCGGACTGCTCATGAGCGGACTCTTCCTGCTCGTCTCACACATCGGACAGATGAACCCGTCGATCACACACATCATGCCTGTGCTCAACTCACCGCTGCTGAGCATCCATGTGAGCATCATCATGCTCGCCTACGCACTCCTCTGCATGACCTTCGCATGTGGCGTCACTGCCTTCGTGCGTCCTGCAAAGGCGGAATACCTGCATGTGCTCTCGCAACTATTCCTACACCCCTCGCTCGCGGCACTCGGCATCGGCATCTTCACCGGCGCCATCTGGGCCAACGTGAGTTGGGGCAACTACTGGAGTTGGGACCCTAAAGAGACATGGGCGCTCATCACCCTCATGGTGTATGCCGCAGCCGCCCACCACGGCTCACTGCCATGGCTCAGAAAACCCAGCCACTACCACCTCTATATGGTGGTGGCATTCCTGACCTTACTGATGACGTATTTCGGTGTCAACTATTTCCTGGGAGGCATGCACTCCTACGCATAAATCCGACAAAAACGATTTGACCTATACGGTTGGACTGGGAGCAAAATCGGCCTGAAATCCCTACCAACCAAGGGGACACCAACCAAGGGGACAGGTTTTTGATTGAATTTGAAAAATTCACTATCAAAAACCTGTCCCCTTGGTTGGTGGTGCAAACATGGCGGTGCAAAAAATCCAACAAGCATGGCGAAGCTCACTATTGAATCTCTCAGGCATGAGACCCAATCCTAGGCCGTTTTCATCCGTACAGGTCGAATTTAATTTGAATCAATGTGGACTTTAAAGGAGTATTGTCTAAACTCCTAAACTCCTACCCCCAAAAACTCCTGCCAAAGCCCCTATTCTGCCCTGACGAGGAAAATCATCACCACCACCTCCATGACGATGGCGGCTATCACCACGCCCCACCCCACCATGCGGAAGAGGCGGTTGTAGGGAATGTCGGTCTGTGGCTTGAATAAAAGAGGATAGAGAATTGCCCCAACGACAGCGACAGCCAGGCACGCCATGCCACGCCTCCACCCAAAGGGGAAGAGCAGTTCCATCAATTGTATGGCCTTGAAGACCGCCGATCCGTAGAGAGGATAGACACAATTGTAGAGTGCCCAGCGGGTGCGCTTGTTCTGTCTCGACTTATCGATACAGAAAATTATCAGCACCACGATGGCAAGCCACATCACGATACCCCGGAACAGCGGATGATAAAACAGTTGCAATGGAATGGGAAATGAATAGTAATCGTCGGGTCAAAAAAAGAAAAGCGCTCCTCTGCCGGCAAACGGTGGAGGAGCGCTGCGTAGATGCTTACTTATTTGGCATAAGCCACAGAACGAGTCTCGCGGATGACGGTGATCTTCACCTGACCGGGATAGGTCATCTCGTTCTGAATCTTGTTGGCTATCTCGCCAGAGAGAGCCTCGGTCTCCTTGTCGTCCATCTTGTCGGCGCCGACGATGACGCGCAACTCACGGCCGGCCTGGATGGCATAGGTCTTTGTCACGCCCGGATAACTCATGGCGATGGCCTCCAGGTCGTTGAGACGCTTGATGTAGGCCTCGACAATCTCGCGGCGGGCACCGGGACGGGCGCCGGAGATGGCGTCGCAGATCTGCACGATAGGAGCCAGCAGGGTGTTCATCTCCAACTCGTCGTGGTGGGCACCGATGGCGTTGCAGATATCGGGCTTCTCCTTGTATTTCTCCGCAATCTTGGCACCATAGAGGGCGTGGGGCAGGTCGCTTTCCTCGTCGGGCACCTTGCCGATGTCGTGGAGCAGACCGGCGCGCTTGGCCTTCTTCGGGTTGAGGCCCAACTCAGAAGCCATGACGGCACAGAGGTTGGCTGTCTCACGGGCATGCTGCAACAGGTTCTGACCGTATGAAGAGCGGTATTTCATCTTGCCGATGATGCGGATGAGTTCGGGATGCAGACCGTGCACACCAAGGTCGATGGCAGTGCGCTTGCCAGTTTCCACCACCTCGTTGTCGAGCTGCTTCTTCACCTTGGCCACCACCTCCTCGATACGTGCGGGGTGGATGCGGCCGTCGGCCACCAACTGGTGCAACGCCAGACGGCACACCTCGCGGCGGATGGGGTCGAAGGCGGAGATGACAATGGCCTCAGGGGTGTCGTCGACCACGATTTCCACGCCCGTGGCAGCCTCAAGCGCCCTGATGTTGCGCCCCTCGCGGCCGATGATACGTCCCTTCACCTCGTCGTTGTCGATGTGGAAGACGCTCACGGAATTCTCGATGGCGGTCTCAGTGGCCACACGCTGGATGGTCTGGATGACAATCTTCTTGGCTTGGGCGTTGGCATTGAGTTTGGCCTCGTCCATAATCTCGTTGATATAACTGGCGGCATCGGTGCGTGCCTCATCCTTCAGGCTCTCCACAAGACGGTGCTTGGCCTCTTCGGCGCTCAGTCCGGAAAGCTCCTCAAGTTTCTCACGCTCCATGTTCTGCATCTTCTCAAGCTCTTCCTGCTTGAGCTGAAGCAGTTTCCTCTCGTTTTCGATGCGTTTCTGACCCTGCTCCAGCTCCTGGCGGCGACGGCCCAACTCCTCCTGTTTCTGGTTGAGAGAGGCCTCACGCTGCTTCAGGCGACTTTCGCTCTGCTGAATCTTCTGGTTGCGTGCCTGCACCTCTTTCTCGAGTTCAGCCTTCTTGTTGAGGAATTTCTCCTTCACGTCCAGAAGTTTCTTCTCTTTGATGACGTCAGCCTCTTTCTCGGCGGTGGCAATCATCTCGTTGTATTTCCCCTTGACAACATGGAGAAAGGCGAGATAGCCCAAGGCGGCACCCACGACGAGGCATACGACACCTGTAATTATAGTTGCTAATTCCATTTGTGTATTAAAGTAAATAATTAAAAAATGATACGGTCACTTCTGTTCCTGCGACAAAGCGCGCCTGAATGCGTGCGCAGTCAGGCCTCGCGAGCCATTGCCTCCTCGATCTCTGCAGTGAGACCAGTGATCATATCGGTGAGATGGGATGTGTCATTGCGCTCTGTCTCAAACTCATATTTCAAGGCAATATCCACCAGGGCCATATAGAGAATGTCTATCGGACCCTTCTTGCCTTGAGCACGGGAGGTGTAATGGGTCACCGTGCTTTTGATGAGCGCAGCTGCCCTGCGATACGTCTCTTCCTCCTCGGGGAAAATCCTCATGGGGATGACCGTATCGCCAAGATTCAGCCTTATATGTAGTTTATCAGTTCTCTCTTCCGACATTTTTCACGTCTATTTCTCACTCAGCATCGTGATGCAACGGTTGACACTCCTAATCAACCGCGACAGGCGGGCCTTCGCCGCCTCCATGTCGCCCTCGTTGACCTCAAGCATCTTGGCTGTCATCAGGCTGTCGTAGTTCTCCTGCAGCGACTTCAACTTGGCATCAACATCACTGATGACACCGTCACGCTGGGCAATCTCCTCTCTCAGGCGCTTATTCTCCTGCTTGAGTTGCTCAAACTCCAGAATCAACTGCCGCAGCCTGGTGGTGAATAGCGTGATTGTCTTGTCTTCCGCAGTCATAACTTGAAATTTGGCACAAAATTACTGCATAAAATCTGAAACACCAAAAATTATGCCGTTTTTTTGCCTTTGCGGGAGTCTGGGCGGCCATAAGCGGCCGGTCCGCCGGCACCCGCGGCCCTTATTTCGCGGGCTCCTCCTTGGGTTTGGGCTCCTTCTTCGCCAGCATCACCACCTGATAGACGAAGTCGGTGATCCACTTCTGGGTGAAGCCCAGACGGCCGTTGTAGTTACGGATATTCAGCACGGCCTTCACCACCCCGGGATCCTTGAAGTCGTTCTTGTTGAAGATGTCAGACACCGTCTTCTCCGTCATCGTGTAGAGGGCACTCTTGAAGAAAGAGGGAAGCCTGAGCTTGAATTTCATCAGATTGCCCATGAGCATCATCAGGTCCTGTGAGAAGGCCTGGAACTGATACATGAAGGGCTGTATGTCCTGCATGCGCTTGCAGTTCTTCTTCACCGTGGCGTCAATCTCCTTGAAGAACGACTCGTCGGTCTTGTAAATATCCATCATCATCTTCCTGCACTTGGCTTTCTCACCGGGCCCCAACTTGTTGTTGAGCGTCGGCACTTTGAGCGTGGTCTTAAACGTACGCAGATCGGGCAGCATACCGAGATTGGTGATGCCCAGCCGCTCAGCCAATGCTGCTTGCATATATACGCGGAGCAGTGTCATGTAGTCTTCCATTCCGCCTACCTTGACACTCTCTTGATTTTTCTTTCCGAAAAGCCATGAAAAAAAACCCATTTCTATACTGTTATGATTTGACGTTTTGTTGATTATGCGTGCAAAGATAGTGCAAAATTCCGATTAAGC
Source organism: uncultured Prevotellaceae bacterium (assembly GCA_902795605.1). Classification (GTDB taxonomy): domain Bacteria; phylum Bacteroidota; class Bacteroidia; order Bacteroidales; family Bacteroidaceae; genus Prevotella. Next base: position 13,569 of record CADBLU010000303.1, on the reverse strand, counting down.
GAGGAAAAAACTAATTTATTTGTTTTTTCGAGCGAAAGGAATTTATATCAACCGAGCGGAATGCAAAGCAAAAAACATTTTTTTTGCTTTCATTCCCGAGGTGCAGCCTATCTTCGCCCAAAGGGCAAAGTAGTGCAAACCGAGAGAAAAGCCAAATTTATTTGAGCTTTTCCGAGGTACAGCCTATCTTCGCTGTGGCAAAGTTACAACAAAAAGATAAAAGCAGCAAAAAAGAGTGACGAAAATGCGAGGACGCGGCTTCGGGCCAGCTCACATTCTTGGTTTCATTACGAGATATTTCGGCAAGAAATGACAAAGACCACAGGAAACCCTAAAAAAGGGAGCAAGCCCGAGAAGCCTGCTCCCTTTATCCATTTTGCGAGGATGATGGCTCAGCCTCGTTTTTCATCAAAACCAGTTACTTTCTCAGCACCTTCTTGCCGTTGATGATGACAACACCCTTGTAGGAGTCGCTGACGCGCTGGCCGGAGAGGTTGTAGACAGCACCGTCGGCCTCCCGAGTAGCAGTTTCGATATTGTCGATGCCGGTGGCGTTGTCGATGTCGAAGGTGAAGAATTTGACTTCATTATACTGATCGAATGGCAGGGCAATGTATGCCTTGTGAGGGCCGCTCTCAAAGGCTTCTCCATTTTCTTCACCCCAGTAGAAACCCACCTTGCCGTTCATGACCGTCAATTTATAGTATATGTCACCCCCTTCTGTCAAATGTGTGTCATCAAAGCCACGAAGCAGGTTGTCACCTACAGCATCAACCTCTTCCTCGGTCGGCAAGAAATCGTATGTACCTTGTGCACCTTTCAGGATAACGGCACATTCTGCTGGAATAATGCCATCGAGAGGCCGAAGCGAGAGTTTAGCCCCGTCAATGGACTCCACAATCAAGGCTTCCACTCCTTCAGGCACGACATATGCACTGTTGGAATAGTAGAAGGTGGCGTATTCGCATTCGCTGATGGTGACCTCGACAGACTCCGGCTCCTCCTCCTCCGGCCAGAATGTCGCGAGATAGGTGAAATCATTACTTGGGTCGGCCAAATCTATCGTCCTCCCCCAGTGCACGGAAGAGTTTAAGTTGCCCTCGGCGACTACAACGGTATGTCCATCTTCGGCAACCTCCAAGACCACTACGGAATGGCCGTTGCCGTACAGTCTGACGCCATCACCGACATGTATCTTCGGCAGGTTGTCATAAGAGCCTTCAATTTTACGTATCGGGTATTCATAGTTGGAGGCATACTCCATCTCGTCCAACATGAAAGCAAAGCAACCCGCACCGGTAAAACAAGAGGCTGGATAGCCGAAGAGCTCCACTGTGTTGATGTATATATGGGAGTTGTCCCATGGCGTACCCTCCATATAGCCATCCGTATATTGGCGTTCTACGAGACGTTGGTAAACTTCCTCCTCATTGAGAGGCGTCTGAGCCATAGAGCCAAGAACAGAGACAGTGGCCAACACCAACACGGCCAACGCCCTACGGCACGATTCAAAACAATGGCGATGAGAGCCGTGCGATTTGAACGACTGATGGATGCCGAAATAGTTGATAAAACCTTTTTCCATATTGATAATATAATAAGTTTTTGTGCGACAGTGTGTTATTAATTAGTTGACGTCATCAGAAATTGCATATCCCCAGACGGCACGAAACATCAAAGCCGATACGACTCTGATTAACGTGGCAAATTTAGCAATAAAAACCAAAAACCAACATTATTTTAAGAATTTTAACACATCAAGTGACAGCCTCACTCATGTTGACTCAGAGCCACCGGTTCCTGCGGCAGAATCTAAAGAAAAATAAAAAAAAGGAATATTTTCGACTAATATTTTTCTTATTAAACTTTTATTTGTAACTTTGCGCCCAAAATGGCTAAAAGCAATCAATTACACCGATTAATATAACGGGAAGCCATCGAAAGGAAAGGAAAATTAACTATATAAAAAATGGAAGAGAACAACAACGTTACCAATTCGGAACTCGTGCGTGAAAACGAAGAATTATCATTCTTTAATTTCCGCTCACTTCTCCAGACGTTCATCCTCAACTGGCAGTGGTTCGCACTTTCGCTCATCATCTGCCTGGGATTGACGGCTATCTACCTCAGGTACACGACACCGAAGTATTCGACGACAGCCAAGCTGCTCATCAAGGACGAGGACAACCCAAGAAGCCGCAACTCATTCATGAATGCCGCCAACCTGGGTATCATCTCTAATACGGAAGGTATCGACAACGAGATGGAAATCCTCTCGTCGCACTCCCTCGCCACCGACGTCGTGAGAGACCTGAAACTCTATGTCACTTATGAGATGAAAGGACGTGTGAAAAACATCCTTCTCTATAAGCACCAGCCCATCACGGTAGATATCGACGCTGCCCACCTCGACAACCTGAAGACCCCTATCAGGATGACCATCACCTATGAAAAGGGCAACTACAACGTGTCGGGCACTTATTGGGTGGTCAACGACGAAGGCTACTCCAAGGGCCCATACTCTATAGAGAAGACCTTCACCTCGCTGCCGCAGACCATCAAGACACGCGCCGGCAACCTTTCCTTCACCTCTAACGGCAACTCCACCCTCAGCGAGGGCAGCACCCTCTACGTGAACATCGTCGCTCCCGACATCGCCTCACGCAAATACAAGCGCAGCTTCAATGTCACCCCGACATCGAAGAACACCACCATCGTGAGAATGTCGATCATCGACGAGATCCCCACCAGGGCCATGGACTACCTCACCCAACTGGCCGTGTGCTACAACCGTCAGGCCAACGAGGACAAGAACGAGGTGGCCTACCGCACCGAGGAGTTCATCAACGGACGTCTTGAGAAAATCAACGCCGAACTGGGCGAGACCGAAGGCCAGCTCGAGGCTTACAAGAAGAGCCAGCACATGACCGAGCTCCGTATGAACGCCAACGCCGCCATGGGTGGCGCCAGCGAATACGACCACAAACTGGCTGAGGCCAACACACAGGTGGCCCTGCTCAACAGTATCTCTGAATACATGGACAAGGCCGACAACCAGTATCAGACACTGCCGTCGAACGTGGGTCTGAGCGACGCTACCGCCGCCAGCCTCATCAACAGATACAACGAGATTGTGCTGCAGCGTAACAAACTGCTCCGCACCGCTTCTGAGGAGAGCCCCTCGGTGCTCCCGCTCACCGCACAGCTCGACGACCTGAGCAGCAGTATCAAGCGCGCCATGGCTCAGAGCCGCAAGAACATGGAGATCCAGCGCAACGCCATCTCCACACAGTTCAACAAGTACTCCAGCCAAATCTCCGCCACCCCCGAGCAGGAGCGTATGCTTACTCAGATCGGCCGCCAGCAGGAGGTGCGCTCAGGACTTTACCTGATGCTGCTCCAGAAACGTGAGGAGAACTCCATCTCCCTCGCTTCTACCGCCGACAAAGGCAAGATGATTGAGTATCCCGAAGGCGCCGGACAGGTGACTCCCGTCCCCTCCGTCGTCATCCCCATCGCTCTCGTCGTAGGTCTGCTGATTCCAGGTATCGTGCTCTTCCTCCTGAAGTTCTTCAGATACAAGATCGAAGGTCACGAAGACGTGGCACGCCTCACCCAACTGCCCATCATCGCCGACGTGGCTGTGGCCAGCGAGACTGCCAAGACCAAGGCCGACATCGTGGTGCACGAGAACAAGAACAACCAGATGGAGGAAATCTTCCGTGCCATGCGTACCAACGTGCAGTTCATGCTGCGTGAGGGACAGAAGGTCATCATGTTCACCTCGACCACCTCTGGTGAGGGTAAGACGTTCAACTGCGCCAACCTCGCAGTGAGTTTCGCCCTCCTCGGAAAGAAGGTGGTCCTCGTGGGTCTCGATATCAGAAAGCCGCGTCTGGCCGAACTCTTCGAGATCGATGACCACAAGCACGGTATCACACCGCTGCTGGCACAGGAGAACCCGAGCGAGGCCGACGTAAGGGCACAGATCCTGCCCTCAGGCGTCAACGGCAACCTCGACCTGCTGCTCGCCGGTCCCGTGCCTCCCAACCCCTCGGAGCTCATCTCAAGACAGTCGCTCGACATCGTCGTCGACATCCTCAAGAAGAACTACGACTACGTGCTCATCGATACCGCTCCTGTGGGCCTCGTCACCGATACCCTGCAAGTGGGACGCGTCATCGACGCCACCATCTATATGTGCCGCGCCGACTACACACCGAAGTCGAGCTTCGACCTTGTCAACTCTCTCTCACAGGAGAAGAAACTGCCCAACATGGCTATCGTCATCAACGGTATCGACATGTCGAAGAAGAAATACGGCTACTACTACGGCTACGGCAAGTATGGCAAGTACAGCCGCTACACCAGCTACGGACGCTACGGCGGCTACGGCGGCTACGGTGGCAGCTATGGTGGCTACGGCAGCACCTATGGCTCTTACGGCAACTACAGCAACAGCCACTACGGCAACAAGAACGACACCTCCATCAAACTCTAAGACATGACCATCGCTGTGGATTTCGACGGAACCATCGTCGAGCACAAATACCCCGAGATCGGAGCCGAACTGCCGTTCGCCACCGAGACGCTCAAGATGCTTATCAAAGACAGGCACAAGGTCATCCTGTGGACTGTGCGCGAGGGCAAGTTGCTTGAGGACGCCGTGGAATGGTGCAGGCAGCGGGGAGTGGAATTCTACGCGGTCAACAAAGACTATCCCGAGGAGCGGCAGGAATACAACAACCACTTCTCAAGGAAAATCAAGGCCGAAGTGTGGATCGACGACCGCAACGTGGGCGGAATGCCCGACTGGGGAGAAATCTACAACATGATCAAGGAGCACAAGTCGTTTCAAGACATGATCGCCGACGCCAGAAAGACAAGTCTGGCCGACCATGAAGCTCCCAAGCAAAAACACTGGTGGAACTTCTGATCAACCCATCGCGGCGGGCTGACTCGGTCAGCCCGCCGTTTTTTGTTGCCTCTTTCCCTGAAAAGTGAGAGGTGCCAGAGGCTACAATTCTTTACACGTCCTACTCTCTCCCACCATTTCCCCACCACTCAGGCCAAGAGGATAAAGCACTAAGACAGTGAGAATTATGCCGAAAAATCAATTTTACGCCTAAAAAAACAAAAAATACGGGAATAAATTTCATTATACGGGCAAAAACTCGTATATTTGCATTCCCTTAACAACAACAGGTAATTTTTCAATACAATCATAACATATTAACTGATATGACCAAAGCAGATATTATCAATCAGATTTCAGCTTCTACCGGGCTGCCCAAAAAGGATGTAGCTGTCACCGTGGAAGCATTCATGGATGTCATCAAGACAAGTCTTCTTGAAAAAGAGAACGTCTATCTCAGAGGTTTCGGCAGCTTCATCGTCAAGCACAGAGCTGAGAAGACCGCCCGCAACATCTCCAAGAACACCACTATCGTCATCGCAGCACACGACTTCCCCAGCTTCAAGCCGGCAAAGAGCTTCGTGAGCAAGATGAAAGGTGAAGAGGTGAGCGAGGAAGACGAAGACTAAACCATCGGACAAAACATTCATCATATATCAATCCATTCAATCATTAAATTATGCCAAACGGAAAGAAGAAAAGGGTCACAAGATGGCCACTCACAAGCGCAAGAAAAGACTGAGAAAGAACAGACATAAGAGCAAGTAAGCCCACTGGCTGAACACTCCACAGTCTGTTCGGCTGCATGGCGTGTCAAGAGATTCCGTCGATGGAATTTGTTGGCATGCCCTTTTTGGTTAAGTAAAGATTCTGAAGAATGACCAGCGAAGTAGTGATTGATGTCCGCGCGAGGGAAATATCGATAGCTCTGCTGGAGGACAAGAAACTCGTAGAGTATCAAAGCGAAGCCCGCTCGGCATCATTTTCAGTAGGCAACATCTACATTGCAAAGGTAAAAAAACTGATGCCAGGCCTCAACGCCTGTTTTGTGGATGTGGGTTTTGAACGCGACGCCTTTCTCCATTATCTTGACTTGGGAAGCCAATTCAACTCTTATGCCAAATACCTCAAGCAGGTATCCAGTGACAGGAAGAAACTTTATCCCATTTCCAAAGCCAGCCGACTGCCCGACCTGAAGAAAGACGGCAGCATAGCCACTACCCTGACAGTGGGACAGGAGGTGCTGGTACAGATTGTAAAAGAACCGATCTCTACGAAAGGTCCACGACTTACGGGCGAACTGAGTTTCGCAGGCCGCTACCTGGTGCTCATGCCCTTCAATGATAAAGTTTCTGTATCTACAAAGATCAAGAGCGGTGAGGAGCGAGCCCGCCTCAAGCAGCTCATACAGAGCATCAAGCCCAAGAATTTCGGTGTCATCGTGCGCACGGTGGCCGAGGGCAAGCGGGTGGCGGAACTCGACACAGAGCTGAAAGTGCTCCTGAAGCGTTGGGACGATGCCATCAGCAAAGTGCAGAAGACAACAGCCCGCCCGCAAATGGTGTTCGAGGAGACGGGCCGTGCCGTAGCCTTGCTTCGCGACTTGTTCAATCCCTCCTATGAGAACATCTACGTCAACGACGAGGAGGTGTGGCAGGAAGTGAAAAACTATGTCACTCTGATAGCCCCTGAAAAGGCAGAGATCGTGAAGCACTACACGGGCCAGGTGCCGATATTCGACAATTTCAGCATCACCAAACAGATTAAGTCGAGTTTCGGAAAGACCGTCAACTACAAGCACGGTGCCTATCTCATCATCGAGCACACCGAGGCAATGCACGTGGTAGATGTCAACAGCGGCAACCGCACACGCTCCGCCAACGGACAGGAAGCCAATGCCCTTGACGTGAACCTCGGCGCGGCCGATGAACTGGCGCGACAGTTGCGGCTCCGCGACATGGGAGGCATCATTATCGTCGACTTCATCGACATGAACCTCGCCGAAGACCGCCAGATGCTTTATGAGCGCATGTGCAAGAACATGCAGAAAGACCGTGCCCGTCACAACATCCTCCCCTTGAGCAAATTTGGCCTGATGCAAATCACGCGCCAGCGCGTGCGTCCAGCGATGGATGTCAGTGTAGAAGAGACTTGTCCTACCTGTTTCGGCAAGGGGAAGATCAAATCGAGCATCCTCTTCACTGACCAACTGGAGAGTAAAATTGACCACCTCGTCAACAAGATTGGCGTTAAGACCTTCTACTTGCACGTACATCCCTATGTGGCTGCCTATATCAACCAGGGCCTTATTTCCCTGAAGCGCAAATGGCAATTCAAATACGGACTGGGTGTGCATGTGATTTCCTCTCAGAAGATGGCTTTTTTGCAGTATGAGTTTTATGACGCAAAAAAGCAGTTCATCGACATGAAAGAGGAGATAGAGACAAAATGAGAAGAAGCACTTACCCTGAGGGTGGGTGCTTCTTTTATTATCTTCTTTTCTTTTCCACTTACCGGTGCAGATACTTCCTTCCCTGATACAGATAGATGCCCGGAGCGGAAACCTCACCTACCCTTCTCCCCCACAGGTCGTAGAGCCCACCGGCAGCAGGCACCGCCTCTCTGTGGAGACCTTCGCCCATGCCGTCGGTGTCGATGGCATACGTCAAGTGTGCGTATTTCTTCCATCCCGGTGCCTTCCTGTAGATTCTCAGCGATTCCTCAGGCACATAGAGTGAGCGCAAAGTCAAGTCGAGGTCGTCGATGGCAGAGGGGTCGATGTCGGGAGGATTGACGGCATAGACATAGGTGCGCTGGAGATTGAAGCAGCGGTTGAACGCCATACGCCCGATTTTCTCCACCGAGGCGGGCAGGATGAGCCATTCATAGAGGTAGCGCCCGGCAAAGGCATAGTCGTGAATCTCCGTGATACCTTCCGGCACCGTATACTGCAAGTCGTTGCCGCAGCCGGGCAGGCAGGCGATGAGGGCACGGCGCTCACGGTCGGTCACGAAGGGTCCCTCCACGGCGAAGTCACTCTCCTCGCCGGCGGTCAGCGACACATGGTCAAGGCCGAAGCAGTCGGCAAACACCCCGTCGGCGAATGTGCGGAGACCCCGTGGCAGGACGACATCGATGAGCATGTGGCAACCGGCAAAGACCTTATAGGGCATCTCACCGTCGCTGCCGATGCGGTATTCCACCTCATCTTCTATCAAGTAAGGCTCGCCACCGGCCACCATCCTCGCCTCGCTGAGGTCGAGCAGCGACAACTCTCCTAACACGCCCTCGCCATGCGCTCCCCGCCCCGCCATGGCACGGAGCGTACGCAGGTCGGTGGAGTTTAGGTCGCCCCTCACCCGCAGGCTCGTCACCTGCGGCAACCGGTCGCCTAGCAGGGTGGCCAGCGTGCCCGGCACAGTCACGTCCACCTCCACCGTCTCTGCCTTGAGACGGTCGGGCGAGATCCTGTAGACCATATCCTGATAGTAGGAGAACACATAGATGCGGTAGAGGTTGAGCGTCTGGAGGTCGAAGAAGCCGTCGTCGCTCCCGTCCCACCCCCAGTTGACATGCACGGCGCCGTCCTCGTCGTATCCGTCGAGCACGAACTCATGGCCGCTGTAGTTCTTGTCGTTGCCGCCATAGAGCACGGGATTGCCCTTGCTGAGCTCGCGGTAGACCAAAGTGTTCCACACATCGGGCTCATAGTCGTCGGCAAAGAGCGTCACGGCCAACGGATACCCCCAATGGTGGCGGAGAGCATGGCAGAGGGGCGGACTATAAGCCCCGGTCCCGCCACTCTCGTACATGGATTTCATCGACAGCCCCAGGTGATACATCAACCGTGCCACCTCCTCACGCTGCTCTTTCGTGGCGATACGGTCGTAGAACGGGAGCATCAGGTCGTAGCGACAGGCTGTGCCGTCGAGCGTCGCCTCATATCGCATGCCCTCATAGTCGGCGAAGGGCACATAGGTATAGACCGTGCCCTGCCCCTCGTGAGGCCACTTGTGATGGCGTATCACCTGGGCGGTGGCCGTCGACACGCATCCCGTGGGACAATCGTCGGGACAAAACATATTATAAGGGTAGCCCTGCCCCCATCTCGTCACGACGAAAGGGTCGACACGGGCGGGCAGGCCGCACTCGGATGGGGTGACGCGGCGCAAGGCAGAGGAAGCGGCCGGCAACGAGGCCGACAGTTGCTCCATCGCTCGCAGCCACCCGCAGAAGCCGCCGTTGCGGGGGTCGGGATCGAAAGGTGTGGGCGAATAGCCAAGGACGGCAGGCAGGGCGTCGTCGCGGGCAATCACGGCGAAGCCTCCGCCGTCGTGGCCCATGACGAGCAGTCCCTCGCTCTCGTGGAGCGTGGTCAACCGTCCGGGAGCCCGCCGTGCCGCTGTCTCCTGCCGCTCCAGCGACAGCAGGGCCTTCGCCGCCGCCTCTCGCATCTGCGCTTCGCTGCGCGGGGCAGCGGCGGCAGTCATGCACAGGCATGCCAACAGTGCGGTCAGGAACTTTCTCTGGAATATCGCCATACTGGAGTCAGACCACCACCTTGAAACGGATGCGATAGGTGTGCTGGTGCTCATCCCAATTGGAGCCCAGCATCTCAAACCTCCCTATTTGGGAAGTGGAGCGCACGTGTTTGCCGATGCACGGGCAGACGTCATAGTCGCCGATGCGCACCAGACGGATGGTCTGAGAGGCGTCTGCGGGCAACCGTGAGAGGTCCACGCCTTCCGGCAGGTGGTCGCGGTCGACGGTCTCGAAGGTGACTGGCAGGTCGGCGGCGATGAGCTCATTCATGCGCCGCTCTATCTCCTTCTCCTGCTTGCGGTCGGGCTTCCGCTCAAGCACATAGGTGATCTTGCTCTTCTTGCGCTCCACATGGGCATTGTTGGAGCGCTGGCAGCCGAACATTCTTATCATCGTCTGATTGAGAAGATGCTCAGCCGTATGCGCTGGCGGAAATTCATCTTTGTTGTGGTCGTTGAAATCGGAGTCTGGATTCATCTTGCTATCTTGTCGTGTATAGGTGCGAAATGGGAGGGTGAGATGACGGGGGATGGCGGTCAGAGGCATATCTTGAGGGCCACGCCACCCCAGGCAGGCACATCGACGGCCGTGCTGTTGTCGGCAGCCAGCGTCACACGCGTCTCACGCCCGCTGAGCAGGTCGGTGGCGGCATAGTCGCCTTCGGCCATCTGCCACCAGTCGAAGGCATGGCGGGGAATGACGATATCGCAGTGGGCCTCCTCGTCGTCGAAATTGGCCACGACGATGATGAGTTGGTTGCCCGCCTTCCTCATGAAGGCAAACTGTCGCCGCGCCATGGCCGGGTTGACATACATGAGGTCGTAGCAAGCCCCCTCTCTGAACGCCTCCTCGCTGTTGGCCAGTGAGAGGATGCGCGCATAGGTGTCGTGGAGCCACTTCTCGGTCTTCTTCAGGCCACGGCGGTTGTAGTAGCCACGGCGGAGGGTGTCCACGGTCCAATAGTCAAAGATGGTGGTGCGCCCGTCGCAGCCGCTGAAGCCCTCGGCGTCCATGCCCCGTTCACCGTATTCCTGTCCGGCATACACCATCACGGGTGCGCTGTGCAGCCATGCGCTCACCATCATCCCCGGCACGCCCTTGCGAGCGTCGGCGGCGAAGAAGTCGCTGGCTAAGCGCTGCTCATCGTGGTTCTCGAGGAAATAGAGCATATGGTCCAGGATATCGTCGCAGGCCTGCCACTGCCGGGTGATGTCGGCCGTCTCCCTGCGGTGGCAGATGACGTCGCGCAGACAGTCATACATCCCCACCTTGTCGTAGAGATAGTCGAAACCGGCACCGATGTAGCGGCGGTATTGCGAAGGGTCGTAGACCTCGCCGATGAACTTCACCTCAGGCTTCTCATATTTCACCTTGTCGATGGCCCACTGCCAGAAGGCGGCAGGCACCATCTCGGCCATGTCGCAGCGGAAGGCGTCCACGTGCTTACGCGCCCAGAAGAGCAGGATTTCAGTCATCTTGCCCCATGTGTTGGGCAGGGGCGCGAAATGCTCCGAGCGGCCGCCGGCATCACAGTAGTCGATACCGTAGTTGAGCTTCACCGTCTCATACCAGTCGTTGGCCCCGGGGCGCGGCCCGAAGCAGTCGTTGCCGGTGGCCTTGGCGGGGTTCTCCTCATAGGCGGGACCTTCGGCGGCAGGCAGGCAGGAGGTGTCGAGCGGCTGCCCCCAACAGTAATAGAAATTATTGTTAGTGGAGAAATGCATGTCGGTGCGGTCGGTCTCGCCGAGGTCGCGGGTGAGCTCGGGCTTGCACACCGAGCGGTATTCACGTGCCACATGGTTGGGCACGAAGTCGAGCACCACCTTCATACCGGCACGGTGGGTGCGTTCCACCAATGCCTCAAACTCCTCCATGCGCCTGTCGACATCGACGGCCAGGTCGGGATCTACGTCGTAGTAGTCGACGATGGCATAGGGCGAGCCGGCCTTGCCCTTCACCACCATAGGCGTCTGCCTGGGGATGCCGTGGGCCGTGTAGTCGGTGGTGGTGGCGTGGCGGATAATGCCTGTATACCACACATGGGTGACGCCCATCTCGCGGATTCTCCCGAGGGTGGCCTCATCGAAGTCGGCCATCTTGCCGCAGCCGTTGTCGGCGAGGGTGCCGTTGGGTTTCGACGGGGTCTGTCTGTTGCCGAAGAGGCGGGTGAAGACCTGATAGATGACGGGTTTTTCTCTCATAGTATATGAAGGTGGGATTGAGGTTGGGGTAAAAAAAGGGAGGCGCAGCCAGAATGACGTCTGTCATCTGCCGCGCCTCGCCATAGGGTTATTGTATTCCTTGGATAGTGACATCTCTGCTGATGCGGGAAATCATTCCCTGCAGCGCCTTACCGGGACCGCACTCCGTGAAGTCGTCGGCACCGTCGGCAATCATGCTCTGCACACACTGCGTCCATCTCACGCTACTGGTGAGCTGGGCGATGAGGTTGGCCTTGATCTCGGTGGGGTCTACATGGGGCTTGCCGTCCACATTCTGATAGACGGGGCAGGCGGGCGCGTTGAACTGCGTCTGCTCGATGGCCTGCTGCAACTCTTCCTTGGCGGGCTGCATCAGCGGTGAGTGGAACGCTCCGCCCACCTTGAGGGGAAGGGCACGCTTGGCACCGGCGGCCTTGATGCGCTCACAGGCCAACCCTATTGCCTCCACATTGCCGGAGATGACCAGCTGTCCGGGGCAGTTGTAGTTGGCAGGCACCACCACGCCGTGACCCTCCTGGCTCACCTCGGCACAGATCTGCTCCACCTTGTCATCAGCAAGACCGATGATGGCGGCCATCGTCGAAGGAGCCATCTCGCAGGCCTTCTGCATGGCCATCGCACGGGCATAGACGAGACGGAGACCGTCCTCGAAACTCAGGGCACCGGCAGCCACCAAGGCCGAGAACTCTCCTAAAGAGTGGCCGGCGGTCATCGCGGGCTTGAAGTCTTCGCCCAGGCAAAGGGCTCTGATGACACTGTGAAGGAAAACGGCGGGCTGAGTCACCTTGGTCTGACGAAGCTCTTCGTCAGTTCCTTCGAACATGATATCCGTTATCCTGTAGCCAAGTATCTCATTGGCTTTCTCAAACAGCTCACGGGCCAATGCATTACCCTCATAGAGGTCTTTGCCCATACCCACAAACTGTGCTCCCTGACCGGGAAAAACAAATGCTTTCATCTTTTAAAAAATTTGCTTAAACTGCTTGTCGGACAATGCCGAAAGCCTTACCATAAAAACACATCCCATGGGATGTCTCCCATTGAGACTGCAAAGTTACATATTCTTTCTCAATTTCCCATATTATTACCTAAATTCTTCAGCGATACTGCCCCGGAAAAATCTGGCCAATGGGATAAAAAAAGACAGAAACACAACATCGTGCTTCTGTCTTCTTATCTTTACTTGTCCCCTGAGGGGATAATGCTTCTTTTTTACTCTGCGGAGGGAATGTCTTCATCCTCAATATCGATGGGAGCCTCCTCCACGGGAGCGGCATCCTCGGCGGGAGCAGCCTCAGCCTCCACGGGAGCGGCCTCTTCCTTACCCTCGGCATACACCTTCACAGGCACTTTCACTTCCACGTCCTTGTAGAAATGAACGAGAGCCTCATACTCGCCCACGGTCTTGATGTCGCGCATGGTGATGATCTTGCGGTCAACCACGATGCCCTTCTTTGCAAGCTCCTGAGCCACGATGGCGGTATTGACAGAACCGTAGAGCTGGCCAGTGGCACCCACCTTGGCAGCCACTTCCACCACAACACCCTCGAGCTCGTCGGCGCGCTTCTGGGCGGCAGCCTTCTGAACCTCAATCTTGTGGGCCTGCTGACGCAGGTTCTCTGCCAGCACCTTCAGAGCTGAAGGCGAGGCAATCACGCCTTTTCCCTGGGGAATGAGATAGTTGCGGCCATAACCAGGCTTCACATCCACCACTTCATTCTTGTATCCCAGTCCGATGATATCTTCTTTCAGTATAATTTTCATAATTGTCTCCTCCTTAAAATTATTTCATCAAATCGGTCACATAAGGAAGCAGAGCAATCTGGCGGGCACGCTTGATGGCGGTGGCCACGCGACGCTGATATTTCAGAGAGGTGCCGGTGATGCGGC
>CADBLU010000302.1 GCA_902795605.1 uncultured Prevotellaceae bacterium | reverse complement strand
GATGAGTTGGCCGTTGTCGTCGTGGATGCGCCAATAGGGGTTCATGCGCGAGTAGAGCGAGAAACTGCCGTAGGGCGATTCGTTGCCCTTGTTGTCGTCGATGGTGAGCTGGTTGCGGAAAATCAGGTTTTTCACGCGGTAGGAGAGGGTGATGTTGCCGCTGACGGTGCGGCGGTCGCTGCCTTTCATCACACCCGCGTTGTCGGTGTAGGAGAGGGCGGCGGAATAGAGCATGGCGTTGTCGCCGCCGTCGAGCATCAGCGAGTGCCGCTGTCCGACGCCGGTGCGCAGGGGCTGCGACATCCAGTAGCTGTCGACGCCGCGTGCCACCTCTTTATAAATTTCGTTGTATTGTGAGGTCAGTTCGGCCTGGGAGTGTGCGTTGCCTTCGTTGGTGTATTTCCCTGCCAGCAGTTCGGCCTGCAGTTTGCCTGCCGCATCCGTCAGGTGATAGCTGTTCAGGTCGGGGACGGTCAGTTCGAGCGAGCCGTTGTAGCTCACTCTCAGCCGCCCTTGTTTGGGTTGCACGGTCTCCACCACCACCACGCCGTTGGCGGCTTTCGAGCCGTAGATGGCCTTGGCGGCGGCGTCTTTCAGGATGGTGATACTCTGGATGAGGTTCATGTCCATGTCGACGATTTTCTCGAGCGAGGTCTCAAAACCGTTGAGGATGAACAAAGGCAGGTTGGGCGAGGTCTCGTAGTCGCCTTTGAGGTCGATGGAGCTTTGTCCGCGGAACTGCACGTCGGGCATGGTGTTGGGGTTGGAGCCCATGTCTACGTTCTCGTTGATGATAAACGAGGGGTCGAGGTTCTTGAGGCTCTGCAGGGCGTTGACGCTGCCGTTGAGCCGCAGCTGGTCGCCTGTGAAGGTGGCCGCCGATCCGGTGAAGGTCTCGCTGCGGCGTAGGAACATACCGTTTCCCACCACCTCGACGCCTTTCAGTTGCGCCACGTCGTCGTTGAGCACGATTTGCAGGTTTTTCTGCTTGTCGACCTTCACCTCCTTGGTCACCATTCCCACGAAAGAAACGACGATGACCGCCCCCTTGGGCACGGTGATCTGGAAGTTGCCCACGTCGTTGGTGACACAATTGACCTGTATGTTGCCCTTCATCACGAGGGTGGCGCCGGGGAGGGGCTCGCCTTCCTCGTCGCATACCTTTCCGCTGACGGTTATCTGTGGGCCGGAATATTGGGAGGTGGACCTGTCGTCCACAGCCACGGTATCGTTCACTTGGGCTCCTGTCTGCAACGTGCACAACAAGAAGAAAGTGATGAGGCCGAAAACATTTCTCACCATAATAAAAGATACAAGATTAACTAATTTGGAAAAAGGGCATAAAAAAAGTGAAAGAGGAGAGTCGGGATTCATCCCGACTCTCCTCTTTATAATATTATTTCAGCATCTTCTTCACAGAATTGCCTTTCTTGACGACATACACCTGTCCGCGGACGGGAGTGTCGACACGCTGTCCGGAGATGTTGTACATCTCAACGGGTGCGTTCTCGTTGGCGCTGTTGACATTGACGATGCCGTCATCTCCATTGGCGAGGTTGTAGATGTTGACCTCGACGATATTGGAGGGCTTAGACTCGCCGGTGGCGTAGATGGCGCAAATCCACAACTTGCAGTCAGGACCCTTGCCGAGACTCACGGTCTCCCAGGTGTCTTCGTTGTATTGGGTATCCTCAAATGTGGTCCAGTAGAAATTCTGACGGTCGGTCACCCAGTGGTTCACATCATTATAGCTCTCCTTCTTGTCAGCCTCAGGCATAGCTGAGGTGTAGGTTGTGCTTGGATACCAGGTGTCACCCTTGTCGACATACACTTTGTAGTCGGAGATGGGCGATGCGCCGGCGGGCACATCCCATTCCAATGTCAGGTTGTAATAAGAGGAGACGTAGCCGTAGGACTCCACGTCCACCTTCTCGGCGGCGAGCACCCTGAAGTTCTCCATCGGCACATTGCCTTCGTCCTTCACGCTGGCGGTGACGAACTCGGAGAGGTTCTTCTTCTCCCCGCCAACCACTGCCTGTACTGCGAAATAGTGAAGTCCGTCGAGGAGCATCGGGGTGATGAAGTCGGTCTTGCCCTCCACCTCAGCGATGTTGTTGTCGTACATCACGACGTAGCTGGTGGCATCTGCCACGGCGTCCCATTTCAGATAGACCTCATTGCCGCCGATGGTGCCGTCAGCCGTCAGGTTCTGCGGGATGAGTGCCGGGTCGAGGGTGGCATAGGTATAGCGCCATTCCACCTCGCTGTGCATGCCGCGTGAGTCGGTGACTTCAGTCTTGGTGTTGATGGTGCCGTCGCTGTTGTAGGTATAGAGGATAGTCGATGTCACGTTGCTCCACTGCTCGCTCTCTGAGGCACCCGGTGTGTAGTAGGCATTGACCTCTTTCACTAAGACGCCGTTCTCATAGGTGTAGAACTTACCTTGGCCAGGTTGGTCGAATTCAGCACCTGTCATCTGGATGGACTGCACGAGTTGCTTGGCATCGTTGAAGGTGAGCACGTAGTGTGTCTCATAGGTGATGGTGCCGTCGGCCGAGAAGTTTTTCATCACCTTATAGTAACCGTTCTCATAGTCCTCATACAGCGAACCTCCAGTCACGGTGGCCACTCCATTGCTATAAGAGGTGGTCGTCACCTTGGTGCAGTTCTTGGCGGCATCATACTCATATTCGTTGAGCTGACTGATAGAGAACGCGCCTCCTATACTGCTCCAACTCTCGCGTGAGGCAATGGTGCCGTCGGCATTGTAGTTGTAGCGGTAGTGGGCAGAACTGGTGGTCTCCACCGAGTTCTGGTTGGCTGCGTTGTAGAAGTAACGGTTGTAGTCGTAGAGTGTCGGCTCGTCGAGCTTCACTGGGTCATAGCCCCAGGTGCCATCCTCTTTCTGAACGTAGTCGTTCCTGTAGAGGCTGTAGCCTGTCATCTCCACCAGTTTCTTGCCCGACTCGACAACGGGAGTGTCGCCGCTGGGAGTGAACACATAGCCGCCGAAACTCAGTTTGGAGCCTGTGCAGAACACATAGTAGGTCTCGCCGGCCACCACGTCGAACTCGACGGTGCCGTTCACCTTCTCAGAAGAGGTGTAGTCCTCGGCCAGTGGCACGACCTTGGGGCCTTCGTCCAAATCAGCCTTGATGGTGAGGGCGGTGTAGTCGAGTGGCAGACCGTCGGAGGCCTTCACCACATAGAAGTTCTTGCCGCTGTTGAGCACG
>CADBLU010000301.1 GCA_902795605.1 uncultured Prevotellaceae bacterium | reverse complement strand
TCACTCAAGTCTTGACTTTGATTTACGTCAAGAAACCCCCAGTTTTTGGCTAAAAATGGGCAAAAAGCATTGCTGTGTGCGCAAACAGTCGTATCTTTGCATCGTCAAAAGGTAAAAAGGTCAGCCAAGGTGTTGGTTTCCGGTGTGAGCCGGTAAGGGTAAAAAAGATGTTTAGAAGGATAACAAAAACAGAAGATCAGCCATAAGGATTGGTTTTGAAAAGGTAAGAAAAAAGATTGCATTTGGGTGCACAGAATAAAAAGGTAAAAAGACAGCATTGATAACAGTCTGTGCATTGAAATTTTCAGGTAACCGCTCATGCCGTGAGGCATCAGCAAATGTTTCACTTAAAGTAAAGAAAGGGTAAAAAGATGAACACGACAATTATTTTGATTTTTGCAGTAATGATTGCATCAGGATTCCTGTTCGAGAACACGATTGAGAAGAAGTAACACTCGGACATCATAGAGAAAGAACATAGAAATAAATAGTAAAAAGCAAAAGGCCGTCTGCGTTGCGCAGGCGGCCTTTCGTTATTTGTCGGAGACTTCACATTTAAAATTTGTCCCAGTTTTTGTCTTCCTTGGGGTGGTTGTTGAAGTGGTTGTCGTCTTCATCAAATTCCCTGGTGTTGGCGAACTGCCCTTCTTCACCTATCTCTCCCCATACGCTATACATGACCGGAATGGCCAGCGAGGCAGGGTGAATGTCTGTCAGCGGACGGATATATTTTTTCATTGTCATTCGTCTTTAGTGGGTGATTATTATCTCATGATTTTCACACCGTCGACGATGACGATGCCCTTGTAGTTGTCGTCCACGCGCTGTCCGCCGAGGTTGTAGGCGGCACCGGCGCGGTTGGCCACGGTGACATTCTGGATGCCGTCGGCCACGTCGAACGACAGGAAGTTAGCTGCTCCGGAAGTGCTCTCCTGCGGGATGGCCAGGTAGGCCTTGTGAGCCTCGCTGGTGAATGGGAGCCCATCCTCGTTCATCCAGTAGAATCCCACGACACCGTTCTTGGCGGAGAGTGCATAGAAGAGGTAGCTGTCGCCGGCGTACTCGCCAGTGGTCAGGTGGTCCTCATCGAAGCCTCTGAGCAGGTTGGTGGGTGCTGTGCCTTCCTCGTCGGTAGGTTCGAAGACATAGGTCACATTGGCCTCTCCCTCGAGGATGACGGCGCATCCGGCGGGGATGATGTCGCTGACGGTAGCCAGGGTGAGTTTGGTGCCGGTCACCGACTCCACTGCTGAAGCTGTGACTCCATCGGGGATGATGTAGGCGCTCTCAGAGAAGAAGAATGTGGCCACACCGTACTGGTTGAGCTCGACCTCCACAGGATGGGCGACAGGTACGGCGGGATAGGTCACCTTGATGGTGGTGAGATACTGGTTCGACTCTCCGATGACGATGTCGATGGTCTCGTCGCTGCCCTCATAGACATAAGAGATGGACTTCGTTCCACTGCCTTCGTAGTCGGTCGACCCTGCGATGGTGGTGGAAGAGAACTCCGTATAGCCGTCGGCAATCTCCACCTTCATGCCGCTGACAGCGGGAATGGTGAAGGTAGTGCCTGCATTGGTCTGGGCTTTGGCGTCTGTTCTGCCCCAGTTGCCCACTTTGCCGGCAGTAATCTTCATCGGCACGCTGATATACTCGTCGTTGACGGCAACAGTCTGGGTGTAGTAGCCGAACTCCTCTGCGCTCTGCCAGTCGACGAAGAGAATGTCGGCCTTGGCGAAGCTCCATGTCACCACTGTCTCATCCGGTGATTTGTCGAGAGTGCTGGTGCTGGAGACGAAGGTGGGAGTGAGCGTGATGTCCTTGGTCATGTCAATCTCATCGCCCGAGACGTAAGAGTTGCCGTCATCGTCTACCCATGCATCGAAGGTGCTGCCCTCGCTGTAGAGGTACTTGTCGGCATAGGCGGGGATGGTGTACTTGTCGTTGTCGTCGGAGTAGACCTCGTCGTAGCCTTGGTTCTCGTTGATGTTGTTGAGCACCTTGGTGGTGGTTCCAGCATAATCGCTCAGGTCATAGGTCACCTTGAAGCGCTTTGCGAAGTAGGCCTCAGCGGTGTGCTCAGCGTTCACGTTCTCGATGGTGTAGGGATTGTCGGTGATTTCCTGGCCGTCGATGACCCATTTCACGAACTTATAGCCTGTGGCGGGTTTGGCGGTGAAGGCCACCGACTCGCCCTCTGTCACCTCGGAGCCGTCGGCAGGTGTCACCTCGCCGCCCTCTTCGATGTTCTGGCTCACGGTCATGGCATAGGTGGGACGGTCGTCGACCTCAGTCTTGGCTTCAATCTGCAGGTAGTTGATGCTGAAGTATTTGGTCCCGCCGTTCTGCTGCACGTAGAGATTGACAGTGATGTCGCCTGTGAGTCCTTGCAGTTCGGCCTTGCCGGTGACGTCGGCATCCACGACTTTAGAAGGATTGTCGGCTTTCTTGGTGGTCTTCTCGCCCGATTTCCAGATTTGCTCTCCTGCGGCATTGAGAATTTCCACGTACCACTTGTAGGTGTCGTCGGCCATGGCGATTCTTGCAC
Organism: uncultured Prevotellaceae bacterium; assembly: GCA_902795605.1. GTDB lineage: Bacteria > Bacteroidota > Bacteroidia > Bacteroidales > Bacteroidaceae > Prevotella. Next base: position 8,703 of record CADBLU010000301.1, on the reverse strand, counting down.
CCACATGCGAGATGTTCATCTTGTAGCCTGGAGCCACGGTGAGTGTGTAGCCCACATATTCATTCTCGTAGGTGTCTTTGGAATTCTTGCGCCATGAGTCGGTGTTGGTATAGGCAACGTTGTCGATGTACACAGTCTTGGATGTGCCTGCAAAGTTAGTGATGTTGCTGCCGAAAGCCAGTTTGCCGATAGTCACATTGGCCACGTCTGACGAGAGCGCACGCGCTTTGAGGGTGGAGCCGTCTATCTCTTCTGTATAGCCTGCCAGACTCAGGTTGGCGTCGACGACAGAGAGCGTATAGGTAGCCGATGCGTTCTGATAGGTTTCCGAGCCTGAGATGGCAGCGGTAATCGTGGTGTTGCCTTTGGCTACGAGTGTCACGGCACCTGTGCTGGCATCCACCGTAGCCACGCTGGTGTTGGAACTGGAGTATACGACTTCACTGGCTGCGGCCGTGGGGTTGACAGAGAGGCTGGGGGCGGTAAATGAGTTTGCTCCCTCAGCGATGTCGGCGGAATATGAACCCTGCGGGAACGACAGCGTGACGGGAGCCTTCGAACTGGCTCTCTCGACCCTGATGACGGTCACATAGGTGCCTGTACCTCCGTCACGACCCAGATAAAGGGGGCCATCCACGTCTGCGTCGAGGGTATAGGTCTGCTCCTCGAGTGAGGTGACGGTAGTCCCGCCTTTTAAGTCGACGAAGTCGCTGTATTGATAAATTTTTGTAACCTTTTTTTCCGCATCTGCGGAGAAGATGACGACGGCACCTCTTTTGCTGGTTTCGCCGGAATTGATGCAGCCTGCTACAGTGATTTTGTCGCCGGTCTTGAAGCCTTCGTCAAGGGTCAGTTTGATGTGGTTGCCATTCATCACACCATTGGATGAATAGCCGTTTTTCAACTGGTAGGCATCGAGTTTATTGCCGTTTACCGTGACTGTCGCCTCTAGGGTGGTACCGCTGATGTCTGTGCCGTCTTTGCTGTTGGGGTAGTCGATGAGCACGTCATCGGCTGCCCAAGCCGTGCTGAATGGTAACAGCAGCACAGCCATAAGGAATAGTAGTGACTTTTTCATGTGCTTAAAAAATTAGTTGTTATTAGATTGATGTTGAGTGTTCACGTATCAGATGCATGCTGATGCACCGTGTTAGTAGATTGATGCAAAAATAGAAAAAAAACTATATAATTAATAATTTTTTATAGATTAATGTGTCCATACCTGCTTCTTTTTTGGTTTTTTAAGAAAAGTCCACCGCCGCGATGCCGTTATCGGGCGGCAATGTCGGGGAGACGGGAAGAATCCCGTCTCTACATCGTTTGTGGCGGGGCTATGTCTTTGTCGAGCGTGGCGCCGAATCTCAGCAACTCTTTCACCACGGCATCGGCGTCGTCGGTGATGCTCAGCAGCAGGTTTTTATACATGCCTGTGGCCATGAGTTGCTCCAAAAGGGGATAGACGGGCATCTTCTCAGTCCAGAACTCCTTGCCGAGGAAGATCATCGGGCTGGAGAAGCCGAACGACAGGTAGTGGTTCTGCACGGCATCCTGGAAAATCTCCTGCATGGTGCCTGCGCTGCCGGGGGTATAGATGATGCCGCCATAGGCCAGTGTGAGGATGCTGTCCTCGCGGATGCTGTTCTCGAAGAATTTGGCGATGTGGGTGGCGAAGGCGGTGGTGGGCTCATGACCGTAGAGCCATGTGGGTATGCCCAGGCTCACATACTGATGCTGCGGATATTTCTCTATCACGCGGAGGGCGGTGCTCAGCCAGCCCGCGTCTCTGAAGGAGGGTGCGGTGGCGAGGATGCTGAGGGCATCGAGGGCGTCGGCCTCGCTGCGTCCGGCGAGCCATGCGCCCAGGTGGGTGGCCTCCATGGCTCCTGGTCCGCCTCCGCTGAGCATGAAGAAGCCCTCCTCGGTGAGGCGCTTGCTCAGCATGACAATCTCGCCGAACATCTTGTCGGTGCGCAGCAGTGCGTGGCCGCCCATGATGCCTATGCAGCGGTTGGGACTGTGCTCGTCAAAGAAAGCGTTGAGGGCCGTGTGCATGCCATGGTCGTGGAGCGTGCGGGCCAGCGACTCCTCCACACGCCGTGCCTGTTTGCCCTCGCCGATGTAGTGCTTGTAGACGCGCTGGTCGTAGCAGTCGGCAAAGGTTGTCTCATCACCGCAGACGAAGCCGTCGTAGAGTTCGCCGGCGTTGTAGAGCTCATGGCGTGTGATGTCGAAAGGTACGGCTTTCAGGTAGTCCAGAAGTCCTTCGAGGTGTTGTGATTCTTTTTCGTTGATCATGGTCGGATTGAGGTTATGTCGTGTTGGTGGGTGAACGCGGTGCCGTGTGTCTTTGCGGACTGTTGGCGCCGTTGAGCGTTTCTCGCCGCTAAGATAGCAAAAATAATCCAACCGGCAAAATACTATCCTCTATTTTTGACTTCCAGCCGGCAAGATGATGGGGATGCGCGGCAGAGGCATCGCTGAAATAAAGTGAAGATATGTTTGGCGTTGTGGCACAAAAGAGTTATCTTTGCCGATAGTTCTCACGCTCGGGAGGCTTCAAACGAGCTTGGTTCCCCCTCGCTCAATCGAACTATTGGCTTGGTTCCCTCTCGCTCAATCGAACTAATGTCCAAACTCCTAATCTCCTAAACTCCTAAACTCCAAAAAGTTGACTAAAAAGAGGAACTTGAAATAAAGAAAGAATAATGAAAGAGAACAGAATCACCCGACTTTTCGGGATCAAGTATCCCATCATCCAAGGTGGGATGGTGTGGATCAGCGGTTGGCGACTGGCCGCCGCAGTGAGCAATGCCGGCGGTCTGGGCCTGCTCGGCGCCGGTTCGATGCATCCTGAGACATTGGTGGAGCACATCCACAAGATGCAGGCAGCCACCGACAAGCCGTGGGGCGTCAACGTGCCCCTGATGTATCCGGAGATCGACCGTCTGGTGGACATCCTCATCAGCGAGGGCGTGAAGATTGTCTTCACCTCGGCGGGGAGTCCTAAGAAATACACTCAGCGTTTCCACGACGCAGGTATGATTGTGACTCATGTGGTGTCGAGCTCCAAGTTCGCTCGCAAATGCGAGGACGCTGGTGTGGACGCCGTGGTGGCTGAGGGCTTCGAGGCCGGCGGCCACAACGGGCGCGAGGAGACCACCACGCTGGCACTCATCCCGCAGGTGCGCCGTGCCACCACGCTGCCCCTCATCGCCGCCGGTGGCATCGCTTCGGGCGAGGCCATGCTCGCCGCGATGGCTTTGGGTGCCGAGGGTGTGCAGATAGGCACCCTCTTTGCGCTCACCGAGGAGAGCAGCGCCTCGGAGGCTTTCAAGGCTCGCTGCACCCAACTCGAGGAGGGCGACACGATGCTCACGCTGAAGGTCATCTCTCCCACCCGGATGGTGAAGAACGAGCTCTTCGACCGTGTGGTGGAGGCAGAGAAGGCCGGCGCTGCCGCCGACGAGTTGAGGGCTATCCTGGGCAAGGCTGCTGCCAAGCGCGGCATCTTCGAGGGAGATATCGACAACGGTCAGTTGGAGATAGGCCAGGTGGCCTCTGCCGTGAAAGAGGTCCGTCCGGTGGCCGACGTGATGAGGACGCTGGTGGAAGATTTTGAGAAGGCAAGAGAAAGGGTGTCGGCCCTCTAATCACCGGTCGCCGTCACCCCTGAGTGCATCCACCTGCCTCTGAAGAGGCGGGCGGAGAGCATGATGCCCCTGACAGTCAGTTCGATGGCCATGGCCGTCCACACACCCACCAGTCCGTAGCGGAGAGAGAGGGTGTAGGCCAGGGTGAGGCGTAACAGCCACATGCTCGCCAGACTGATGAGGGCGGGCTTGAGGGTGTCTCCGGCTCCTACGCATACCGACACGGCGATGATGGAAGCGGCGAACATCGGTTCGGCGAAAGCCTCGATGCGCAGGCATCGCGCGCCTAAGGTGCGGATTTCCTCCACGGGTGTCATCAGTCCCATCATCTCGTAGGCGAGCACAAACATCACCGCCCCCATGACCGCCATGACAATCATTCCGCTGTAGAGCGTCATACGGGCAAAACTCTTACACAGGTCGCGGCGCGCGGCACCGATACTTTGTCCGATGAGGGTGGTGGCAGCCTCGCCGATGCCGTAGCCGGGCATATAGCAGAGACTCTCGGCCGTGATGCCCAAGGTGTTGGTGGCGATGGCAATGGTGCCTAAGGGAGCCACAATCATCGTGCCCACAATCTGGGCGCCGCTCATCAGCACCGACTGCGCCGCCATCGGCAGGCCGATTTTCAATGCGTTCACCAGATAGTCCGTCACCCAGAAGAACCGCTCGCCGATGCGGCGCAGGGCCAGCATCGGATTGCGGAAGATGGCGATATAGGCTTGCACGCTTCCGCAGATGACGATTGACAGGGCGGTGCCGATGGCAGCCCCCATCACTCCCAGATGGAAGATATAGATGAGGATGTAGTTGAACACCACGTCGAGCACGCACATCACCACACTGATGAGGCTCGGCGTGCGCATGTTGCCAGAGCATTTGAGCATGGCCCCCGAGAGACTATTGAGTTGGAAAAACGGACAGGCAAGGGCGAAGATAAAGAAATAGAGCGACGCGTCGTGCGCGATGTCGGCACCGCCGCCAAGCCAGTAGGGCAGGGGACGGGCGATGGCGGCCGCCACTAGCATCAGCACCACACTGAGTATCGAGGTGGCGATGAGGCCATGGCGGAACACCTGGCGCGCTTTCTCAAAGTCGTTGGCGCCGATGAAATGGGCCACTTGCACGGAAAAGCCCATCGAGGCGGCCCCCGTGAGACTGCCGAAAAGCCAGGTGGTGGTCTCCACCAGTCCACAGGCGGCGGATGCCTCGGCTCCCAGATGGCCCACCATGGCCTGATCGATGAAAAACATCACCACGCTGGTGATCTGGGCGAGAATAGAGGGAATGCTCAACTGGAAAATCAAGTTGAGTTTCTCGCTGTTGGTCAGCTCTTTCCCGTCGCGGATAAAGCATAGCAGCTCATCGCTTTTCCCTTTCTGCACTTTCATTGATTGCAAAGGTAGTGAAAGCCGAACGCAATGCAAAACAAAATTCGAAGATTTTGTTTTCATTGCTGAGGCGCATCCTACCTTCGGCCGCAGGCCAGTAGTAGTGAAAGCCGAGAGAAAAGCCAAATTATATTTGGACTTTTCCGAGGCGCCTCCTACTTTGGGCCGCAGGTCTTTGGCTGCGGCAATGCCGCAGCGAACCGGACACTAACAACGGGGCAACTTCGGCCAATTTTTATTTTTCAATCTTCAATTTTCAATCTTCAATCAGCTTATCATTTAATAGTTCCCCGTTTTCGACTCAATCCAGAAAAATAATAGCTGCCAGAGATTGTTTTGGGCCTTTTGCGATACCGGTTTTGCAGGGAAATCCATCTTCAGGCCTATAGAGACACAAGAGCGGATGTTGCGCTCGTCGATGCCCATGATCTCACCCGTCCGTGGTCCGTCGATGAAACGCAGCTTTGCCTTGTTGTGCCCCCACAGGCCGATGCGGTAGTCGTAGTCGAGGCAGAGAGAGAGGCTGCTCAGCAAGTGGATATCAACGCCGATGCGGGGTGAGAGACTGACGGCAGGGCACGACACGTCGTACGACAGCATACCGTGGCAGTCGGGATAGCCCTGCTTAGTCACCACATGCGTCTCACCTCTGTGATGCCCCAGTTGGAGCGCGTTGGTGAGAACCGATGCTCCCACAAATGGCTGGAAGACCCATTTCTGCGGAAAGAAATAATACTTGGCTCCAAGATGAAGGCCCAGCATGTTGACCGTCTTCAGACCTATGCCGTCGGCAAATTCTGTGAACAGACCTTCCTGTTCCAACGTAAGTCCACCCGTCAACGAGAAATGTTTCCGCAAGTGGTAGTCGGCCGAGAGATAAAAGACGTTGCCCTGGTCTTCAGTGACATAGTTTTTCCCGTCGTCATAGCTGTTCTCCAGCATATTCAGTTCGCCGATGCCTGCCTGCAGCGACCATGTCTTGCTGTCCTGACCCCATACGGAGGATACAGGGAAGAAGAGCGATGCCGAAAAAAGGATCAATATTTTTATTTGGGATAATGTCGTTTTGTTGCTGTTTATGCGTCTCATGACCATCTGTTTACTTTTGGCGGTGCAAAATTAGTGGTTCTTTCTTGAAATGATGCGTCTACTCGTGATTTTTTGTATTCGTGTTTCACTATTTTGGACTTCGTCCGAAAATAGGATGCAGTTCGGAAAAGAAAACAAAAACTGCGTGTTTTGTTTTGCTTTTCACTCACTTTTCACTATTTTGGGGTTTCACCCGAAAATAGGATGCAGTTCGGAAAAGAAAACAAAAACTATGTTTTTTGTTTTGCTTTTCACTCACTTTTCACTATTTTTGTAGCCACATCATTACACCTATTGTTTATTAACCCCGCCAAAATACAGATTTATGAGAAGAAAGAAGTTTTTCACCGCCGTTCTCGCAGCCATGTTGCTGGCGGTTCCAGCCATTGTCCTTGGCATCAAAGTCACGGACGGACAACAAACCAACGGTGTCGCCGCAAAGGTCAAGAACCTGGAGGTGACCTTCAACTATCAGCGGCAGGCAGGCCCTGGCTCCAACCAGTATGCCGTGTGGATAGAAAACGAGAAAGGAGACGTGGTGAGGACGCTCTTTGTCACCTCCTACACCACCAAGGGGCGCACCCGTCCCGGCGAGGAACCCATGCGTGGCTATGTGAAGCGCCCCGCCTGTGTGCCGACATGGGTGAAAGCCGCAAAGGCCTCCGAGCATACCGACCAGCAGTTGGACGCCTTCACGGGAGCCACACCTCAGGCTGACGCCCTTCAGACCTTTGTCTGGGATTTCACCGACCAGCAGGGGAAGGCTGTGCCAAAGGGTACCTACAAGGTGTTTGTGGAAGCCACCCTCTTCGGCGAAAGTGACATCATCTACTCCGGCACCTTCACCACCAAGGACAAGGCGGGCGACGTCCCCTTGACCTCTGAGCTCGCCAAGCCCGACGAGAACCATAAGAACATGGTGACGAACGTGAAAGCTGTGCTGAAATGAATAAGATCAGACTGAGCGACGGGCAGGAAAATCCCGCAGATAGGTGTCGGCACATGGACGCTGCGAGGCGAGACGGTGCGGCAGAATGTGCGCATGGCCCTCGAAGCCGGTTTCCGACATGTCGACACGGCACAGAGTTATGACAACGAGGCTGAGGTGGGACGGGGCATCGCCGACAGCGGTGTCTCACGGACGGACATCTTCGTCACCGCCAAGGTGGCCACCGACGTCATGCGTGTGGGTCGCGAGGCTTCGACATTAATCAACTGAACATATCTACATTATCAAAAAAGAGAACGAAGATGAATAGAAGACACTTTTTCACAGTGATATTGGCTGCTTTGGTACTGGCTGCCACCCCTGCATGGGCTCAGGAAGAACAAGGTTTCAAGAAGTTCGATGTTGTGAAGGACTTTGCAGACAACGGTTTCCAGTGGTTTCGCGACGCTCAGTTGCTGGCCGCCGGCGACAAGGAGAAAAGCAATGCCATGACCATCGGTTGGGGAGCTGTCGGCACCCTATGGCAGAAACCTGCGCTGACCGTCTATGTCGCCGAGAAACGCTACACCAAGGAGTTCATGGACAAGGCCGAGTATTTCACGGTGATGTCGTTCGACGTGGAGAACAGTAAGGTGCTTACCTACATGGGCACCAAGAGCGGGCGTGACGGAGACAAAGCCCAGGCCCTCGGCCTCCATACGGCTTACACCGCCAACGGGACGCCGTATTATACCGAGGCGACGATGGTGATAGAGTGCAAAATCATGTATGCCGCACCCTTCGACCCCAGCGGATTCAAGAGCGATGTGCCCAAGAATATGTACAGCCGGTTCCCCGCCGGTGTCCACTCCATGTATGTCGGCGAGGTCGTCAATGCCTGGAAGAAATAGGGTATTCAACTTTCGCATTTACTCAACTTTTTGGAGTTTAGGAGTTTAGGAGATTGGGAGTTTGGACAATAGTTCGATTGAGTCTGAGGAGTGCGGGCGTCCCCGCCCGCATCATTCGCCTGAGGAGGGAAAAATAAAACAGAGTATTGTTTTCTCACCCGAGCGTGAGAACTATCGGCGAGGTCAATACAACTGATGAGTCATCGTCAATATAGACTATTGCTTGCAAAAGTAATGTCTAAACTCCTACACTCCCAAACTCCTACACTCCTTTCAATGTATAAGGTATGAAATCGAATAGTTAATTTCTGTTAATCTTCTAATTTTTTAGAAGATTTTCTTGCTCGTTCTAAATTTTTAGAATATATTTGCGGTGTAATTCTAAAAGTTTAGAATATGAAAGACAAGAAACAACTCACCAAATCAGAGACCCAGGTGATGAAAGCCCTGTGGGATCTTCCCGGATGTCAGGGGTATTCATCAGAGATTATGGCTGGCCTGCCAGAACCCAAGCCAGCCCCCACAACCCTGCTCACTTTTTTGAAAATACTCAAGGACAAGGGATTCGTGTCAAGTGTGAAAAAAGGCAAGGCACATCTTTTCACCGCCATTGTAAAGCGCGAGGAATACATGCGGCATTACATGGAGGATGTGAAAAACACGTTTTTCAGCGGTTCCCTGGCATCACTCGTTTCTTTCTTTGCAAAGGAGGAGAATTTGAGTGACAAGGAGAT
>CADBLU010000300.1 GCA_902795605.1 uncultured Prevotellaceae bacterium | reverse complement strand
TCATGCGCGACCACAAGACAGGCGTCGTCATCTACCGCAACTCTTTCTCTACTCTTTTTCAGGAATGGCTCTCCTACCCCGAAGCCACACAAGTGAGAAAGGCTTTTCAAAACGTCATCCTCACACCCTTCCCAAAAGACTCTGCCGATATCACCGTGGAGTTGTATGACAACCGGCAAGAGGTGATGGCCTCACTCACACATACCGTCGCACCCACCGACATCCTCATCCGCAAGACAGGCTACGACAATGTGACTCCTTATGTCACCCTGCAACAAGCCGCCGACACCACCCGCTGCATCCACATCGCCTATTTGGCCGAAGGCTATCAGGAAAGTGAAATGGACCTCTTTATGAATGATGCAAAGGAGGCTATGGAGGCACTTTTCGCCCACGAGCCGTTCAAGTCGCTCCGCACACGCTTCAATATCATCGCTGTCAAGTCACCCTCTGCCGAAAGCGGCACCAGTTCTCCAAGGAAAGGGATATGGAAAAACACGGCCCTGCACTCACATTTTGACACGTTCTACAGCGAACGGTATCTGACGACATTGCAACTCAAGACTCTCCACGACTGGCTGGCAGGCACTCCCTACGAACACATCATCGTCTTGGTCAACACCGACCAATACGGAGGAGGTGGCATTCTCAATTCATATAACCTGTCCTCAACCCACCACCCCCGTTTCAAACCGGTCGTGGTACATGAGTTCGGTCACAGTTTTGCAGGCATGGGCGACGAATACGCCTATGAGACAGAGGAACTGTCAATGTACCCGCACGACGTGGAGCCATGGGAGCCCAACCTGACCACCCTGGCCGACTTCCATGGAAAATGGGAGGACATGATAGAGGGCAACACTCCTATCCCCACCCCGTCATCCAACGATCCAAAGACCATACGAAAGCGCATCGGTGTTTTTGAAGGTGCAGGCTATTCTCCACGGGGAGTCTATCGGCCATGTCAGGACTGCCGCATGCGCACCAACGAGAATCCGGAATTCTGCGCCGTATGCGAGCGCGCCATCCGCAGCCTTATCAACTTTTACACAGAGTAGATGCGCAAACTGCTTGTCTCTATTCTCTGCGCGACAGCGCTCGTCCTCCCTTTCATGGCCCAAGAGCCCCGTGACAGCGAACGGCTGGGGATGGCCATTGAATATTTTCAAAGCGGGAAATATCACGAGGCGCTGTTGATTTTCGAGAAGCTCGACAAGGAATATACCCTCAATCCACGCTACCATGCATTTATGGGGGTTTGCTACTATTATGAGTGGGCCTATGAAGAGGCCTGCCGGTATCTCGACGAGGCCATCCCCCAACTTGACGCCTATGCTCCTCACGAGAGGTCGGTCTATTACTACGCCGACGGAGAGAGCCATTTCCAGCTACAGCAATATGGAGAAGCCATCCCCTATTTCGAGCGGGCACTCACGGTGTGCTATGAGAATGAGAAAGGCGACATCTACTACCGCATCGGTCTGTGCCACATGTTTGCCAAACAATGGCAGATGGCTCACGACAACTACCAGAAAGCCCTCGACAACTATCTCACCTACAGGGATACGCCCGACATGCGTGCCCGTATCCACCAGACCGCACACATGATGAAAGGCTGTGAGAAATATCTGGAAAAAACTGACAAGGACGAGTCGGCTGACTCGCCAATTCTAATGCAGGCAGAAGTGGAAACACTTCCTGCCACGAACAATGACAGCATCGCCCTTACGGAATGGGCAACGAGCAAACTGCCAGGTATCACGCTGCCCAGGCTTCCCCTTTCGACAGAAAATATGTCGCCACTGAAACCCGTGGACGTCACACAAAAGACAAATGCCACTGTCTCGCCTCCGACAAGAAAAGACACTATCAGAAGCGAGATACCGAAGACAGTGAATCTCCAAGACCTCTACGAGCAAAAGGTTGAAGTCAAGGAGTGAGACGCGCTAACGCATACTCTCATCGACAAAGCACAAAGGCAACAGGTCGCGCACAGAATCCACCACCAGCACACCGTCAGTGCCATAAAGCAACAGACGGACGGGGCGGTGATAACGTTCTTCCATCTCTAATATCACCTGACGGCAAGAACCGCAAGGCGACACAGGATTGCGCATCAGCCCTTCTTCATTGCGGGCGGCTACCGCCAAAGCCACAATGGCCTGGTCGGGACGCTGAGCTTGAGCAGCGAAAATGGCTGTGCGCTCGGCACACAAGCCAAGAGGGAAGACCGCATTCTCCTGATTGGCTCCCGGCACCACAGAGCCGTCGGCCAGCAGCAATGCCGCTCCCACCCTGAAATGAGAATATTTCGCATAGGAGTTGTCCGTCGCCTTGATAGCCTTCTCTACCAAAACGCGGTCTTCCTCCGACAGTTCTTCCAACTGCGCTCTCTGAATGTTGATGGTTAACTGGATATTTTTCATTCAATATGGTTGTTTGACAGATAATCTTTATTTTGAGACGAATAGCAGCAGACTGCAAGAAGAGAAGACATCAATGAGATGATGGTACAAATTCATAACAGCCTATATCAGGATGCTCATCCCGCCGTATTCCCAGACGGTCGAAAGGCAGGGAGTCAAGAGGCAATGCCTTGCCCACAGCCGTGGAGAGAGAGTCGAGACGGAAGTCGTATTTGAGTAAATCGATGTCGACATCCTTAAAATGACGCACACCACCGGCCAAGCTGTCTTTGGGATCTTCCCAAATGACGTCTTTCACATTCACCGTGTCGGAAATGGCTGGCGTGCGGAGTATGCAATGGTCGAAGTAATATGAATATGCGGTAGTGGTGTCGGCCACCGACATCACCACATCATCAGCATATCCCGTGACGAGACTGTTGACGCACTGAAAGGCATAGAGGGGAATCGTAGGAGTGTTGTTGAACGACAACGCTGCTCCGCGGTTGGCGTCATAGGGATAAAACTGCGCGAGCGTGCATTGAAGCACTCTCGCCCACCCTCCGACGACTGACACACAACTCTCAAGAGTATTCGTCACCTGACTGTTGACAATATCCACATAGCTGTGAGTGGAATGGACGCCATAGCCCTGGCAGTTGTGCACGACAGAATTGCAAAGTCTGAGTTTGACCCTGCCGACATCGGAAGAGTCGCACACAATGGCATTATAGGTGCTGTGGATATCGGCATAGTTGATCACATTGTCGTACGAGGATTCATAGAAATGGATGCCCTGCCATTGGCCACTGACACGGTCGTAAGGAAGATAGTCGAACATCCTGTCGATGCGGTCGCCACGAAGCACGACATTATTGGACGCATCACCTTCGACAAGGAGCCGGCCATAAACATCTATTCCCGCATCTTGATGGAAATAGAGTGTTGTACCGGCACCGATGGTGAGCGTGGCTCCTTCTGCCACCGTGATGCCGCCATAGATAATCATCGGACGAGAGGAAGAGATGACAGAATCACGGTTGATAAGCATATCGGTGCGGCTCAACGCATCCCATGTCCAAGCATTGAGATTCACACGCTGCTGCACTCCGCTCTCAAGGCTGAAGACAAGATTGTCCTCCAACAGGGAGGGCTCTTCGCGATGATTGGCCGGAGAGGTCAGCTCTACGAACACACGAATGCTGTCGCCTGAGCGCACCTCTATATCATTCACCTGATAACCTTCAGAGGCACCGAGGTAGGAGCCGTCGACATTGACACGGAACCCCGTCTGGTTGCCCTTCTCAAGCCTGATGTTGGAACACCGGATTCCGCTACCCGACTTGTTGTAGACCCAGAAGGTCTTTGTGACTGTAGGCACTTGCGAGAAGACGGTATCGAGCGCCACTGAGTCGACCGAAAAAGACAAACGGCAAGAGGTCGACGTCGAAAACTCGTCGTCGGAACATGAGAAGAGCAATGCCAGCAACAGCGATGACACTATCAATGACGGACTATATTTCCACATAGTATTATCATAACGTTCAAGAAGGCGTTTTATTGCGTCACCACCTTTTCTTTCATCCTGCAACAGCCACACAAGGACACAATATCACCACATCCGACCTCTTGGTGAAGAAAAAAAGCCTCAGGTGTTCTGCTTCTCAACAATTTTCATTATCTTTGCCAAAGATTTGCAACACAAGAATACGCAACGTTATTATCAACTTTACTCATCAAATATAATGACTGCCATGAAACATTCATTAATGACAATGTTTGCCATCCTGTTCTCAGCAGCAGCCTCGGCACAACCCCAATGCCACGACGACGGAAGAGTGACATTTACCTACAAAAACGACTCCGCAAAATCAGTCTATGTGGATGTGCAGTTTGCAGGCAAGAAAGAAATGAAACGCGATGCCAATGGGCAATGGAGCGTCACCCTCGGACCAGCCGCCCCCGACATGTATCCCTACTGCTTCATTGTCGACGGAATCAGCGTGATGGACCCAGAGAACCCTCTCTATTTCCCCAACGAGGGATTCAAGAACAGTCTGCTTGAAATACCAAGCAAACAAGGCAAACTGCCTCATGACATCCTCGACGTGCCCCATGGCCGCGTGGAATACATACACTACTATTCCAAGAGTCTGGGCGCCACCAACAACGCTGTGGTGTGCCTGCCTCCCGGCTATATGGAAAGTCCACAGAAGAAATATCCCGTCTTCTACCTTATCAGCGGCACCACCGATACCGAGGAGGTCTATTTAAAAGTGGGACGCGTCAACTACATCCTCGACAATCTGATTGCGCAGAAAGAGGCAAAAGAGATGATTGTCGTCTTACCTTACGGCAACCCCACCAAACTGCTGGCCTCACCTCCCGCTCCCACCTCGCCGCAGACCCGTTTCGGTGGAGATGTGTTCAGCAAAGACCTCATTAACGACCTGATGCCTTATATCGAGCAGAATTACCGCACTGTCAACAACAGCGACCACCGTGCCATCGGCGGTTTCTCCCGAGGCGGCAACCAAGCGCTGTTCCTTGGCCTCAGCAATCTCGACAAGTTCTCATATCTCTGCTCCTACAGTTCGTTCACATCGACGGACATCCCCAATGTCTACGACAATGCTGCCGACACCAACAAGAAGATTCACCTCTTCTGGTTAGGAGTAGGCACCGACGACTTCCTCTATGGCAACGCCCGTGACTACATGGCTTTCCTCGACCAGAAAGGCATTCGCAGCGTCAAGGAATTCACCAGCGACAAGTTCGGACACACATGGATGAACGCCAAATATTTCCTCGCCAAGACCCTGCCGCTGCTCTTCAACAAGAAAGCCGCTGAGGATGCCATGAAAGCCGGGCAGCCTGCTCCTGCCGCCACCGGCAAAGAACAACAATTCACCCCGGGTGTGATGGCACGCCTCTTCCCCCGCCCCATCATATCGCCTGAATATGGCGCCAAGGGCATCGTGTTCAGAATGAAAGCACCTGATGCCAAGAAGGTGAGCCTTGAGTGCGAAATGCTTCAGCAGCCGATAGCTATGGAGCGGGATTCCGACGGTGTATGGTCAACAACATTGACAGAATATCTCTTCGACACCTTCAAATACTGCTTCATCATCGACGGCACCCGCGTGGCCGACCCGAGCAACATGTACCTGTCGCCCGATTTAGGATTCAAATACAGTATTGCCGACAACCCACGCTCACCTGTCAACTTCGCCTCCCAAGGCGACATTCCTCACGGCCGCACCAGTTATGACCTCGAAAAGAAAGAGGCATGGTATATGTCGCCCATGACAGGCACTCCCACAATGCCGGCATTCATTCAACTGGTACCAGGAGAAGGTGACACCATGGAGAGTTGGTTCAAAGTCGGTGGCGCCGATGCTATCGCCGACCATCTGCTCTCCAAAGGAAAGACCAAATCGTGCGTCATTACTACCAGCACCCTTGATTTCATGCAGCAAGCGCCGCAGATGCCAGGATTCAAGATACATACGCTGAAAGCCGACGACTATGTCACATGGTCGCAACGCCGAAGGGCACTCTTCAAACTGCTCATCGAAATAGGCAAAGAGCCAGCCCCCACCTTCCCTGACTTCGGCGGCGGCGGATTCGGTGGCGGCGGCGGATTCGGCGGAGGAGGCGGATTCGGCGGTGGCGGCGGATTCTAATCTTCCCAAGCAGCCATGACAACCTTTAAGTTAAAAATGTATATTGGGACCGTAGCAGTTGCTGTCAAGTCAGCAACTGCAATGGTCTTTTTTCTCTTTCATCCACGATTACACCATCAGTCGACAGCACACCTCTGTCTTTTGCCGAAGTGCTTATAGGCAAAGGTGGAAACGTGAAACACAATCAGCATTTCAAGCCATCATAAAAATACTAACTTTTTTCGAACGACTTTTTTCAACTTTTTTCACGCAAAATGTGGTCTTTTTTAATTTCCGCTATCATTGTCATCAACGAACTGATGGCTTCTAATGCAGGCGAAGTGATGAGCCCCGCCACCAACTTCGACAGTTGGATAGAACTGTATAATCCTACAGACCAAGCCATTGACCTGGGAGGTATGTATCTAAGCGACAACGCCGCTGACCTGAAGAAATGGCAGATGCCAAAAGATATGGGCACTGTGCCTGCCCATGGATTTAAAGTGGTGTGGCTCGGCTCCAACGACATCCTGACCAATCAAGCTCCATTCAAACTCGACTGCGACGGAGGAACCGTCTACCTCAGCGACAAGAGCGGAGAGACGTTGGCCAGCCAAGCATATCCCACAGCCATGAGCCGCACGGCCTACGCACGTACCACCGACGGTGGGGATGAGTGGGGCTGGACAAGCACGGCCACGCCGGGAACCACCAATGCCACGGCCGTTTTTGCCTCTCAACGGCTCGATCCTCCTGTAGTCGACACTGACAGCCGGCTCTTCACTGGCTCACTCGTCGTCAAGGTAGACATTCCCGAGAACACCATCCTGATGTATACCACCGACGGCAGCGTGCCGACAGCTCCTAAGAACAATGGCGAGCAGCAGGTGTCGCCATGGACCAACTGGGTGACCAACGGCGACTGTGAAGGCGACGACGTCACTTGCCTCGTCGGAAAAGACGGCGATGAGAACGGGAAATTCAACACAAAGATAGTGGAAGGCTCCGGTTATAATCACTCACGGGGTATCAAAGTGCACTCCGTGGCACGTGCGGCAGAAGAATGGACCACTCAGTTCTTTGTCTACACTCCCGACCACATCTGGAATGCCGGAGACAAATACAGGTTCAAGATGAAAGTGCGCGCAGACAAAGCCGCCAGGATCTCTGTCCAGTCGCACAGGACGCCAGGCGACTACATCCACTGGCAGATGCTCGCCGACAACTATGATGTAGGCACCGATTGGCGGGAAATCGTATATGAGGGAACCATCACCAACGAGCAGGCTGGCACCAGCGACGGAGGATGGTGGTGGGGCGAACCCGTCCAATCAGAATTGCAGACCATCGCATTCAACCTGAATATCGACAAGAGTACAGCCAACAACTTCTATTTCGACGACATCAGTTGGGAGTCATACCAAGGAGAGGGAGAGCCCGCATCGCAAAGTCTGCAAAGCCTTGACGGGAAGTTCACATTCAATGCCACCACCAACTTGTGCCTCAGGTTGTTCAGAGAAGGATACCTGCCAAGCGTGCCTGTCACCAGATCGTATATTCAAACCGCCAACAAATATCCCATCCCCGTCATCAGCATCGTGGGAGACAAGAGGTATTTCAGCGACCCCAAGATAGGTATCGACTGTGATGGAGACGGAACCAACGGACGTACAGGCAACGGCCAGGACTATCCCAGAAACTACAACCAGCCATGGGACCGCCCCGTCAACTTCAGCTATATCTCACCTGAGGGCAAGATGCTTATCAACCAAGACGTCAACATCAGCGTGTCGGGCGGATGGACACGTGCTCAGGCAGTGCGCTCTTTCAAACTCAAAGCCAACAAGGTGTTTGACGGACTCAACCGCTTCGATTTCTCCTTCTTCCCACAAAAACCGTACATCCGCAACAAGGCCATTTTGCTGCGCAACGGCGGAAACGACGTATGGGTGCATAGCGCCCGGTTCATGGACCCGGCACTCGAGACAATCATCCAGCGGTCGGGCATCGACTTGGACTTGCAGTCGTATGTGCCGGTCATAGAATATGTGAATGGCAACCTTCGCGGCGTGCTCAATCTCCGTGAGACAAACAACGACAAATATGTCTATGCCAACTACGGCTACGATGAAGAAGAAATCGACTTTTTGGAAAACTTCGAGATGAAAAACGGCGACGACAAAGCCATCAAACGCATCTTCGAACTTGGCGCCCACATCAATGAGCCCGGAGCCTACGACGAACTGAAAAATCTGCTCGATATCGATGAGTTTACCAACTATATGGCTGTGGAGCTCTATGTCGGCAATGAGGACTGGCCCGACAACAACATCAAAGCCTACCGCAGCAAAAAAGACGGAAGATACAGATTCATCAGCTACGACTTAGACTATGCTTTCGGCTTGAGATACAATACAACCAACGACAATCCGTTCACCTTCTTTGAGTCGTTCAGCGACTTGCCATTTGTCTCATTCTTCCTCAATCTGCTGAGGCACGACGAATTCCGCAAACACTTTATCGACACCTATTGCATCATCGCAGGAAGTGTCTTTGAGAAAAACCGCGCCAATGAAATCGTCGATGAACTGCTCGATTTCGTCAAGCCCATCATCCAACAATACAATAACCGCTATGACCCGACGAGGTCGGCCAACACAATCAAGAGCAAACTTCAAAATCGCTTGACCAGGATGATGACCTGCATGCAAGACTTCAAACTGATGCAACTCAGCAGGGGAAAGAAACATACGGTGCAACTGAAAAGCGACACAGAGGGGGCTCACCTCTATATCAACGGGCACGACGTGCCCTATGCCAATTTCAACGGAGCACTCTTCGACCCAGTCATTTTGGAGGCGAAAGCTCCCGCCGGCTACCGGTTTGCAGGATGGAAGTCCAATGGCAATATCCTCTCCACCGAGGCTATCATCAACCTTCCTTCCACCACTGCCGTCAGCCTCACCGCAACCTTCGAATCTCTTTCCGACGAAGAACTGTCGGCCAGCGGTGTCACTCCTGTCCGCATCAATGAAGTGAGCGCAGACAACGGAATCTATGTCAACGAATACTTCAAACGCAACGACTGGATAGAACTCTACAACACCACCGACGCCCCCATCGATGTGGAAGGAATGTACCTGAGCGACAATCCCTCAAAACCGCTGAAATATCAGATCACAAAAGGCGAGAGCAACGCTTCAACCGTCATTCCGGCCCATGGCTATCTCGTGATTTGGTGCGACAAACTCGAACCGGTGAGTCAGTTGCACGCATTTTTCAAACTGGCTGCCGAAGGGGGTGAACTGACCCTCACCGCCAACGACGAATCATGGACAGACAGACTGACCTATACGACACTCAACAGTGATCAGACTGCCGGCCGCTATCCCGATGGAACTGCCGACGTAATCGTGATGAATGTTCCCACCATCGCGAAAGCCAATCTCACATCAAGCTACGCTGAAGACATCGCCCAGACCAACGACGGCATTCGCGACATCTTGGCATCCACAACGCTTTCTATAGGCTATGCCTTAGGAACACTCACAATCCGGGGTGCTGACGATGATGCCCTCCTGCAAGTGAGCATCACCAATGTGGCCGGACAGAAAGTTGCCCGACAGGCAGTCACATCAATCGCAGGACTTGCAGAGATGACTGTGACGCACCTGCCAAGCGGTGTCTATATAGCCACTGCTGTCGATGGAAAGGGGCAAAAGGTGTCATGCAAGTTTGCCGCCGGAAGAGAATAGGAGACAATAGGAATCCTTCTTGTGCTGTAGCACCAAGGATTCCTATCGTCCGGTGCCCGCACCTTTTTTCAAATAAATAGGGCAGCTGAGCATCAACTCTGTGTAGTCGGCCTTGAAAAGATGTGCCTTGACACGGAAACCAAGGGCCAAGCCAGCAAGGGTCGGGAAGTGATACTGCAAACCCACTGTTTCGTAGTATCGCTTCTCGACCTTTTTTGCACGATGCCCCATCTCACGGTAGAAATAATAGCCCAGCGACACATTGGCCGAGATTTGATGAAAATAGGTCTGATGCTTGACAGAGATTCCTGCCGACCAAGGAGAATGCTTGTCGGTAAAGTGCTTCTGCTGGTCGCGCTCTTCTATCCTGGAGGCGTATGAGCCATAGTTGACGTCAAATCCCACACCGGTAGCCCATCGGCGGGCATATCTATACATAATGTCGGCCTGTGCTGAATAGGCCATATAAAGGTGGAAATTCTCTGTCCTGAAATCAGGATGCTCTGGAGACAATTCCCATTGCGATTCGTTCCAGTCTTCCTCAAGAGTCTTCGCTCCCAGACCTGCGGTGAAATTCAAGAACCAGTACTTGTCGAAAGAGGTATTGAGGGCAGATTTACGTCCACGAAGCACCTCTTTATAATAAGGCATATAACTCACCCCCAGTACAGGTCCGACAAAATTGGCTCCTTTGTTGGGACGATTGAGCGCGCCATTGCTCAAGTGCCAATATTCCATTCCGGCACGCAACCCCCATTCCGGCATCAACATGTAGGTGAGATAGACGCCGGTGCCAAAATAGATGTTGATGTGTGAGCCGATGAGGTCATTGTCCACATTGTCGTTTTTATCATATAAAGTATGACAATAGGCGGCACCCATCTGAAGCGAGCCATCGAAGAGAATATGGCGGCTTCTGAAAAAAGTACGGTTGAACTTGCCATAGAGAGCCAAAGAGTTGCCGGCACGGGAGTCGTAGTCCACGCCGGTGTTGTTTTCCCAATCATAGTCGGGAATACGGTGAAATGAGATTCGGTTGTTGACCGAATATCTCACTCCCGCACTAAAGACAGGGTAATTATAATCGGCCGCAAAAGCGTCACTGTCACAAGGAAGGGTGGCGTATGACACCTCGCCCACCACAGAGATGTTCTTTTTGCTGCCGATGTCGTATTTTCCTTTATACTGCTTTGTCTTCAACAGGTTCCCGGGATTGACGCTAACCGACGCGCCCCAATGTCTGGCGGAGTCGGCTTGGGCCCACACGCACGTGGCTGTCCATGTCAATAACAATATCAATACTGTCTTTCTGAATTTCATGTCAAAATGATATAATGAATTGCAAAGGTAAGCAAAAAAGGTGAAAAGTCAAATGATGCATTGGTTAAAGGGCAAAAAAAGAAAAAAAAGAGCCCGAGATGCTCCTCAAAAAAAGAAATAGCATTATCTTTGCAAAACATGCCGAAGAGGCTGGACGGCAAGCATCCACAGGCTCTCGCATACAAAGCAAACTAACTTCCGAATCTACAAGAATAATCATGAAAAGAAAAATATGCACCTTATTAATATTGGCCCTTGGCTTTATCGCGGCATCAGCCAAACTGGTTGTCACCCGGACTTCCTGTAACCATCAGAAAGGCAAAATGGCCATCGTGGAAGACAAAATCAGGCTGGGATGGCAATATATCGACTCAGAAAACCTGCCTATCGACCAAACAGCCTACCAGATAGAGGTGCGTGAGAATGTCACGGGAAGACTCGTCTACGACAGTCAGGTCACCCATTCATCAGAGAGCCAACTGGTAGAGATACCTTCATTGAACGCCAATCCCTATGGTTACTATTGGCGAGTGAAGATAGGTTTTCTTGGCGGAAAAGGCAAGAAGAAGAAATGGAACCACTGGTCGGAATGGAGTCATGAGCAGATTATTCGTGTAGCACCCACCGACTTGTCTTCAGTCCCTCATCATTCGGTGGCGCCTCAATGGATAGGAGCCATCACGAAGTCTGCCGCCCACATACCCACTGGAAGATGGAGCAACGAAGTGTTTAAGAAAGATTCTTTCAAGACAAGATGGGAGAACGTGGACACTCTCTCCAGTCGCAGCATTATCTTGAGGAAGGAGTTCAAAACCCGTCACGACATTGTCAATGCTGTCGTCTACGTGAGCGGACTCGGACATTATGAGATGAGCATCAATGGAGAGCGTGTAGGCGACAGTATGTTTGCCCCCTTATGGAGTGAATACAGTCGCACGGTCTACTACGATACCTTCGACGTGACCTCCCGTCTCCGACAAGGCGACAATGCCGTCGCGGTGTTGCTCGGTAACGGCTTTTTCAATGTGCAACAAGGCGGACGCTACAGCAAGTTGCAGGCAAGTTACGGACCTCCACAGTTATTCCTGAGAATGGACATCACCTATGCTGACGGCACGACTGAACACGTGTCGAGTGATGAAAATTGGCGATGGGCACTGAGCCCTGTCACATTCAATAGTATATTCGGAGGGGAGTCATATGACGCAAGGATGGAGCAGCCAGGATGGGCGAGCCCTCTGTTCGATGACAGTTTATGGCACAAGGCCGTAAAGACGGAAGGTCCCGGCGGCAGACTAAGACCGGAGACGACTTTCCCCGTGAGAATCATGGAGCGCTTCGACGTGAAATCCGTACTTCCCTTCAACACCGACTCGCTGATGGCGGCAAGCCAAGCCACGCGACGCACAATAGCCCCCTCGGTCTTTGTCTGCGATATGGGACAGAACCTCGCCGGTTTCCCCGCCATCACTGTTTCTGGTCAACGGGGCCGAAAAGTCACCTTGATTGTCGCCGAACGGCTCACACCCCAAGGAGTATGCGATCAGAGACAGACGGGGCGCCAGCATTTTTATGAATACACCTTAAAAGGTGGCGGAGAGGAGTCGTGGCATCCGCGGTTCTCCTATTACGGCTTCAGATACATCCAGGTAGAAGGGGCCGTCATGGAAGGCCAGCCCAATCCTGATGGCCTTCCCGTCATCCATCAGCTCCAAAGCTGCTTCATCTATAATTCCACCCCAGAGACATCCACCTTCTGGTGCGACAACGAACTGATGACGAAGACCCACAGGCTCATAGAACGTGCGGAGCGGAGCAACATGCAGGGCGTTCTTACCGACTGCCCCCATCGGGAGAAACTGGGATGGTTGGAGCAAGACCACCTCTGCGGTCCATCTCTTCTCTTCAACTATGATATGACCACGCTTGTGCCCAAAATCATCCGCGACATAGTAGACACGCAAAAACCTGACGGTATGGTGCCCACAACCGCACCACAGTATGTCTCCTTCGGCAATCTTTTCGACGACTCACCCGAATGGGGCTCCACACTTGTCATCCTGCCGTTTATGTACTACGACATGTACGGAGACAGCACACTCATCACCGACAATTATGAACCGATGCGGCGTTATGTGGACTATCTCACCAGCAGATCGGAAGACGGCATTGTGAGCCACGGACTGGGCGACTGGTACGACTATGGCCCATGGAAGGCCGGTTTCTCACGCAACACACCCGTGCCATTGGTGGCTACCGCCCACTATATTTATGACCTGCAACTCATCACCGAAGCGGCACGTATAACCGGACGCCACGAAGACGAGCGACATTACAAGACTTTATATAATAATGTAGTGGAGGCATTCCACCGCCATTTCTTCCATCCCGACTCGTGCCAATACGGCACCGGAAGCCAGACGTCCAACGCCCTGCCGCTCTTTCTCGGCATCACAGGCGAGCACAAAGACGCGGTGCTCCAAAACCTTATCAATGACATTCACGCACATGGCGACAGACTGACAACGGGCGACGTGGGCAACCGTTACCTGTTCAGGGTGCTTGCCGACAACGGACAAAGCGCCCTACTCTTCCGCATGCTCAATCACTATGAGGCTCCAGGCTACGGTTACCAGATAGCCAATGGAGCCACCACCCTTACAGAGCAATGGGATCCCCGTCAGGGCTCCTCCGAAAACCATTTCATGCAGGGACAGATCGATGAATGGTTCTTCCGCAGTCTTGCCGGTATCCGTCAACAGCCTGGCACACACGGCATGAGGCATCTCATCATCAACCCCGAGCCCATCGAGGGAATAGGCCATGTGAAAGCCTCTATCCATACTCTCTATGGCGAGATAAGCGTGGATTTCGACCCGTCATCACAGTCTCTCAAGACTGTCATTCCCAAGGGATGCCGGGTGGAATAAGGTGTTACCCCAAACCAGTCTACAATCCCCAATTGAGTAATAATCATTATTTTACATAGCTTGACAACATTATTATATGCAAAAAGGATTAAATAAGAATAACGCAAATGGAAAAGAAAAATGCCAAATTGTATTGCAAAATTGTTTCTTATTATATATCTTTGCACAAGATATAAAAACTATTGAGTATCGTGAGGCTCTTACCTTTTTGTTTAAAAGGGATTTGTCAATCTGCGAATGATGGGATTAATTCATAAACAATTGCCACAGTTCTGATTGCAAGATTAGTTGAACACCTCATTCTAAAGTGGGTTATTAAGACCTCTACAATAAGAGTATCTGACTTGTGCCATCCTGGCATAAGGAGATATTTCTTATCTCTGTTTGTCATTATAAAAGTGTACAAGAATGTACTAACACATATTGACTCAAATATAGCTTGTTGATTCACTGTGGCATCTACATCATACAATCTCAATGGAAAAACGAGACAAATTTTGCGACACATCAACCAATTTAAACCAAAAATCATCTATAAAAAAGAACAGATGATTCCCCTTTCGTTTTTTTTTAGTATTTTTGCAATCGCAATTCTTAATTAGCATCATTTATCACTACAATATGGAAAAGATATATTTATGTCTTGCTCATATGAGCGGCAACGAGATGAGATACATCCAGGAAGCTTTCGACACCAACTGGGTGGCGCCACTTGGTCCCAATGTCAATGCTTTCGAAAATGAACTCGAACAGTTTGTAGGCGAAGGGAAAAAAGTAGTTGCTCTCGCCTCTGGGACTGCTGCCGTGCACCTGGCCATGTTGAACCTCGGAGTGAAACCAGGCGACGAAGTTATCTGCCAAAGTTTCACCTTTGCGGCATCATGCAATCCAGCCACCTACCTGGGTGCGACTCCCGTTTTTGTCGGTTCTGAAGAGAAGACATGGAATATGGACCCCAACATGCTGGAGGATGCCATCAAAGACCGCATACGCAAGACTGGACGTAAACCCAGAGTAATCGTGCCAGTATATCTGTATGGCATGCCCGCCTACATCGACGACATCATGGAAATTGCCCGTCGATACGAGATTCCAGTCATAGAGGATTCAGCCGAAGCCTTTGGCTCGAAATACAAAGGGCAGATGACAGGCACTTTCGGAAATTACGGAATCATGAGCTTCAACGGCAATAAGATGATCACCACTTCTGGTGGAGGTGCTTTGATTTGCCCTGACGAGGAAACCAAGCGAAAAATCATGTTCTTTGCCACACAGGCACGAGAGAACAAGCCGTATTACCTTCACAAAGAGATAGGTTACAACTATCGGATGAGCAATGTCTGCGCCGGTATAGGACGTGGACAGATGACCGTCGTCGACAGCCATGTGAGCCACCATCAACACATCGCAGCCTTGTACGAGAAAGCATTTGCCAACGATGAGGTGATAAAAGTACACTCACAGCCCGAAGATTACATGGATTCCAATTATTGGCTCAGTACGATTACATTCGAGACACCTGAGTCGAATGCCCCATACTCCGGCACAGCAGACATTGAGCCATGCCAACTGGTCATAAAGGCGATGGATGCCCTTGCGCAATCGGGCATCGAGAGCCGGCCTCTTTGGCGCCCAATGCACACTCAACCGGTCTACAAGGACGCTCCTGCCTATATCAATGGAACTTCCGAACGTATGTTCAGAAAAGGTCTTTGTCTGCCGTCAGGACCATGCGTTTCCGACGAAAATGTCGAGCGCATCGTTTCCATCCTGAAAGATGTCGTAAGGAAATGAACAAATTCTTATCCACCATCTGCTCAGACATGAAGGAATTGCTGGACCATCTGCTCAATTGGTACTTCACCAAAAAAGCACTACCCTATTGGGCTGTGCTACTGCTCGACTGTTTTATATGCTTTGCTTCGGGTATTTTCGTCCTGCTGCTCTTTACAAGTACATCACAACTCATTTCCCATTTCGGTGCCGCATCACGCACCATTTGTGTGTATATGATCTTCAACCTCATCGGATTCAGGGTGTTCCACACCTATTCCGGTGTCGTCAGATACTCCTCGTTTGTCGACTTAAGGAGAGTGGGCTATGCCATGCTTCTTTCATGCATCGTGGCAGAAGTGATGCACTACCCCATCTCATGGATACACATTGGCTACAGGGAGAGATTCGGCGAAAGTCTGTTTGTGGCTTTAAAGGGAAGGCAAATATTGGCCATGTACGTGCTCGCCATGATCATGATGTGGGCATGGAGAGTACTTGTAAAAACCATCTTCGACGTCTCCTATAAACGTGAATTCGCCCTTCGCACTTTCATCTTTGGCGTAGGAGACGGAGGTGTGGGACTGGCTAAAAACATCCGTAATCAAAAAGACGCCAACTTCTCCCTCAGAGGATTTGTAACTACCGACGGCGACTATAGAGGCAAAGTGTTGATGGGCGAAAAAGTCTATATCGTCGATGCCAATCTGCCGTCTATTCTTAAATCAAAAGGTATAGAAGCGCTGCTGATATCACCGCTTCAAGTGGAGAAATTCCGCAAAGACCAGGTGTTGCAGGATATGTTTATCAATGCAGACGTTAAGATTTACATGGCCGAAGGCACAAGGGAATGGAACAAAGACACCGACTTCTCCACTGTCCAGATGAAGCAAATCAGCGTGGAAGATTTGCTGCCAAGGTCTGAGATCCAAATTGACATGCAGAAAGTAGGCGAAATGCTGACGGGCAAGAAGATTCTTATCACCGGTTCTGCTGGTTCCATAGGTTCTGAGATTGTTAGACAAATCAGTGATTACCAACCCTCGGAGCTGATGCTTATCGACTCGGCAGAGACGCCTCAGCATGATATTCGCTTGATGATGTTGCGCCAATGGCCGCAAATCAAGACGTCTACGGTGGTGGCCTCCATTTCCAACGCTAAACGGATGGAGCACCTGTTTGATCAATTCCGCCCCGACTATGTCTTCCATGCCGCTGCATATAAGCACGTACCGATGATGGAAGACAACCCCAGTGAAAGTATTCAGAACAACGTCTATGGCACAAAAGTCATCGCAGACCTGAGTGTCAAATACGGTGTCAAGAAGTTTGTCATGCTCTCTACCGACAAAGCCGTCAACCCGACCAATGTGATGGGATGCTCCAAGCGTATTTGCGAAATCTATGTGCAAAGTCTTGACAAGGCTATCAAGGAGGGAAAAATAAAAGGTGTGACACAGTTTGTAACGACACGTTTCGGCAATGTCCTCGGCTCCAACGGTTCTGTGATTCCTCTGTTTGAGCGCCAGATTAAAGCCGGAGGCCCAGTGACGGTCACCGACAAACGCATCATCCGGTTCTTTATGCTGATTCCTGAGGCTTGCAAACTGGTGCTTGAGGCAGGCACACATGGCCATGGAGGCGAGATTTTTGTCTTCGACATGGGTGAGCCTGTCAAAATTGCCGATTTGGCAAAGCGAATGATCAAACTTAGTGGCGCAAAGAATGTGGAAATCAAGTACACTGGATTGCGCCCGGGTGAGAAACTCTACGAGGAGCTCCTTTCCACGGAAGAGAATACGAAGCCCAGCTTCCATGAGAAGATCAGAATTGCCGAGGTGCGTGAGTATGATTACGAAAGTGTCAACAGTGAGATTGAGGAATTGATTGCCATCGCCGACACCTACGATGAGATGCGCATTGTGGCAAAGATGAAAAAAATTGTGCCCGAATATAAGTCCAACAACTCAGTTTTCTCTCAATTGGACAAATAGGGAGAACATTGATTCGACTGGATAAAAAGAAGATTCCGATGAATTTGAGACCGACTCACTTCTTCATCTTCTGCCTTGTACTTATAAGCGCTTTCACCGCCTGCAAAAACAACAGGTACGAGAGAGAGGAAGAACAAGGAGACACCTTGAGGATGAAATATTCTTCACTCCTGCAGATTGTGAAGCACGACCTTTACACGACGGTATCTATCAAAGACCCTTGGCACACAGGCCATATACTTCACAAATACGTCTTGGTAGACAAGCGCAAAGAGACTCCTCCCCACCTGCCTGAAGGTACGATTATCCAAGTGCCTGCTGAGAGGGCTGTGGTCTTCACCGCCGCACACTGTCAACTGATGGAGTGGTTGAATGCCCAAGACCAATTGGCGGGAGTAGCCGACTTAAAATACATCCTTGTAAAATATGTGCAGGAAGGGGTAAAAGAAGGTCGCATCACCGATTGCGGTGACGGAATGAATCCTGTCATTGAAAAAATCATTGACATGAAACCCGACCTCCTGTGTGTATCACCCTTTGAGAACTCAGGAGGTTACGGACAGTTGGAGGAAATCAACATTCCCCTCATGGAATGCGCTGACTATATGGAAAACTCTGCCCTCGCAAGAGCAGAATGGGTGAAACTCTATGGTTTGCTTTTGGGCAAAGAGCATGAGGCCGACTCACTGTTCGCCATTGTCGACTCATCTTATCAGGTACTGAAAGCCAAAGCTAAAGAAGCCTCGACCATACGGTCGATCATCACTGAAAAACTGACAGGTTCCACATGGTATGTGCCAGGTGGCAAGAGCACGATAGGAAAAATCATCGCAGACGCCAATGGCACATATGCATGGAGCAAAGACACCCACTCTGGGAGTCTCGCCATGACATTCGAAACCGTACTCGACAAAGCAGGTAATGCCGACGTGTGGATTTTCAATCATTTCGGTTCGGGCGACCTCACCTATGACCGCCTTGCCTCAGAGCACAGCGGCTATAAGGAAATGAAGGCTTACAAACAGCATAACACATGGTTTGTCGACACACAAAAGGTGCCTTATTTCGAAGAGGTGTCGTTTCACCCCGACTATCTGCTTCGCGACTACATCATCCTTCTTCATCCAGAACTGGGGATGGGTGTCCCCAGATACTATTCTCCTGTGAAATAAGCAGATGAGAGGGGTCAGATACAGCATCGCGATTTCCGCAGCCATTCTTATTCTGTTTCTGCTGAATATCCTTTACGGTTCCATTTCTATTCCCGCTTCAGAGGTATTTCATATCCTCTTGGCGGGAGAAGCACAGAAAGAATCGTGGAGGTTTATTGTATTGCAGGCCCGGCTGCCTCAGGCCATCACCGCGACACTGTGCGGAGCCGCTCTTGCCGTGAGCGGACTTATGTTGCAGACAGCATTCAAGAACCCTCTCGCCGGTCCGTCGATTTTCGGCATCAGCGGCGGAGCCGGATTGGGTGTGGCATTAGTCATGTTGCTGATGGGTGGCACCTTGTCTGCGGGCACATTCGAGGCCACAGGATTCGCCGCCATCTTATTGGGGGCTTTCTTCGGCGCCATGGCTGTGACCCTGGTCATTTTCACTTTCTCTGTCTATGTGCGCAACAGTGTGATGCTGCTCATCATAGGCGTGATGATCGGATTTATGTCCTCATCTGTCATCTCCCTTCTCAATTTCTTTGCGACCGAAGAGGGAGTGAAATCGTATGCAGTATGGGGAATGGGCAATTTCGGCGGGGTCACGATGGATCAAATGCCACTATTTGCCTCTGTCACCATCTTGGGACTGGCGGCCTCGATCATGCTCATCAAACCGCTCAATGCACTACTGCTTGGTGAAGAATATGCTGAGAATCTCGGCATCAACATCGTAGCTGTGCGCAATTGGCTCCTTATTGTGACAGGACTTCTGACAGCCATCACCACGGCTTTCTGCGGTCCCGTGGCTTTCATCGGACTGGCTGTCCCTCACATAGCGAGGATCATGCTCACCACCGACAATCATCGCCAACTCCTCCCTGCCACCATTCTCACAGGTGCAGCAGTCGCCCTGACATGCAACCTGCTATGCCACATTCCGGGCGAAAACGGTGTGATTCCCCTCAATGCCGTCACCCCCCTGCTTGGCGCACCCATCATTATCTACGTGATTATGAAAAGAGTGGCATAAGATTCTTGCCATTACATAACAACAGCCAAATGACACCAACACCAACCATCCGCCGGGTCACCCCCGATGATTTTGAAGGCCTTGTCACGCTTTACAATGAAGTGTGGCCGAAAGTCAGTTATGACAAAAAGAAGAAAACTAATTTTGTCATCAATGAATCCGGCGGAGTCTCTTATTGCGCTGAAGTCAACGGCAGGATCATGGGTAGCCGCACATCCTACTTTCAAAATATGTATTACGGCACCCGTTCTCTGAAATGCATTGAAATGTGCGACACCTGTGTTCATAAAAGCCTGCGCGGACAAGGAATATTCAAGAAAATGAACACATGCGTCCTCGATGACTTCTTCAAAGGACAAAATGGCGACATGATATTCAACATCAGTGTTTTGGCGTCAAGGAAAGGAAACGAAAAACTCGGATGGCACTATATCAACTCCTTGATGGCGCTGAGAAAATTTGTCAGGCCATTTCACACTTTGTTCAGCATAGGGTTTGACATAAGAAAGTTGAGCGCTCCTGTGGTATGGGACGCTTCATCGCAGATTATCCCCATCAACCCTCAATTGATACGTGCCAGACAACAGGTTATGAAAAGTCAAGACCTCCTGCACATCGATTATGATGCTCCCACACTTGAATGGAGAATGAAATCAGATAGCGGTATCAAGGTCAACGAAAGCGAATTTGGATGTGTGGTCTATAAACAAGGCATGCGAAACAAGCTGAAGGAGGTGCTCATTGGGGAAATTTTCCTCTACGATTACACATATGCCAATTTCAAAAAGGCTGTCAAGCACTTGAAAGATCTCACCCGTCCAGACATTCTCTCCGTCCATATTTCCGAAGGCCATCCCTTAAGACAGTTTTACGACTCTTCGCATTTCATGACCAATCCCAAACAGAAGTATCTCCATCATGGAGTACGTGTAGAGAGCGACGAGATGAAAAATATCGCATACAATCCTCTCTGTTGGGCTATCTCATCACTTGACTTAGACACTTTCTAACACATTATTATATGGTCAATTTCATCAAGCAACTGCTATTTCTCCTTGGTTATATTTTCCATCACAATCATAATAGCAAAATCATCTACTATCACGACTGTGGCAAGGAGTATTCCTGGATGGGAACACCTATGGACTTGCTAAAGAGACATTTTGAAATCGTCAGAGAAAGCCACTATGAGTTCGTTCCTGAAATCAACAAGCATGAAGGCCAGGTAATGGTGTGTTTCGACGATGGCTGGGCGGGCATCTATGACCATAAAGATTTCTTTGTCTCACAAAATATCTACCCTACGGTTTTCATCGCAGTAGACCTCATCGGCAGCAAAAAGCATCTCACAGTCGAACAGATCATGGAGTTGTACAAACTGGGATTTAGGTTTGAAGCACACACTTGGTCACACAAGAGTCTTGATACATTCAATTACGAGGAATTGGTGCATGAACTGAAAGACTCCAAGGAAGAATTGGAGCGGATATTCCACCAGCCTTTCAATGCCATCTGCTATCCTCAAGGACATTTCACACATAAGGTTCACGACTTGTGCCAGAAGATAGGCTACAAGAAACAATACTCCTCCATCAATGGGGCATATGATGATTTGGAAGACAAAGGAATAATTTGCCGCAATTGCAACCAATACTCATCTCCAAGAGAATTCAAATGGATGCTCAATGGCACATCGCACATTTTCAGGCAACGTCTACTCAAGTTGCACCTTCGGCCATCCCGTTTCTAACTCACCCCTACAGCCGTTCAGTCCTTGAACGGCATTACATTCCCACACAATATTTTATCACAAACCACACAACCGGAACGAGCAATGCGGGCAGCAGGTTGAGTACCTTGCAGTCCTTTATATTGAGCAGCGACAGTCCGGATGCGGTGATCATCAGTCCGCCCACTATGAGCAATTCTGCCATCAAAGCATCACTGATGGCGGAACTCGAAAGTCTGGCAATAAGATAGAACATTCCCTGCCAGCAAAACAAGACAGGAGCCGCGAGCACCATCCCGACACCGTAGGTTGAGGCGAAGATTGTAGCCGAGACGAAATCGAGTGTGGCATTGGTGAAAAGGAAAGTGTTGTCTGACTTCAGCGCACTCAAGACCGGCCCCAACATCGACAGAGGTCCGATGCAATAGAGCAATATGGCCGTAGCCAATCCGTCGGCAAGAGTCTTGCCGTCTTTTTCCTTTGAGAATTTCCCTACCAATTTCCTGAATCTCCCGTCGATGTCTATCGCAGTGCCCGTCACCCCTCCGATAGCCAATGAAAGGATGAAAAGGACCGGATACTCGCTCTCAGAGAAATGAGAAATCGTAGCATTGAGTCCTATGGCAAGACTGGCCAGTCCAAGTCCTGTGTAGAGTGTGGTTTTGTATTTCTCTTTGATGCCGGTGTGGAGCACCGCCCCTACGACCGATCCGATGATAATGGTTGCTGTATTTGTGATTGTTCCTATCATACCGTCATTTTTTTATCTCTCTTTTTCGCGGACCGCTTTTGTGCTTGAAGACATATCTGACAAGCAGGAAGTTGACGGGTATGGCAATCATGAAGACAGGGACAGGAGCCAACGACTTACTCAATCCGAGACATAGGAAGATATTGAGCAACGCCATGTGTATCAGATAATTGGTAGCGTGAGCCCCCAAGAAGCCTATCCCCCGCACCACTGAAGTCTTCGCCCGAAAAGTGAAGACCGACGTCAGGAAGAAGTTGCACACCAGGCTGACCACATAACCTATCGTGTAGGCGAGATTCACATTGACGTACGACTTCAGTATCCAATAGATGAAGTAATGCAAAAGGGTTGCGAAAGCCCCCACGATGCAAAAGCGCACAATCTCTCCCCTGTCCAGTCTCATCCTATTTCACGATTTTCCTTCCATCCAGCACATAGATGCCTTTAGGCAAGTTTTCTGACTCCCTATCGACTATCTGTCCTTGCAGGTTATACACTTTTCCTTTTTGGTAGGGCTTTGACACCCTCAGTTCATGTATTCCGTCAGTCTCACCATCGATGTAAAGCGTGATATAGTTCACTTCTCCAGCAGATGCCGCCACAGAGAAATAGCCGCTGCATCCATCTATCACATTCCCTTTTTCTTGCCTGACCATTTCATTCCCGTTCACGAGAGAATAGCATACGTCCTCTGTCTCAATAGTGGTCGGTTGAAGAGTGCCTATAAAATGGATTCCACCCACAGCGATGTCTTGAGCAAAAGAGCTCATGAAATAGACTTTAGGGAACAACAGCTCATCCACTTCCTCTGAAGGTTTGACGAGATAAGGCATCCCAGCCTCTATGTCTCGTTCGGCATCGCCGAAGAGCAATTCCACGGCCCCATTGTCTGCTGAATAACGGGCATTCACCAGTCTCTTCAGTTGGAAATCAGTTCCAAAAGCTTTCTCCATCACTATCTCCGAGGCGTAGAAAGGCAGGCAGATGCTGTTCCATTTCCCCGCTTCCACCGGTTCTGCATTAATGATTTTCATGCTGACCACCTCGCCGTTATGCTCAAAATAGACATGACTGGCTTCATAGCGGGATGCGTCATACTCCAGGAGAGGCAGGTCTTCATTGATTTCTTCCCCATCGCTAATTTTGAATACCGGCATCGTGCCGTCGGTCACCCTCACAAAGGCACGGCACCCGTTCTGGTTGTTGCTCGATGTCTTGACAAGCGAGTTGTCGTCTGCATAGATGTCGTTCGAGAAGAGATAGTCGGTTCCGGAACTCAGATTATAGCCGCAGAACAGGGAGGCATAGAAGTAATGGACATTGTCGAATGTCACGCCCTCGCCGTTATACGCATTGTTGCCGTTATTGACATTGGTGGAATAGACGACATCGTCAAAAACGCCAAAACTGTTCACATCACTGGCAGGCATGATAAGATAAGGCACACCGGCCGATATATTGAGGTCTGAAGGAGGAGCGAACAGCATCGTCTGCCCGTCGCTGTCGATGCCGGTATGAATCCGCAGTTGGTATGAGCAGCCCAGCGATGCACGCATCTGTGCTTCTGTGGCATCAAAAGGCAGGCAGAATGTGTTCCACTGGCCACCTTTGAGTGTGCGGTTGACCATGCTCATATTATAGTTGGTATTCAGTGAAAGACCGGTGCCCCACCAAGCGTTATTGGGGTTGTAGACACCAGATGCGGGTGCCGGAAGTTCCGCAATCAGGCGGTCGATTTCATCACCTACGAAAGCGATACGGTCACGAAGGAAATCTTTCAGTTGCTGCACATGCAGGGCATAGTCGGGATAGAGGAAAGCCTCTCCTATTTCCGAAGAGGTGATGTTCCATTTCTGATAGTTCTGCTTCTGCGTGTTGTCGACGGTAGCGGCCAAGCGGTCGATGTCCGCACAAAGTTTATCATACAGACCGTCATCCACCAACTGGTCGTATTTACTCTTTAAAAGTTGAAGGAATAATTTATTGGCAAAAAGCCCATTTCCCTTCCAGGAACTTTTGAAGACATACTCAAAAGATGTCTTGTCGTAATCGGCCACCAACTTGTTTTGGGGGACTGTAGAATAGTTGTCATAGGCGAGGTCTTTGTCCCACAAAGGACCCCATTGGAACTTTTCACCGGGATTAAGCGATCCCTTCATTACAAAATAGCCGTCTAAGTCGCCTGTCAGTTCGGTGGCTGTGATGAAGCTGACCATCGATTCCACATCATTATAGGCTTGCCAGCCACTGCTGGCACTCGCATTGAAAAAGGCATTATACCAGTCATTCTCCCAACTGGCAATATCTGCCTTGAGCGCATTGATCTGCTCGTCGGTCCAGTCGTCGGTATCGGGATTTTTGATATTCGTCATGCGGGGGACACCAGAGGTGATGCATGGCTCCTCTACCATGTTGGTCCACTCCACCATCTCGAGAAACCATCCGGTGTCTTCGTCCACATCCACCCTGTTCGCACCTACTTCACAGTGGTCGGACACCTGATAGGTGCCACGATACATGCCGCTGATCACCAGGTCGACAAACTTGTAGCCGGGGCAGAAGTCCATCCCGACATACTGACCTAAATGGTAAGTGAGCGCATTGCGCAGCATCGACTTGTCGCCTGCATTGGCAAGTAAAGTCCAATTGCGCTTGGCATAGCCGTTTCCGAGCAGGTCATGCTTGTGCGCCTTCCCGTCGCTTGAGGTCTTCTTACTGGCGAACTTCAGTCGGTAAGGCACTTTCTTGTTACCCACACTGGCGGTGGAGTTTCCACGCACTTTTATTTCCAAATCACTGTCGGTAAATGACTCCAGATGCTGCGGACTACCCTCGGGACTATTGTCCACAACAGTGATTGTCGCTTTCAGATATGGAGCCACATTGGTGCCTCTGTCCTTATACAACTGGGCAGACAATTCCGTCTCATTGGTGATGGACGGGATGTCTATGTAGATGGTCGGGACATCTGTGATTTGCTGTTTAGCAGCAATCTTCGCAGCAAGAGCAGCTTCCGTAAGAGGATAGTTGTCTGCCCACATGGTGGAATGGCAAATAAGTGCCAATACAAAGAAGCAGAATGATCTCATGAACGTACTCGATATTTAATGATTTATTTTTCAACGCATATCTCTCCGAAGAACGTGTCGCCACGCTGTGCGATAAAGCCGTATGCCCGTGTAGAGCCACCTTTAGAACTGACGGAAGCGGCAAGGCTCTGGAGGCCTTTGGGAAGTCCTCCCACGACGACACCACCTTTCTCCACGAGAAGAAAACCGTCCTTTTCACGGACCATTGCCTGGAACAGTCCCAGATGCTTGCTGAAATCGATGTCAGGAGACAATTCCAGGTCATAATGGACAAAACCTTTTTTGACCATCAGTTGATAACTTCCCTCATAATCGGCAAATGGAGATAGGTCTGCTGGAGGTGCATCAATGTCGAGGATACCGTTAAACACCCATTTCTTCCCACTGGCCTTAAATGTGGGCTCCACATAATCGGAGACTTCGTCCTTACGCTTTCTCAGGAAAACGAAAGCAAGCAAAACGATGGTGATGGCAATACAAATCAAGTAAACATTTATTTCCATGGCTTTCCGTTGACGGTTACATTCTTATATGACACATTACCCGTTCCGATCAACTGACAGACAGCCGGGTCGCTCACCCCTTCGAAACG
Source organism: uncultured Prevotellaceae bacterium (assembly GCA_902795605.1). Taxonomy (GTDB): domain Bacteria; phylum Bacteroidota; class Bacteroidia; order Bacteroidales; family Bacteroidaceae; genus Prevotella. The sequence goes on along the minus strand of CADBLU010000300.1, from coordinate 8,085 downwards.
GCAATTCTTAAATGAGATATCACGGGCTTGCACCCGTCCCTCAATACCTTCCACATGCAGCACAAAGCGGCTCTTCTTGCTTGTCACATTCTCGAAGCGGATATTGTGGAAATAGGGGTAGTAGCGCCCTTCGTTCACATGCCAGTAATTGAGTTCTATGCCCAATATCGCCAGGTCGCAAGTGCCCACCTCCACATTCCTCACATACACATTCTGCACTTCGCCTCCACGGTTGGGATTCGACTTGATGCGGATGATGCGGTTGAGATGGGGACTGTCCATCTTGCAATCCTCTACCCACACGTTGGAGCAGCCACCAGTAATCTCACTGCCGATAGCCACTCCCGCGTGGCCGTCGCGCATCTGGCATCTCCTCACGATGATGTTCTCGCTGGGTATCATCCATCTGCGTCCGTCATCGTCCTTGCCGCTCTTGATGGCGATACAGTCGTCACCCGTATCGAAGAAGCAGTCCTCTATCAGCACATTACGGCACGACTCCGGGTCGCACCCGTCGTTGTTATAGCCGTGGCTGACAAGCTTCAGTCTTCTCAGAGTGATGTTCTCCGACATCAAGGGATGGATGAGCCAAAACGGTGAGCGGTTGATTTCGAAATCCTCCAACAGGATGTTCTTGCATTTGTAGAAGTTGATCATCTGGGGTCTCATGCCATATTTTCCCTCAAACACCCGCTTCTCCATCGGCCATTGCTGTTCCAAGGCCCGATTGAGCAGGTCTTTCTCCTTCCCTTCGGTACCATCAGGCAATGTGATTTTCCACAACCAGTCGGGATGGAGCCAGTTGTCGAAAGTGGCTTGACCATCGAGCAGTCCCTTCCCTGTGACGGCAATATTTTTCTCGCCATACGCATAGATAAGAGGGGAAAGATTATAACAGTCGATACCTTCGATACGTGTCAGTACGATAGGATATTGTCTGCGGTCGGTCGTAAAACGCAAGACTGCTCCCTCCTCCAAATGCAGGTTCACATTGGAACGCATATGGATAGCAGCAGTCTTAAACTCTCCTTTAGGCACAACGACCTTTCCACCACCTTGAGTGGAGCAAGCCACTATGGCTTTGTTGATGGCTTCGGTATAGAGGGTGTCGCCCGTCCTATAATAATCGGTCACCAAAAACGTGCGGTCGGGGAAGACTGGTGTCACTATGGCTTTCTCTACATTCTTTGCCTGCCGCCACGGATTGGCTGCCAACACAAAAGCCGGCATCATCAGCAGTGCAGCCCATCCTATCAACTTTCTAACTGATATCATATACATAGATGTCATTTACCCATATCTTTTACTGCACCGCTTGTTTCAGAAGTTCTACGGCATAGAAATTTCTCAATGCCTCCCTTGGATAGACCACGGAGACGGTATCCTTGTCGTCTGAGAAAACATAACGGTATTCCAAGCCCATCCTCAACTCGTAGAGCAAACCCACCATGGTCTCCACGTCGGGATCACCCATATTGAGCAATTCCTCCGGATGCGTCTGAAAATGCTTTGCGTTTTCCATAACCAGCGACCGGTCGACGATTTTCTGGTTGATGGAATAGTAATAGACTTCCATGCTGTCCTCCCACTCCACCTTTTGCATGACAATCCCCTCAGCCAAGGGCATCGGCAGCGAGCGCATGGTCTGCTTGTTATACTCCTTCAGTTGCTCCTCTTTGGGCAAATTGGAGATGTCGTTGTCTCCGTTTTGCTCCTTTGCACCTTTACAGCCCGACAGGAGCAAGGCTGAAATCATCATCACAGCCAACAGATATGTCCTTCCCATCCCCATCACTTTTACATTCCGAGAAGCGAAAGAATCTTCACTGCATCTTCATCGCCCTCGGCAGCGTCCGTACGGATCTTTTTCAGGATGTCCTTCCCGTCCTTCTTGTCGCGGACAGCTTTCTGAAACCATGATTTCGCCTTTTGCTCGTCAGCAGCTACACCCTGTCCTTTAAGGTAGCATTTTCCCAACGCATACATGGCGTCGGCATTATCCTGCTTAGCCGCTTTTTGGAAGTATGCCACGGCTTTCGCCAAGTCTACCTTTGTGCCTTCTCCTTTCTTGTAGCACCTGCCCAACTGATATTGTGCCTTGGCATGGTTTTGGGCTGCGGCTTTCGCATACCAGTAAAAGGCCTTTTCATCATCTTCTTTTACCCCCTTACCTTTATCATAGCAATATCCCAGACGATATTGAGCCTTCTTGTGCCCTTTCTCGGCAGCACTCTTCAATTTAGGTAAGGCTGCTTCATATTTTTTCGCATCATAGAGCGCTTTGCCCTGCTCATACAACTGAGCCGCGCTCTGGGCAGAGGCAGATAGACTGAGGAAAAGTGTCATCCACAACAGAAAATGTCTCATACGAATCATATATTAATAGATTAAAAATTTTTTTCAAAAAGCGGATAGACCGAACAAATCACGACAATCACCATAAGATGGAGCAGTTGATCAAAGCCAAAAAGCATCCAGTAAGGCTTGCCGTGCATATCCGAAAGCAAAGGATAATGCGCCGTCAGCCTGCCCTTGGCCGTGTCGATTAAGAAATGCGTGACAACTTCTATGGCAAACACGGAGAGGGCACATTCCCATCCATTCAGCATCAGTAGCACGACGCACGACATCAGCACAGCATGCACTGAAGCATGCAACATGATAGGCCCCAGTTGACGCCCGTCGGACTTCGCCTCAATCATCTTGTCTGTCGTAAGCACAAAATCCGCCAGGTAATGGCATATCAGCATGAATACCAACATTACTAACATAGGGCATATTGTTTTAGGTAGGGCTTGTTTCCATTTACAAAAATACAACCAAAAAGTGAAAGAAAGAAAGAAAAAGAAGTAATTTTTTTGATTTGTGACCCGATTCCTTTAATTTTGCAGAAAAATCCGCCGCAACGGTGTTTTGACATTCCATCATCACGACAATATGAATCCAAAACAGATACGCAACAACCTGTTGGCAGCCAAACTCATCAAGAATTTGACACACAGGCATTTCGAGGCATATTACTGCCCGACGACAGAAGAGATTATCCAACAAGTGAAAGACATCATCCCTGAGGGCAGCAGTGTCACATGGGGAGGCTCCATGACCATTCGCGACATCGGCCTCACTCGGGCACTCAAGGACGGCAACTATAACGTCTACGACCGCGACGACGCCCAGACGGACGAAGAGAAACAGGCCATCTACCGTAAGGCATTTGAGGTGGACTTTTATCTTGCCAGTGCCAACGCATTGTCTGAAGACGGGGTCATTGTCAATATCGACGGCAATGGTAACCGGGTGGCTGCCATCACATGGGGCCCTAAAAGGGTGATTTTCGTCATTGGGCTGAACAAAGTGGCGCAGGATGTCAACGCTGCTCTCCAGAGGGCACGCAGCACGGCCTCTCCCATCAATGCCGCACGTTTCGACATCGACACGCCCTGCCGTAAGGATGGTGTCTGCCACAACTGCAATTCTCCCCAGAGCATCTGCAATTATATCCACTTTTTGAGGAACTCCCATCCTGCCAGAAGACATGTGGTGATTCTGACAGACCAGAATCTTGGCTATTAAACATCCATGATTGTTTGCATTGCAGAGAAACCAAGCGTAGCCAAAGATATCGCACGCATCATCGGCGCCAGCACAAGCCACAACGGATACATGGAGGGCAACGGGTATCAGGTGACTTGGACTTTCGGCCACCTGTGCACCCTGAAAGAACCCGACGACTACTCACCGCAGTGGAAGAACTGGAATCTTTCCTCCCTGCCGATGATTCCTCCTCGCTTCGGCATCAAACTCATCGACGACGAAGGCATCAGGAAACAGTTTGCCGTGATTGAAAAACTCATGCAGAATGCCGATGGCATCATCAACTGCGGTGATGCCGGACAAGAGGGTGAGCTTATACAGCGATGGGTGATGCAGAAGGCACAGGCCAAATGCCCAGTGAGGAGACTGTGGATCTCGTCGATGACCGACGAGGCCATCCGTGAGGGCTTCCAGCAGCTCAAAGACCAAAGCGTTTACGACCCTCTCTACCGTGCCGGACTCTGCCGCGCCATCGGCGACTGGATTCTGGGCATGAATGCCACAAGGCTCTACACGCTGAAATACGGACAAAACAGGCAAGTGCTCTCTATCGGAAGAGTGCAGACCCCGACTTTGGCTCTTATCGTCGCACGCCAGAAAGAAATAGACCAGTTCAAGCCTGAACCCTATTGGGTGCTCTCCACCATCTATCGTGAGACACTCTTCACTGCCACCAAAGGCAAGTTCCAGTCCAAAGAGGAAGGTGAGCAATCGTTTGCCCTCATCAAAGACAAGCCGTTCTTCGTCACCGACGTGCAGAAAAAGAAAGGCACAGAGGCCCCTCCCCATCTCTATGACCTCACCTCACTGCAGGTAGACTGCAACAAGAAATACAGCCTGAGTGCCGACACCACGCTCAAGATCATCCAGACCCTCTATGAGCGGAAACTCACCACCTATCCGCGTGTTGACACTCAATATCTCAGCGACGACATCTATCCGCAGTGCCCCAAGATTCTCAAGGGACTGAGAGGATATGAGCAATGGACTGCCGCTCTCACCGACAGTAATAAACCGCTGAAGAAGAGCAAGAAAGTATTTGACACCTCAAAGGTGACCGACCACCATGCCATTATCCCCACGGGAGTGCCTGCCACGGGACTCACCGACCTTGAGAGGCATGTCTACGACTTGGTCGCCCGACGATTTATCAGCGTTTTCTACCCCGACTGTCAATTCACCACCACCACTGTCATGGGCAAAGTAGACACCGTGGAATTCAAGGTCACCGGTAAGCAGATTCAGGTGCCGGGATGGCGTGTGCTTTATCAGAAGGACAACAACAGTTCTGACGATGAGACCCGCAAAGACGACGAGGAGAAGACGTTGCCCGATTTCACCGTCGGTGAGAGCGGACCACATACACCGACGCTTACCGAGAAGTGGACCACTCCGCCGAAATATTACACTGAGGCCACTCTGCTCAGGGCCATGGAGACGGCAGGCAAATTCGTGGAAGACGAGACGCTTCGTGCTGCCCTCAAGGAAAACGGCATCGGACGGCCGTCGTCCAGGGCCGGCATCATAGAGACTCTTTTCAAGCGCCGTTATATCCGCCGGGAACGGAAAAACCTGATAGCCACTCCTACTGGTATCGAACTGATAGACACCATCAGAGAGGAATTGCTGAAAAGTTGCGAACTCACAGGTATCTGGGAAAAGAAACTCCGCGATATCGAGCACCAGCAATACGACGCTGCCACATTCCTCGAGGAACTGAAAGCGCAGATAGCCGACATCGTCAGGCAAGTGCTCACCGATAACACCAACCGCCGTATCACCCTGCTCACCGACGATGACTTGAAAAAAAGCACGAGAAAGAAGGCCTCTGCTCCACGGACGAGAAAGGCGGATACGGGCCAAACTGCCACGCCACAAACTCTCCCTGCCGACGACAGTATCATCGGCAGAGTATGTCCTGTCTGTGGCAAGGGGACGATTATCAAAGGGAAAACCGCCTATGGATGCAGCCGATGGCGTGAGGGATGCGGATACAGGCTGCTGTTCAGCAACTAAACAGTTCGGTGGGTCATCTCACCGAAGAGGCTATCTCACGCCACAGACGGTCATCGGGCAATGGAGCCTCCACCACTATCTGCTCGTGGGAGACGGGATGCTCAAAAGTCACTTTGCGTGCAAGCAGTGAGATGCTGCCGTCAGGATTTGAGCGACGGGCGCCATATTTCAAATCCCCTTTGATGGGGCATCCGATATCGGCCAACTGGCAACGGATCTGATGATGCCGGCCGGTGAGTAGAGTCACTTCAAGCAAGTGATAGCGCTCCGACGAGCCAATAACCCGATATGACAGGATGGCCTCCTTCGAACCTGGCACCTCATGCTGATACACATAACTCTTGTTTTGTTTCTCATTGCGCACCATCCACCCCTTCAGAGTGGCTTCCTCCTGCTGCGGCATCCCCTGGGTAATGGCCCAGTAGGTCTTGTGCACCCTACCCTCACGGAACATGAGGTTGAGCCGCGAGAGTGCCTTTGAGGTCTTCGCAAAGACGACCACTCCTGAGACAGGACGATCAAGACGATGCACCACACCGAGAAACACGTTTCCCGGTTTGTGGTGCATCGTCTTGATATATTCCTTCACCGTCTCCGAGAGAGGGAGGTCGCCGGTCTTGTCGCCTTGGACAATCTCACCACTCTCTTTGTTGACAACTATGATATGATTGTCTTCATAGAGTACAGTCATGGCTGTCGCTGACTACATATTCATGCCGCCATCCACCTGGATCACCTGCCCTGTCACATACGACGACATATCGGAGGCGAGGAAAGTGGCCACATTGGCGATGTCTTCCACGGTGCCGCCGCGGCGCAATGGAATTTTGCTGATCCACTCCTTGCGGATCTCATCGGGGAGCGCCTGGGTCATGGCGGTATCGATGAAACCGGGAGCGATAGAGTTGGCACGGATGCCGCGGCTGCCCATCTCCTGGCCGATGCTCTTGGCCAAAGCGATGAGGCCGGCCTTGGAAGCCGCATAGTTACACTGGGCGGCATTGCCGTGAACACCCACCACCGACGACATGTTGATAATGCTGCCCGATTTCTGACGCATCATGATAGGCGTGCAGGCATGAATGAAATTGAAAGCCGACTTCAGATTCACATTGATGACAGCATCCCACTGGCCCTCGGTCATGCGCAGCATGAGTCCGTCCTTGGTGATACCAGCATTGTTGACAAGGATATCTATACGGCCGAAATCAGCATGTATCTGCTTCACCACAGCTTCTGTCTGTGCAAAATCAGCAGCATTGCTGGCATAACCTTTGGCTTTTACACCTAATGCGGCTATCTCTGCCTCAGTAGCCTGGCCGTTTTCATCAATGACAAGGTCGGTGAATGCCACATTGGCTCCTTCAGCGGCAAATTTCAAAGCGATGGCCTTGCCGATACCCCGTGCAGCACCTGTAATCAGAGCTGTCTTTCCTTTCAGTAGTTCCATTTTTCTTGTTTGATTTGATAATTATCTGATTGATTATTTAAGTGTCTTACCCAAAGCGCCATACACCACCTTGGCCACAAGGGGCTTGCTGGTCTGCTCCGTCAGTCCGTGACCGATACGTCCATAGATATACGGCACCTCAAGGCCCTTGATACAATAGTGGGTGATATCTGCCACCAGTTCCACATTCTCGATATCGAACTCTCCGTCGGCCTTACCTTCCGCATAGACCTTGCGGAAAAGCTCTATCTCATCCTCATCAAAATTCTTGCGGATTTTCTCCACAGTCCAGATATTCCGGAAAAACTCGGCACGCAGGTTGCCGTTTCTCACCACTGTCTCCTTGATCATATTCAAGTGAGTGTAAATGAGCTCTATGATTTTGTCTTGAGGCTGTATCTTCTTCGCTGCCACCTCATCCAACTTGTCGGAAAGACGCTCCAACTCAGAGGCGATGACGGCTGAATAGATATCGTCTTTACTACTAAAATATGTATATAAGGTGCGTCTGCCTTTCTTTGATGCCACAGCGATATCATTCATCGTGGTGTTCTCAAGACCTTTTCTGGCAAAAAGCTGTCTTGCGACATCCACCAATAATTGTCTGGTTTTGGAAATTGACATATACTCCTCCTTTTTAAAAATTTGCACATACCCTATGACGTGTGCAAAATTAGTCTTTTTCTTCGAATCCAACAAAAATTATCCAAGGAAATACGCGATATTTAATTATTTTTACAAGTTCAGCAACTGATGAAAAGCACGAATGGAACGCCGTCTTCCTGCCGCTCATTGTGCCCGGCAGATTGCTGCATAGCAGCGACAAGCCCCTGCTCTATCGCTGCCTATCCGAGCTCCATGTATGAGAAAAATCCCCCATTGCCCATAAAAAGTGCCTCCAAACCGGCTTCTCAACGACAAAAACAAGGCAAAAAAGAAAAAAAATCCCCGAAAAATTTGGAGGATTGAGGAAAAAGAACTAATTTTGCACCCGCAAAACAAAACATCGCGGAGTGGAGCAGTTG
>CADBLU010000299.1 GCA_902795605.1 uncultured Prevotellaceae bacterium | reverse complement strand
TTGAAGCCGAACCATCCAAGCCAGAGGATGAACACGCCGAGGGCGGCCATCGTCAGGTTGTGTCCGGGAATGGCACGGCTCTTGCCGTCTTTCCCATACTTGCCGATACGCGGGCCAAGTGCCATCGCACCAACCAGCGCCAGCACGCCACCCACGCTATGCACAATGGCCGATCCCGCGAAGTCATGGAATACATCGCCGAAGGTCGTCATCATGAAACTGTCGGACGCGTTATTGCAGAGCCATCCGCCTCCCCATGTCCAATGACCTTCGATGGGATAGATAAACAGCGAGATGACGGCACTGTAGATGAGATACATCGAGAACTTCGTCCTTTCGGCCATGGCGCCACTGACTATCGTGGCACTCGTGGCACAGAACACCGTCTCGAAAATCAGGAACCCCTCCACAGGCAGGTCACCCTTGTAGAAACTCAGGTCGCCCCAGTTGGGCATGCCGATAAAACCCGCTCCCTCGCCGCCGAACATGAAGCCGAAACCGAGGAAGAAGAACAGGAGCGAGCCGAACATGAAGTCGACGAAATTCTTCATCAGGATGTTCGCCGTGTTCTTGCTTCGTGTGAAACCTGCTTCGCATAATGCGAATCCCGGCTGCATCCAGAAAACCAACATGGCGGCCAACAACATCCATACAGTGTCGAGTGATAATCCTATTTCGTTCATAATCTTTTTTTTTTTTAGTTATCCTACATTTTATTTCTTGTCTCTCAGTACGGTGTCACCGTGTTCTCCCGTCCGTATACTCCAGGTGTCAATCATTTCACTGACAAAGATACGGCCGTCGCCAACCTCGCCCGTGTGGGCCACATCCAAGATCACCTTCACCGTCGGCTCCACAAACTGGTCACGGCACACGATGGTCAGTGCCACACGCTCTATCACGTCTGTTGAATACTGGACACCACGGTAGATGCGCTCCTCACGGCTTTGTCCTATGCCGTGCACGTTGTGATACTCAAACCAGTCGATGTCAGACTGGAGCAGTGCTTCCTTGACATCCTCAAACTTCGTCTTTCGGATAATCGCTTCAATCCTTTTCATAATTTTCTCCTTTTACCTTTACGTTTATACACTCAAACATGTCACCGTGACATCATTTTGTCAATTGACAGTGCAAAGATACGACATTATGAAACGAAAATTAGTATTATTATGTTATTTTGATTCAATTATTACTATATTCATTACATATTGAAATATTTTACTTTACTATTCTGACAAATTGTATTGAAAACGACTGCAAAAACAGTCTTTTTGTTACATTTTAATCCGCCGGCTGATGATTTTTCCTTTCACATCATCCGGCTCCTATGTGATGATACCGAAATTTATTCCCTCAAAAGCATTCGCCGTCTCGTTTTTTTTGTTAACTTTGCCATGCCGCCATTTGGACGACCGGATGGCGGTGGCGACATGCCCCCTGCAAGGCAGAAAATGATGGTATGAAACGCTATCCCACGAATTTGAAATTTGTAAAATATTTTTATTTGTTTCACGTGAAACAACAGTAACCAATCAATAAAAAGAGATGAACAACCAAGTATTATTAGACAATCTCCGGAGCATCCCCGACTTCCCGGTGAAGGGCATCAACTTCCGCGACGTGACCACCCTCTTCAAGAACGCCGAGTGCCTCAGGATCATGCTCGACGAACTCTATGAACTCTACAAGGACAAAGGCATCACCAAGATCGTGGGCATCGAGAGCCGCGGCTTCGTCATGGCCTCCGCCCTGGCCGTGAAGCTCGGCGCCGGCATCGTGCTCTGCCGCAAGCCCGGCAAGTTGCCTGCCAAGACCGTGCAGGAGACCTACACCAAGGAGTACGGCACCGACACCATCGAGATTCACGAGGATGCCATCGACGAGAACGACGTGGTGCTCCTCCACGACGACCTGCTGGCCACCGGCGGCACCATGAAGGCGGCGCTCAACCTGGTCAACAAGTTCCACCCGAAGAAGACCTACATGAACTTCCTCATCGAACTCGTGAACGAGGGTCTCGACGGCAGGAAGATTTTCAACGACGAGGTGGAGATCACCACCCTCCTCGAGGTGTGACCTGAAGGGGCAGCAGGAGAGACCGCCCGGTATGTTTCATGTGAAACAATCCCCATGAGAGAAGAGACCAGAGAGCAACTCAAAGAACGGCTCAGGAACATCGTGGCCAACATGCCCGAGCAGCCCGGCAGTTACCAGTACTGGGACGCCGAGGGTGTGATTATCTATGTGGGGAAAGCCAAGAACCTGAAACGGCGGGTGGCCTCCTATTTCCACAAAGAGGTGGACCGCTTCAAGACCAAGGTGCTCGTGAGTAAGATACGCGACATCACCTACACCGTGGTGAAGAGCGAGGAGGACGCCTTGCTGCTTGAGAACAGTCTTATCAAGAAATACAAGCCGCGGTACAACGTGCTGCTCAAGGACGGGAAGACCTACCCCAGCATCTGCGTCACCAACGAGCCGCTGCCCCGTATCTTCAAGACACGCAACATCACCCGCAAGTGGGGCACCTACTATGGCCCTTACAGCAACATGGGGCCGATGATTGCCGTCCTTGAGTTGATAAGGAAACTCTTCAAGCCCCGCCCCTGCAATATGCCCATGACGCCTGAGCGGATAGCCGCCGGCAAATACAAGCCCTGCCTCAAATATCACATCCATATCTGCGACGCGCCCTGCGTGGGCAAGCAGACGCTGGAAGACTACCAGGAGAACATCCGTAAGGCGCGGGAAATCCTCAAAGGCAACACCCGCGACGTGCTCAGGCAGTTGAGAGAGGAGATGATGAGCAAGGCCAGCCAGCTGCTCTTCGAGGAGGCGGAGATGCTCAAGCAGCAGATCATGCTTGTGGAGAACTACTGTGCCAAAAGTGAGGTGGTGAGCCATACCATCCACAACACCGACGTCTTCAGCATCACCAACGACGACCACAGCGGCACCGCCTATGTCAACTACATGCATGTGACCAACGGCAGCATCAACCAGGCTTTCACCATCGAGTATAAACGGCGGCTTGAGGAGAGCGACGAGGAACTGCTCATGCTAGCCATCCCCGAGATCAGGGAGCGCTTCCACAGCAAGGCCAAGGAGATTATCCTGCCCATGCCGCTGGAATGGGCGCTCGAGGGTGTGGAGTTCACCATCCCTCAGAGAGGTGACAAGCGCCACCTGCTCGAACTCTCAGAGATGAACGGCCGCCAATACAAGGTAGACCGGTTGAAGCAGACGGAGAAACTCAACCCCGAACAGCGGCAGACAAGGTTGATGAAAGAACTCCAGTCGGCCCTGAAGTTGCCGAAAATGCCCTACCAGATAGAGTGCTTCGACAACTCCAACATCAGCGGCACCGACGCTGTGGCCGCCTGTGTCGTCTTCAAGGGGATGAAACCCAGCAAGAAGGACTACCGCAAATACAACATCAAAACCGTGACCGGCCCCGATGACTACGCGTCGATGCAGGAGGTGGTGCGCCGCCGCTATTCCAGGATGATAGAAGAGGGCACTCCCCTACCCGACCTCATCATCACCGACGGAGGAAAAGGGCAGATGGAGGTGGTGAGGCAGGTGGTGGAAGACGAGCTGCACCTCGAGATAGCCATCGCCGGACTCGCCAAAGACGACCGTCACCGCACCAATGAACTGCTCTATGGCTTCCCGCCCATGGTCATCGGCATGAAAACCGACAGCGAACTCTTCCATATCCTCACCAAGATACAGGATGAAGTGCACCGCTTCGCCATCACTTTCCACCGCGACAAGCGCAGCAAACGGCAGTTGAAATCCGAGCTCGACGACATCAAAGGCATCGGTCCGAAGACAAAGGAGGCATTGCTGAAGCAGTTCCGCACGGTGAAGCGTGTACGCGAGGCCGCAGAGGAGGAACTTGCTGCTGTGGTGGGAGCCGCCAAGGCAAAGATTATTATCGAGGCCCTGCACCCGCAGAAAGCCACGCCATGACATGATTTTTCAGAAAATCCTTTGTGGAGCCCTAACTTTTTGCTAATTTTGCCATTGACAGCGAAGAACACCTAATACAGAAAAGGCAAAGACGATGAGATTAGTGATACAGAGAGTGACACAGGCCTCAGTGACCATCGACGGAGAGGTGAAGTCGCAGATAGGTCCCGGACTCATGATCCTCATGGGCGTGTGCGAGGAAGACACCGACGAAGATGTGGAATGGTTGGTGAGAAAGGTCGTCAATCTCAGAATTTTCGACGATGAAAACGGAGTGATGAACAGACCTGTCACCGACGTGGGAGAACAAGTCATGGTGGTGAGCCAGTTCACGCTCTTCGCCTCCTATAAGAAAGGCAACAGACCCTCATGGATCAAGGCCGCCAAACCCGATATCTCTATCCCACTCTACCGCCTCTTCTGCCAGCGGCTCTCCGAGGCCTTGGGACAACCTGTCGCCACGGGAGAGTTCGGCGCATATATGAAGGTGCAGCTGGTCAACGACGGTCCTGTGACCATCTGTATGGACACCAAAAACAAAGAATGATGAACCCCGACGACATTACACTCAGGCAAGTGCAGCACACCGTAGACCTCTGGATCAAGAAATATGGCGTGAGATATTTCTCTGAACTCACCAATATGGCCTGTCTGACCGAGGAGGTGGGAGAATTGGCCCGCGTCATCGCCCGGCAATACGGCGACCAGAGTTTCAAGGCTGGAGAGAAGGCCAATTTAGGAGAAGAGATGGCCGACATCCTCTTCGTCCTCGTCTGTCTGGCCAACCAGACGGGCACAGACCTCACCGAGGCTTTCCACCGCACGATGGAGAAGAAAACCAACCGCGACAGTCTGCGCCACATCGCCAATCCAAAACTGAAAGCATAACCCTTAAAACTAAATGATATGGAACTGAAGAAAGAAAACGCCCAGCCGAAGAGCAAATACATGGAGGCTTTAGCCAAGTACAACACTGACATCGATGACAAAGCGGTGCAGGAAGCCGTGAAAAAAATCATCGCGGAGAAAGTGCCGGAGAATGACACCCTCGAGATCAAAAAATTCCTCATGGGAAGCGTGGAACTGACCTCGCTCAGCACCACCGACTCCGATGAGAGCATCATGGCATTCACACAGAAAGTCAACGATTTCGATGACGCCTACCCCACCCTGCCCCACGTGGCCACCATCTGCGTCTATCCCTGCTTTGCCAGCGTGGTGAGCAACACCCTCGATGTGGAAGGCGTGGAAATCGCCTGCGTGTCGGGCAGCTTCCCCTCGTCACAGGCTCTCATCGAGGTGAAAGTGGCAGAGACAGCCCTCGCCGTGAAAGACGGAGCCACAGAGATTGATATCGTCATGCCCGTGGGCAAGTTCCTCTGCGGCGACTATGAGGGCGTCTGCGACGACATCAGCGAGCTGAAGCAGGCTTGCGGAGACAAGGCCATGAAGGTCATCCTCGAGACAGGATGCCTCAAGACGGCATCCAACATCAAGAAGGCTTCTATCCTGTCGATGTATGCCGGTGCCGACTATATCAAGACCTCTACCGGCAAACTCAGTCCGGCTGCCACCCCTGAGGCTGCCTATGTGATGTGCCAGGCCATCAAGGAATACTATGATGAGACCGGCATCCAGATCGGTTTCAAACCTGCTGGTGGAATCAATTCGGTGTCCGACGCACTCATCTATTACACCATCGTCAAGGAACTGCTCGGCGAGCAATGGCTCACCAACAAATGGTTCCGTCTGGGCACCAGCCGTCTGGCCAATATGCTGCTCAGCGAGGTGCTCGGCGAGGAGGTCAAATTCTTCTGATTCCCCACCCTTCCGTCGACTGAAGATTGAAAATTGATTCTCCCTTCGGTCGAATGAAGATTTAGGCTGTGAATCCGAGGATGGCTTCCATCCCCTATTTGAACATCAAAAAATGGTTATTGCCTGCGATATTTCGCTTCAGCAATAACCATTTTTTATATGATAGAATGTGATAGCGACGCGCTATGTCGCGACCCGTCATCAATCCCTTTTCAGAGTTTTCTCAAGGCCACAAACTCCAGGTATTTCTCGAGCGCATCACGTATCTCAGGTTGTTTCACGTGAAAATCTATATACGAATGGGCCTCAATACTCAGCTCCTCCATCTTCTTCTCGGCATACTCGATGCCGCCGTCAGCCTTGGCGAAATCCACGAGAACGGCGATTTCATCCGCGTTGATTGTGCCGTTTTTCACCTTGCGCGCCAGATTGAACATCGACTCGTAGTTGCGCTTCTTCAAGGCATAGATGATGGGAAGCGTCAGTTTGCCCTCCGCCATATCATTGCCTGTAGGTTTGCCGATCTCTTTGGAGTCGAAATAGTCGAAAATGTCGTCTCTGATTTGGAAAATCATTCCTACAGAATGGCCGAAACGGTAGGCGGCCTCCACTTCCTCTGCACTCGCACCGGCCGACATGGCACCGTTTTTCGCACATGTGGCGAAGAGTGATGCCGTCTTCTTGCTGATGACCTGATAGTAGACCTCCTCGGAGATTCCGTTGTCCTTGAAATTGTTCATCTGAAGCAGTTCACCGCTCGACAGTATCCTGCCCAGTTCGGCCAGATTTTTGATAATCTCGGTGTGTCCCGTCAGCGAGACATAAAGCAGTGCAGTAGACAGGATATAGTCGCCTACCAATACCGCCACCTTGTTGTTGAAAGAGGCATTGACAGACGGTTGGCCACGGCGCTCACTGCTCTCGTCCACCACGTCGTCGTGAACGAGACTCGCTGTATGCAGCAGTTCCAGACCCACGGCAGCATGCTGTGTGATATCGTTGACGCCACCAAGGTGCTTGGCGATGAGCAGGGTGAGGATGGGGCGCATACGTTTGCCTCCCCGCTTCCGGATATGGCTGAGCGTATCTGAAAGCAGTCCGTCGGTGTGTGAGAGCGACTCTTCAAAGAGGTTGGAGAATTGAGCCAATTCTGCCTCGATGGGTTGTCTGATAAGAGAGAGATAGTCCATTCTTACTTAAATTTGAGACAAAATTAATCATTTTATCCCGTAATAATAAAAAAAATGTGTAATTTTACGCAGAAAAATGCTAATCAGATGGAGAAACTATTCCTATTAGATGCCTACGCCCTTATTTACCGCGCGTATTATGCTTTCATCAAAAGTCCGAGAATCAACTCCAAGGGGCTCAACACATCGGCTATCCTGGGGTTCTGTAACACCCTGCACGAGATTATCGACAAGGAGAAACCCAAATATCTCGGCGTGGCTTTCGACCCTCACGGACCTACCTTCCGCAGCGAGGCGTTCGAAGCCTACAAGGCGCAGAGGGAAAAGACTCCTGAGGACATCCTGCTCTCTGTGCCAATTATCAAGCGCATCCTCGAAGCCATGCACATCCCAGTGATCATGGTCGAAGGCTATGAGGCCGACGATGTGATTGGTACACTCGCCATGCAGGCTGCAGAGATGGAAGTGGATACCTATATGCTCACGCCCGACAAGGACTACGGACAGTTGGTGCGCGACAACGTGCGTATCTACCGGCCTCGTTACGGCGGCGGCTATGAGGTGCTTGGGGTAGGGGAGGTGCTCGCCAAATATGGTGTGGCAAATCCGCTTCAGGTCATCGACCTGTTGGCACTTATGGGCGATTCTGCCGACAATTTCCCGGGATGCAAAGGGGTAGGGGAGAAGACCGCCGTGAAACTTATCACGCAGTTTGGCTCCGTGGAGAATCTCTTGGAGCATACCGACCAACTCAAAGGTGCGTTGAAGAAAAATGTGGAGGAGCATGTGGATGACATCAAGATGTCGAAATTCCTTGCGACCATCAAAACCGATGTGCCTGTCCGTCTCCAACTCGACCAACTGCTTCTTACTCCTCCCGACGAGGTGCTCCTGCGTAATATCTTCGCCGAACTGGAGTTCAAGACGCTGGCCGAGAAATTTCTTCCGAAGGCACAAAAAACAGTCGTAAAAGGGCCCGTCCAACTCGATTTATTTGGCGATTTTCCGACCGACGGTGCGGATTCTGAGAAAAATTCGAGTTTTGAAAGCCTGAAAAGCATCGAATACGATTATCAACTCGTTGAAAAAGAGGAAGATATACAAAAACTATATGATTTTTTATTGACATCCGAGTTTTTAAGTCTGGATACAGAGACTACCTCCACCTCGCCAATAGACGCAGAATTGGTGGGAATCAGCTTCGCAGTGAAGGAAAAGCAGGCTTTTTATGTTCCTGTGCCCGAAGAGCGGAGTGAAGCGCAACGCATCATAGAAATTTTCCGTCCTATCTACGAAAATCCCCATACCCTGAAAATCGGACAGAATATCAAATATGATATGCAGGTGCTCGCCAACTATGGCATCCAACTCCAAGGACCGCTATGGGACACAATGGTGGCTCACTATCTCATCCAACCCGAACAGCGACACAATATGGACTTCCTCGCCGAGGTGTATCTCAACTACAAGACCATCCATATCGATGAGCTGATAGGGCCGAAAGGGAAAAACCAGAAAAGCATGCGCGACCTCTCACCCGCAGAGGTCTATGAGTATGCCGCCGAGGATGCTGACGTCACCCTGAGACTGAAAAAGGTGCTCGAGCCCAAACTCCGGGAGGTGGGTGCCGAAAAACTGTTCTACGACATCGAGATGCCGCTGGTCAGGGTGCTGGCGGAGATGGAGCGCAATGGCGTCTGCATCGACACCGACTCCTTAGCGGAGACATCACGCGACTTCACAGAGCGCATGCACGAGATAGAGACACGCATCTATGAACTGGCAGGCGAGACATTCAATATCGCTTCGCCCAAACAGGTGGGGGATATCCTCTTCGGAAAACTCAAAATCATCGAGAAACCCAAAAAGACGAAGACAGGACAGTTCGTCACTTCCGAAGAGGTGCTACAGACTCTCAAGGGCAAACATGAGATTGTAGAGAAAATCCTTGCTCACCGGGGACTCAAAAAACTCCTCGGCACCTATGTCGACACACTGCCCACTCTTATCAATCCCAAGACAGGACATATACATACCTCATTCAACCAGACAGTGACCGCCACAGGGCGCCTCTCCTCAAGCGACCCCAACCTGCAGAACATCCCCGTGAGGGGAGAAGACGGCAAAGAGATACGCAAGGCTTTCGTCCCCGAGAAAGGTTGCTTCTTCTTCTCTGCCGACTACAGTCAGATAGAACTCCGCGTAATGGCGCATCTCAGCGGAGATGAGCAAATGATCAAAGCATTCAAGGAAGGACACGACATCCATGCCGCCACTGCCGCACGCATCTACGGAAAAAGCATCGACGAGGTGGACCGCGATGAGCGCACCAAAGCCAAACGGGCCAACTTCGGCATCATCTATGGCATCACCGTCTTCGGACTGGCAGAGCGCCTCGACATCGACCGGGCCGAAGCACGACAACTCATCGACGGCTATTTCGAGACTTTCCCCAAGGTGAAGGATTATATGGAACGGTGCAAGCAGACAGCACGCGAAAAAGGCTATGTGGAGACGTTCTTCCACCGCCGGCGCTATCTGCCTGACATCAACAGCCGCAACGCCACCGTGAGAGGCTTCGCTGAGCGCAACGCCATCAACGCGCCTATCCAAGGCTCTGCCGCAGACATCATCAAGGTGGCCATGATCCGCATCTATGAGCGCTTCAAGGCCGAGCACATCCGCTCAAAGATGATCCTCCAGGTGCACGATGAGCTCAACTTCAGCGTCGTGCCGGAGGAGAAAGACAAGGTGGAACAGATCGTCTTGCAGGAGATGGAGGCCGCCTATCCGCTCAATGTGCCCCTCATGGCCGACGCAGGGTGGGGGAACAACTGGCTCGAAGCCCACTGATATTTTGTAAAAATTTTTCTTATTGATTGCTGCGCCGAAGGCGCAGCCTACGGAGAAGGAGCAACTGAAAGAAATGACAGCTGAAAAACGGCAGCCAGCAGTAAGAACGACTGAAGCATGGCGGGCAGCAGAAAGAACGACTGGAGGCACGGCGGCCAGCAGAAAGCAAGACGGGCAGCAGAAAGGAAAAGGTGTAGAAGGGTGTAGAAGAAAGAATGAAAAAAACTGTAGATGGATAGAAAGAAGTTAAAAAGTTGTGCTTTTTGCTCGTTGAATCGTTTTTTTGCATTACCTTTGCTTTCTCAAACAAAACACTGAATATTATTTTATGGCATTAAAATGCGGTATTGTGGGACTGCCCAACGTAGGAAAGTCCACCTTGTTCAATTGTCTGTCGAGTGCGAAGGCTCAGGCAGCTAATTTCCCTTTCTGTACGATAGAGCCCAATGTGGGTGTCATCACCGTGCCCGACGAGCGGCTCACAAAGCTCGCCGAACTGGTGCATCCCGGGCGCATAGTGCCGGCCACGTGTGAGATTGTCGACATCGCCGGTCTGGTGAAAGGAGCATCGAAAGGGGAGGGCCTCGGCAACAAGTTCCTCGGTAATATCCGTGAGACGGATGCCATCATCCATGTGCTGCGCTGCTTCGACGATGACAATATCACCCATGTCGACGGAATCATCGACCCCATCCGCGACAAGGAAATCATCGACACCGAACTGCAGTTGAAAGACCTTGAGACGATAGAGTCGCGCCTGGCCAAGCAGCAGAAGGCGGCCTCGGTGGGCAACAAGGAGGCCAAGGTGGAGGTGTCGGTGCTCGAGGCCTACAAGGAAGTGCTCGAGAAGGGTCTCAACGCCCGTGTGGTGACCTTTGAGAGCCGTGAGCAGCAGCAGGCGGCCCACGACCTCTTCTTGCTCACTGCCAAGCCCGTGCTCTATGTCTGCAATGTCGACGAGTCGAGTGCCCGCGACGGCAACGACTACTCGCGCTGTGTGGAGCAGGTGGCCCGTGAAGAGGGTGCCGAGGTGCTTGTCATCGCCGCGAAGACCGAGGAGGACATCGCCAGTTTTGAGAGTTATGAAGACAAGCAGCTGTTCCTCGACGAACTGGGTTTGGAGGAGAGTGGTGTCAACCGTCTCATCAAGAAGGCCTATGCGCTGCTCAACCTCGAGACGTTCATCACTGCCGGAGAGATGGAGGTGAAGGCCTGGACCTTCCACCGTGGATGGAAGGCTCCCCAGTGTGCCGGCGTCATCCACACCGACTTTGAGAAAGGTTTCATCCGTGCCGAGGTCATCAAATACGAGGACTACATCAAGTACGGCTCTGAGGCTGCAGTGCGCGAAGCCGGCAAGATGGGCATCGAGGGTAAGGACTATGTCGTCCAGGACGGCGATATCATGCATTTCCGTTTCAACGTATAAGTGACTCCTTAAACTGCTTCGTGATATGAACATTTCGCTTTGCTCATTGTTTATCCAATCCCTCTTTATCAGATGGAACCCTGATGAGATGGCTTTCAGCCTGGGCTTTATCTCCGTCCGATGGTACTCGCTGTGCTGGTTGATCGGACTGATTATTGCCTATTATGTGGTGAAAAAACTCTATCAGGAGCAGAAAATCAAGGATGAGCTTTTCGACCCCCTGTTCATATATTGTTTCCTCGGCATCCTCATCGGTGCCCGACTGGGGCATTGCCTCTTCTATGAGCCTGGCTATTTCCTCAGTAGCGGCACCCATATCATAGAGATGTTCCTGCCCATTCATAAAATGGCGGATGGGTCATGGAAATTCACTGGTTATGAGGGACTTGCGTCGCATGGAGGCACGCTCGGACTGATGATCGCACTCTTCATCTACTGCCGGAGGACGCATCTGGGCTTATGGCAGGTGCTCGATAATATCGCCATCGCCACACCCATCACCGCCTGCTTCATCCGTCTTGGCAATCTGATGAACTCAGAGATTATCGGTAAGGTGACCGATGTGCCTTGGGCATTCATCTTCGAGCAGGTGGGTCCGGAACCGAGACATCCGGGTCAACTCTATGAAGCCATCGCCTACTTCATCTTCTTTTTCGTGGGATGGCATATCTACCGGCGCCATGCCGAGAAAGTGGGCACGGGATACTTCTTCGGTCTGTGTCTCACCCTCATCTTCACTGCACGCTTCTTCATCGAGTTCACCAAAATCAACCAGGTGGATTTCGAGGACTCTTTGCCTCTCGACATGGGGCAACTCCTCAGCATCCCCTTCATCGTCCTCGGTGTGGCATGTATGATTGGCGGCAAGTGGATGGGGAATAGGTCATAGGTGGAACTCGCCGGAGCCATGGTAGTCAAGAGATTGGTCGGGCGTCTTGCTGTCTTGATGACGGTGTGCCTGTCGTCGCTGCCCATCGGCGCGCAAGATTTTTTCTGTCTTGACTCCCTGATGAACCTCGGACTGCCGCTTGTCATTATCGAGACGGTGGACGAGGAGGAGCCTACCTGCGACTTTGTGGATGCCCCTGAGGGCTGTTCGGGCAAGAGCATCACCAACACTGTGAAAGTGCCCGGACGTCTTCGTATCCTCGAAGGTCGTGAAACCGTCTATGACTCTGGCCCTTTCGTGGAAGACCTCAGTGGGATGACCATCAGGATGCGGGGCAACACGAGTGCCTATCTGGTGAGGCATTCATTCAAGATCGACTTACAGAAAAAGGCCGACCTGCTGCGGCGCGGCGACGATGTGTTCAGCGACAAGGACTGGTTGCTGCTGGCCGACTATCCTCCCTCTCTCAACCAGATGGTGGGGAGATATGTGAGTCGGCTGCTCGGCATCAGTTGGACACCTGCCGGCCAATTTGTCAATGTGGTCTTCAACGGTCTTTACCGTGGCATTTTCACCCTCTCGGAGAATGTGAAGCGTGCTCCCCAAAGCCGTATAGACGTCGACAAGTCGGCGGGCTTCATTTTCGAGCGCGACCCCTACTGGTGGAACGAAGACTTCTATTTCGAAACAGGTTGGACCCGCAACTCGCTCACCTTCAAGTACACATTGAAATACCCCGACAGCAAGAAAGTGGGGCAGGAGCAGGCCGACTATATCAGCGAGGTGATGGACCGTGTGGAACAGTCGTTGGCCGACGGCACCTACGAGGAGTATATCGACGTCTACTCTTTTGTGCTGTGGCTCTTGGCCCACGATATCCTCGGCACCTTCGACGCCGCGGGCAGCAATATGTTTTTCACCAAGTACGACTCTACGGATGGTTCCAAGGTGGCTCTGGGTCCTCTGTGGGATTTCGACTCCATCTTCATGTGTGAGGATGACTGGTCGACCGTGAGGTGGAGCGGCTATTTCCCTTTCTACGACAAAGAGGGCAGGCCCACGGAGTTCAGCCAGTTGTATGACGAGGTGCTCGACTTCATGTGCCAATGGCTCTTCGACTATGTGGTCGACTATTTCGACGATTATCTGCGCAGCGACGAGGCGGCCGCCCTCGACAAGTCGCGCCGCTATGAGAGTGAGCGGTGGGTGTGGCCCTATGTCCCTGTGGCCGACGATGTGGCCCGCATCCGGCAGTGGTTTCTCTCGCGCAGAGACTGGATGATGCGGCAGACGGCTGTGCGCACGCCCGAGAGCACGCCCGTGCGCGCCGCCACGGTGCGTCGGGGTTGCTACGACCTCTATGGCCGTCGCCTCCAGTATCCTTCACACCACGGATGGGTCATCCTCGATGGCCGGAAATACTATCTTCCCTGACCGCCGGCATAGACCGGTCGGTGATAGGCCCGTTATCCACGACAGTAATGTCTACACTCCCAAACTCCTCCACTCCTACACTCCTTTCAACTTGAGAAACATGAGTAAAGAATAGAATTTCTTTGTTCGACAGGCGTGAAAATGGAAAGTTTTATCTAAATTTGCACGCCAAGAAACGACAAAGCGAGAAGATTATAGACGACAGATGAAAGAGCAAATATCTGATTTTGAGGTGATGGCCCCTGTGGGTTCACGTGAGTCGCTGGTGGCCGCCATTCAGGCGGGTGCCGACTCCATCTATTTCGGCATCGGCCAACTCAATATGCGTTCCCATTCCGCCAACCCCTTCACCATCGCCGACCTCAAGGAGATTGCCGCGGAGTGCCAGCAGCACGGCATCAAGACCTATCTCACGCTCAACACCATCATCTACGATGACGACATCGCCACCATGCGTGCCATCGTCGACGCCGCCCATGAGGCAGGCATCACGGCGGTCATCGCCAGCGACGTGGCAGTGATGACCTACTGCCGCACGGTGGGCCAGGAGGTGCACCTCTCCACGCAGCTCAACATCAGCAATGCCGAGGCGCTGAAATTCTATGCGCAGTTTGCCGATGTCGTGGTGCTTGCCCGTGAGCTCAACTTGAGTCAGGTGGCGGAGATTCACCGTCAGGTGGCCGAGGAAGACATCCGCGGTCCGCAGGGCGGGCAGGTGCGCATCGAGATGTTCTGCCACGGTGCCCTCTGCATGGCCATCAGCGGCAAATGCTACCTCAGTCTCGACAATGCCGCCCGTTCGGCCAACCGTGGCGAGTGCATGCAGTTGTGCCGCCGTTCCTACACTGTCACCGACAATGAGACGGGCACCCAGTTGGAGATTGACAACAAGTATGTGATGAGTCCGAAAGACCTGAAGACCATCCGTTTCATCGACCGCATGATGGAGGCCGGCGTGCGGGTGTTCAAGATTGAAGGGCGTGCCCGCGGTCCCGAATACGTCTATACCGTGGTGAAATGCTACAAGGAGGCCATCGCCAGCGTCGTCGAGGGCACGTTCACCGAGGAGCGCAAGGATGAGTGGGACGAGCGTCTGGCCAGCGTGTTCACCCGCGGTTTCTGGGACGGTTATTACCTGGGCCAGCGGTTGGGCGAGTGGAACAGCCGCTACGGCAGCAATGCCACCGTGCGCAAGGTGTATGTGGGCCGTGGCGTGAAATACTACTCGAAGCTCGGCGTGGCAGAGTTCACCTGCGATGCCGCGGAGTTCAGCGTGGGCGACAAACTGCTCATCACCGGTCCCACCACGGGAGTGATGTATGTCGACTGCACCGAGATACGCTATGAGTTGCAGCCGGTCTCCACCGCGCACAAGGGCACCCATATCTCTATCCCTGTGCCCGCAAAGGTGCGACCCAGCGACAAACTGTTCAAACTGGTGCCCGACGAGGGGGTATGAGACACAAGGAGCACCTCGGGCGCGAAAGACAACGAAAGAGATAAAACCAAACAAAGTGATATGACAATCAATGAGATACAAGACGAGGTGATAGAGGAGTTCTCCGACTTCACCGACTGGATGGACAAATATCAGTTGCTCATCGATTTGGGCAACGAGATGACACCGCTGGAAGAGAAATACAAGACCGAGAGCAACCTCATCAACGGTTGCCAGAGCCGGGTGTGGATACAGGCCGACTACCGCGACGGACTGCTCTTCTTCACCGCCGAGAGCGACGCCCTGATTGTCAAGGGCCTCATCGCCCTGCTCTTGAGGGTGCTCAGTGGACACACCCCGCAGGAGATTCTCGATGCCGAACTCTATTTCATCGACGAGATAGGACTCAAGGAGCACCTCAGTCCCACGCGTAGCAACGGTCTGCTGGCCATGGTGAAGCAGATGCGTGTCTATGCCCTCGCCTTCAAGACCAAGGGCGATGCGCAAGCTTAGGACGATAGAGATGCAGCGCCTCACCGTCGAGGAATTCAAGGCGGCGGCGAAAATGCCCCTCGTTGTGGTGCTCGACGACGTGCGCAGCCTCTACAACGTGGGCAGCGTCTTCCGCACCTGCGACGCCTTCCGCGTCGAGCAGGTCTGCCTTTGCGGCATCACCGCCTGTCCGCCGCACCCCGAGATCCACAAGACGGCCCTCGGTGGCGAGGACAGTGTCGACTGGCGCTATTTCGCCACTGCCCGTGAGGCGGTGGAGGCCCTCCATGCCGAGGGCGTCTTCGTCTATGCCGTGGAACAGGCGGTGGGCAGCACCCCCCTTCACCGTCTGTCGACCTCTGCCGGCACCCGCTATGCCGTCGTCTTCGGCAACGAGGTGAAAGGCGTCCATCAGGAAGTGGTCGACCTGTGCGACGGTTGTCTGGAGATTCCTCAGCACGGCACCAAGCACTCCATGAATGTCTCTGTCACCGCAGGCATCGTCCTGTGGGAGTTCTGCAAGCAGTGGTCATTCCCAATCGATCAAGAGACACCGGTTGATGATGAGCCGCACCTCCGGCAGTGAGGGAGAAAACCTCCTGCCAGTGGGCATCAGCGGGTGAAAAGCACTGCTTCCGCAGGGTTGTATCACCACATTCTTGGACGCAGATGAAAAAAAACAAACAAATAAATGGCTGATTGTAATTTTTTTCCTATCTTTGTGGCATATAATTATTCACTAAATCAATAAAGTTATGGTTACCGCATTAGTACTTGTCTTAGGATTTATCGTTTTCTTGGCAATCCTCGTGTTCATCTATATTTTCAATACGCAGCGCAAACTGGTCAGTATGGACGAGCTCTGCAAGAATGCCATGAGTCAGATTGCCGTGCAGCTCAACTCCCGTTGGGACGCCCTGCTCGCATTGGCCAAGACGGCTGCACAATATTCCAAGCATGAGTCGGAGACACTTATCAAGACCATCACAGCACGCAGGCAGGCACCTATCGACACCGCTGAGGAGGCCCTGAAGCAGCAGGGTGAGCTCTCGCAGGTGATGGGCAGGCTCATGGCCATCGGAGAGGCTTATCCCGAACTGAAAGCCAACGAGCTCTTTCTCAAAGCCGCCGACGGTGTGAACACCTATGAGGAGCATGTGCGTATGAGCCGTATGGTCTACAACGATACCGCCACCAAGATGAACCGCATGGTGCGCCAGTGGCCGTCCTCGTTTGTGGCCTCGATGCTCAACTTCAAGGAGAAGGCATATCTCACGGTCGACGAGGAGAAGAAACAACACTATCCCGATTTCGATGAGGCTTACAAATAGACTCCTGTTGCTCATCCTATGGCTGTCGGCCGCGCTTCCCGTGGCCGCCGCACCCGTTTTGCGGCAACTCAGCATCCTGGTGACGCTCCACGACAACGGCGATGCCGATGTCCAGGAAGTCCGGCAAATGAGTATCGACAGCGAGGGTACGGAGGGCTATATTGTCATGAGCAATCTCGCCGGCAGCGATATCAAGAATTTCTCGGTCTCCGACGAGACGGGGCGCAATTATCTCAACGAGGGCAGTTGGGACACCTCGCGCTCACGGCTGCAGAAGGCCGGCCGGTGCGGCATCGTCACCAAGAGCGACGGCTATGAGCTGTGCTGGGGCTTGGGCAACAGCGGCGATCGTATCTATCATGTCAACTATACCATCACCAAGGTGGTGCGCTCCTACACGGAGAGCGACGGTTTCAACTGGATGTTCATCGCCCGCAACATGAAACCAGCGGCGCAAAAGGCCGAGTTGGTCATCCGCACCGACAAAGAGGAGGGACTGCCGGAGGACACCGTCAAGGCATGGGCTTTCGGATTCAATGGTGATGTCTCCTTAGAGGATAATGAGGTGCATGTGATCACTACTGAGCCGATGACCGCCGAAATGGCCATGATAGTGATGGTGGAGATACCCAAAGGCATCCTGCATCCTTCACTGAGAGAGAAAGAGTCTTTCAAGGACGTGCGTGATGAGGCCTTCGAGAACAGCGACTACAAAGAGCCCACATGGTATCAGAAATTCTGGAATGATTTCAAGGCCGACCCGGAAGCGATTTTCGGCGTCCTTTTCTTCGCCTTGCTGGGCATTGTATCTATCTGGTTCAAAGTACGCAAAAGGATGGAGCGCAAGAAACTGCTGGAGTCGGTGACGTGGTACAGGGAGATTCCTGTCAATGGCGACCTGGTGCGTGCCAGGGGCCTCTACGACGCTTTCTTCAGCGGTGGCGGCATTTCCAACGAGGATATGATTAGTGCGATGATCCTGCGTCTCATCAGGACAGGCACTCTCCGCATCGAGAACCGGTATGTGGAGCCTGGCTCCTTCAAGAAGATGTTTGGCGGCGAGGGCAAATACCAAGACTGCATCGTCATCACCGACTTCAACCAGCAAAACCGGCTCATCAATACCGTACCCATGCGTAAACTCTACGACATGCTGCGTGCAGCCTCTGGCGACGACCTCGTGCTTCAGCCCAGTGAGTTGAAGAATTGGATGAAACATCACGAGACCGAGGTCATCAGTTTCATGAATAGTATCAGCCAGTCGGTTTCCATGAAGAAGGCCAAGCAGAGCATCGACGATGTGCGTCAGGTCTTCGGACTGAAGATGTTCCTCAACGATTTCACCCTTGCCAATGAGCGGCATCTG
Organism: uncultured Prevotellaceae bacterium; assembly: GCA_902795605.1. GTDB lineage: Bacteria > Bacteroidota > Bacteroidia > Bacteroidales > Bacteroidaceae > Prevotella. The sequence continues at coordinate 857 of CADBLU010000299.1, read as the reverse complement.
AGCGAACTGTCGCTGTGGAACGACTATCTGGTCTATGCCGCCCTCTTCGGCATCGGCGATCAGGTGCAGGCCGACATGAAGAAGGTCAATCCTGAGTATCTGAAGATGGGCGAGATTACCCGCAACCTCACCAACAAGACACTGGTGCCTATGTTGTCATCGACCACTTACAACACGGCACATTCCATGAAATCTGCCTATGACTCCCGCCATAGCGGCGGTGGTGGCCGCTCCTCGTTTGGCGGCGGTGGCGGCTCTCATGGCGGCGGCTCCGGCGGCGGTGTCAGGTGACAAACCATCCCTCCCCGTTCCTTCGTGTTGGAGAAATCCGATGGGAGCGGTGCGGCGGTGGGAAAACGATTCAGAAAAGTCTCAAGAAAACAAAAAAATGAGGGGCTGGCCACCATGGCCAGCCCCTTTGCGATTTCAAATGCAAGGTGTGGGGAATCGCATTAGTCTTTCACATATTCGGCGAAGTCGGTCAGTCGCATGTCGCCCTTGCGGCGCAGTGTGTCGTGCATGGCGAAAGCGGCCGGCAGGCAGTGGCGTGTATGACCGCCGGTGCCCATCTTCAGATAGTCCCACAGCAACTGCTTGTAGTCGGGGTGGGCGCACTTCTCGATAATCAGTTCGGCACGCTGCATCGGGCCTTTGCCGCGGAGGTCGGCCACACCCTGCTCGGTGACGATGATGTTGACGTCGTGCTCCGAGTGGTCCTGATGGCTGACGAAGGGGACGATAGAGCTGATGACACCTCCCTTGGCCACCGACGGGCATGTGAAGATGCTCAGGTAGGCATTGCGCTCGAAGTCGCCCGAGCCGCCGATGCCGTTCATCAGCCTCACACCACTGATGTG
>CADBLU010000298.1 GCA_902795605.1 uncultured Prevotellaceae bacterium | reverse complement strand
GTCGCCTCGTCCTTGTTGGGCAGTCCCAGCAGGTCGCCGGGGTCGCTCATCTGTCCGAGAAAGAGGGCCACGACACGCATGCCCTTCGATTCAAAATAGTTGGTCAGTATCTGCGACTTGCCGATGCCGTGCCGGCCCGCCAGCATGATGTTCTGCCACGAGGGAGTCACCTCCATGAGGGTCTCCAATTCTTTAGTGTTGATAGCTATGGCCATATCTCTTTGTTATGTTGTTTTGTTTTCTATTGTTCCTCTATCTCATCAAAAGCCCTGCAGACCTTCTCTTTCATTCCATAGATGATGCCTTTGTACTTCGGCATCAGTTTCACATATCTTGCGATGGCGCTCAGCGTGAGCAATTCAAAAGTGATGGCGGAATCGTTATTACGAGAGGACAAATCCTTCTCTTCCGCAAATGGATAGAAATGGCATTGGTAACGCGACTGGGCATATAGGCTGCCAGCTTTCAGCATCAGTTGGCAACCTTGATATTCAAGGATGATCATGCTTGAACTGTTTGTACGCACAATCGCATCTTGCAGTCCTTGGCTGTCCAGATAGGGGCGGAAGACACGATTGATGTATTCTTCGAAAGTGTTTACGGAACTACGTGCCATTATTCTCACTGATCTTTCAAAAGCACGGAAAATCAAGTCTTCCCGATTTTTGTCGGCATGGGCGATTTTCTCCATGAATTCCTTCACTGCGGTCATCCAAGGCTTCAATGCGGACCTGATGACAGGTTCCACACTACGATAACCATATCTTTTGACAAGTGATTTCACCTTCTCCGCAATCTTCGCGTCATCCCACAACTTGAACTCGATGTCGTCTACGACAATTCCCTCCATGCCAGCGATTTTCAACCCTTTGACATAGTAAAGGAACTCCTCTTCACGCAGATGGCACTCGGCATCCATCTCAATAAGCAGAGTGGCGATGTTGAGTGTATAGAAGCCCGTCTCCTCCATTCGCATCGGACAGTTGTCGTCGAACCTCGTGCAGGGAGTAATCTCATAGTGGCCGAAAGGCACATCCTTGGCGGAATAGCGCTTAATGATCATCGTGGCTTCACCATAGGTAAATGTGTGGGTGTCGAGGTCGGTGAAATGCCTTCGTTCACAAACGGAATGCTCTCTCGTCGCAGTGAACTCGTCGAGCTTGCCTCCGTACTGCAGCAAGGCATCACGAAGCCCTTCCTCCGTAAAACAGAATTTGCCACGCCTCCACTCTGCCAGAGGGTTCTTCGTGGTATAGTGAGACTCGGCCAATTCGCAAAAGCCATCAAAATTGGGTGCTTGGCAAAAGGGCTTGAACACGTCGTTGCGAATTTCTTCGATGGGGGTGTGATTGGCAATCCACCGCTTGAGTTTACCTTCCCACAACTTGCGCCGCTTCTGCGATTTCTTGTCCCAGTATTTCTTAAACTCGTTTGCCTTCATACCATTACTGTTTTGTATATAATACCCTAAGCCGGATTTGCTCAACTTTTGGGAGTTTGGGAGATAGAGAGTTTACTACACTCCTTTCAACTTGAGATAAATGAGTGAATTACAATTTCTGACTGATGAAATCAATAGCGAGGGAAAGCCCATAATCAGAGGAGGAATAAGACTTCACAAATTTTTCAACAGTCCAAGAAGACCGTTCCACAAATACTCCATTGCGATGTGCTTTTTCCCACTCGGCGAAATCTGTCGTCACTGGGTCGGCCACATACACGGTATGACAATCGGCGTCGACCCATCTCTCACGTTCTCTCATCATACCTTGATAAGTTTTTGTCTCTACGAAACTGAAGGACGTCTCGCTGAGCACCTTTATCGATGGAATAGATAACTCAATATACATGCCGGGGACAACAAGATGCCCCACATTCCACCGCAAATATTTCATCATCTTGCCTACGGGCGTTCCCGAATGCAGTGCGGACAAACTGTCCAAGAATTCCACGTTCTGGCTATAGTTCTCGTGCTTTTGCCGCATCAGGCGGTCGTAGAGATGCATGACCTTGATCACAACCTCGTCGGTCTTACGGGTGATTTCCGGCATTTTGCGCAGGTAACCGGCAATGGCACGCAAGGGAGCCTTATCCAACACCCCATAGATTTGGCACATGGAATAGTTCACATTCGGGAAAAAGCAACTTTCGGATGCATCGTAAAGTATCTGATGCCCGAGATACTCCATGTGTAGGTCTGAACGGCTTTCTTTGGGAATCCATATCTTTACCCCTTCCAGGCCATGCTCATTGAAATAGGTTTGCAACACATCTTTTATGTAACTGAGGGGACTGTTGCGCATGAATGAATAATCAAACTTCACCGCGGGACTCTGAGACTCCTGGTCTGTGATGGCATGAAAAAATTTAGCGATGGCCTGTTTCCAAGGGCGGAGCACCTGATCAAGAGCCTTTTCCACCGTGTAATCCTTATCGACGTATTCCGCCACCTTCTTTTCCAGTTTCTTGTCATCCCATAAGTCAAACTCAATATCGTCGGTGAAGATGGCCTCCATCGTCCGAAGTTTCATCTTCTTGACATGATAGTTCAACTCTTCATTCCTTAACTCGAACTCCGCCGCCATCTCCATCAACAGTGTGGCAATGTCCAAAGTGCTGAAAAAGGTCTCCTCAAATCTCTGCATCGTAATGGGCAGTTGCTGGCATGGCAGAAGTTCATACCAGCCAAAGGGCTGCTGCAGATAAGTGTAACGGTAGATCACCATGGTCACTTCCCTATAGGTGATGGTGCAGGTTTCCAAGTCGGTACACCTTGCGTATAAATCACGACGATTGTAGGCAGGATCAAGGACATGTGCGTATTTCACGTCATGTGGCTGCTGACCGACGATACTCCTCCGGCTTACTGTCATCGCGAAGACGCTGAGGTCGGCACCCTCTGCCAGCATGGCATCACGGAGCCCTTGTTCTGAGAAAAAGAATCGCATATTGGAGTCCCAACCGGCGACAGGATTCTGAACTGTCTGATGTATATCGCAGAGAGTGTAAAACGCGCCTTTCTCCACACGATGGTAGACAACCTCACTGCGGATGGCCTCTAACTGCAAGTGTCTCTCAGCAAAGCGTTTAGATTTTGCAGCCCATGACTTGCGCAGTTTCTGAGATTTCTCTTCCCAATAGTCGTTGAACGATTGTTGAGTCTTGTACATTGATTAGATTATTAAATATGAAGGCAAAGATAGTGCAAACCGAACGAAAAGCCAAATTTTATTTGAGCTTTTCTGAGGTGCAGCCTATCTTCGCGCAAGCAAAGTAGTGCAAACCGAACGAAAAGCTTTTGTACGGACATGCATAAAGCATGTCCCTACAGTTGCAACAGGCCTTTTGGCGTGTGCAATAATGCGTAGGGACTTGCTTCATACATGTCCGAACGTCAAAAATGCGTAAGGACTAAGCGGACATGCAAAAAGCAAGTAACTACTGCATGTCCGAACAAAATTCATCCGTACAGGTCGAATCTATTTGTTCCTGCTTGCTGCCACCCAGACGGGCTCTTCACTCATGACGGGCTTGTTGACTGCCATCACGCCAGAAAGGTTGTGAGGCACGTATGGCTCTTCCAGGTAGCGGATGTCGTCGGCGGTCAGACGGACATCAAGCGACTTCACGGCCCCCTCGATGTGGTGCAGTTTCGTGGCTCCCACGATGGGCGACTCCACCTTTGTCAGCAGCCAGGCCAGTGAAATCTGCGTCAGCTCCACCCCATAGCGGTCGGCCAGTTCCACGACACGCTCCACGATGCGGTTGTCCTGCTCGGCGGTGGCATCATATTTGAAATGCATAAACGAGTCTTCTTTCTGACGTTTCGAGGTCTCGCCGGGACGCTTGGCAAGTTTGCCTGAGGCCAACGCGCTGTAGGGTGTCTGCGCGATGTTGTCCTCACGGCACAACGGCTGCATCTCGCGCTCCTCCTCACGCATGATCAGGTTGTAATGGTTCTGCACGCTGACGAACTTTGCCCAACCGTGTTTCTCGGCCAGCGCGTTCATCTTGGCCAATTGGTAGGCATAGGCATTGGCGATGCCGATGTAGCGGGCCTTGCCTGCTTGCACGGCCTCGTTCATCCCTTCCAGAATGTCCTCCGCCGGGGTTTTGTAGTCCCAGATATGGTAGATATAGAGGTCGACATAGTCCATGCCTAAGTGCTGCAGACTGCTGTCGATGGAGTTCAGCACGTGCTGACGGCCGTTGACACCCTGCCGGATCTCCTCGTCGGTGCGGGGCAGGAATTTCGTGGCAACCACCACGTCGTCGCGCCGGGCCATATCACGCAAAGCCCGTCCCACGTACTGCTCCGAGGTGCCCAACTGGTAGGCGATGGCCGTATCGAAGAAGTTCACGCCGAGGTCGAGCGAGCGGCGGATAATCTCACGTGTCGGCTCCTCGCCGATTGTCCATGAATGCTGTCCGATGGTGGGGTCGCCGAAACCCATACAGCCAAGACAGATGCGCGACACGCGCAGGTCTGAGTTTCCGAGTTTTACGTATTCCATGTTATCTTTGTTTTTTGAATATCAGTTTCATCGTCTCCGGGTCGAGAGGTCTCATCGCGGGCAACTTCAGGTCTTTCACCATGTGCAGGGTGCCCTGCTTGTATTTCTGGAAGTGGTCGGTCTTCAGGTGATTCTGATAAACTTCCTCTGAGGCATAAATCTCGAGGATGCGAATCTTTGTGGAGTCCTCGGCACTCTGCATGGGGAAGAGACAAATCACGCCGGGCTCGCGCTCCACACTCAGGCGGTCCACCTCATTGGCGTATTCCAGATATTCTTTCAAGTACTGCGGATAGACCTCAATCTCAGCGATACGGACAATCATGTTTTCGTGTGTTATCGGACTCGAGAATTCCTCGTCGGTCACCTTCTGCAACTGTACGGCATGCTGTTCGCCGGGAGCAATCTCGGTCACTGTCATACACTCGGCGTCGCTCCAGGGCGTGGCCCCGTTCCAGTGGCGCACATTGGGCATCTCCAGCACATCAGCCTCAATCTGACAGGTCAGCGTGGACACTATCTCACGGCAATAGTTGGTGTAGCTGTAGTACACCACGAGTGTCTTTGATGATGCGTTTGTGCTCAACAACGTGAGCACGGCGCAGAGAATCATGATAAAACTCTTTCTCATATCTGTCAGTTACTGTTGATTTGTGTTACTGTTTGAATATCTTTTCCGCATTCTTGTAGAGAATCATTTCCTTGAATGGCGCGAGGTCCGATTCCGTCGTCAGATATTGCCTCATCCTCGCCAGGCTCTGGGTGAGCACCCGCGGAGCGACGTAGGGATAGTCGGACCCATAGAGCAGATGGTCGGGCGAGGTGATGGTGAGCATCATGCGGATGACCTCGGACGAGTGAGCGCCTGCGAGGTCGTAGTAGAGCGCACGGAGGTTGGCCTCCCAATCGATCTCACCCACCATCTTGTTGGCCTGCATCTCGGGCGTCAGCGACTTCATGCGTGGCACGGCCAAAGGCAGGTAGGCTCCGCAATGGGGAACCACCACCTTCACGTCGTTGTAACGGGCCAGCACATTGCGGCTGATCATGTTCGACACAGCGCGGGTGGTCTCCGAGAGGTATTCCTGCATGGCCAGCGGCGTCTGCCTCATCACCTGTGGGTTGACAGGATCCGGGCGATGCGGGTGAAGGATGACGACGGCCTTACTCTCATTCAGGACGGAGAAAAGCGTGTCGAGCTCAGGCGCACCAAGATATTGGCCATTGACATTGGTGGCCAGTTTGATGCCGTCGGCTCCGAGCGTGTCGAGCACGTACTTTGCCTCGCGGATAGCGGCATCCACATCAGGCAGGGGTAGGGCCGCACAGAAAAGGAAACGTCCGGGGTGCTGCTTTTTCAGTTTCGCCGCCGCCTCATTGGTCATCCTTATCGTCTGGGCAGATGATGGCTGGGGAGCCGCCAATGTCAACACAGATGTCTCAATGCCTGCCTCATCCATCCACTTCAGATGTGCATCGGCATCATACTTGGGCAAGGGGAATCCCTCGTCCATCAACCGGCCCTCGCTCTCAAGAGCCGACAAAAGCTCAGAGGTGATGATGTGGCTGTGCACATCTATCACGCCCTGAGCAAAACCGTTTGCTGCAATCATAAGAGCCAGCAATATTGTTCTAATCTTCAATTTCAACCTCCAATTCAAGTATCTTTCAGCAATTCAAGCGCACGTTATAAGGAGTATAGGAGTGTAGGAGTATGGGAGTTTGGGAGTTTGGGAGTTTAGACATTACATCTATGAATCACCAGCCATCTCTGCCACGTCTCCTTTGTGCTTTTGGTGCCCCGAGCCCAAAGGCCCCGTGTAAAGGCCCCGTGTTAGTGTTTGGTAGGCTGCGGTTTTGCCGCAGCCCAAAGTCATTCCATAGAATGCTCCCAACCGCCCCGGGTGTCAATGCCAGTGGCATCGGCCAGAGCCTCGAGTCTGGATACTTCCTCGGCTGTCAGCTGTATCTTGGAGGCTTCTGCGGCCTCGATGACGTGGCGCTCCTTGGTGGCACCGATGAGGGGCAGCGTGCCCTTGGCGATGGCCCAGGCGATGCCGATCTGTGAGCACGAGGCGCCGTATTTCTGACCGATGGCGGTCATCTCGTTTGTCAGAGCCTCCAACTGCGGCAGCACGGGGTTGTACTTCTTGCCCCTGTCGCTCTCTGCGGGCAGCGGGTTCGACTGATTATATTTACCGGAGAGGGCGCCCTGCTCCAGCACCATGTAGGCCCAGAACTCAATGCCGTTCTCCTTGCAGTAATCGAGCACGCCGCCTTTCTCCGATGAGCGGTAGAGCAACGAGAAGTGGTTCTGCACGGCACTCACCTTGAAGCCGGCCTTACCAAGTATCTCATTGGCACGGCGTATCTCCGCGATATTATGATTGGACACACCCACGCGCCTCACTTTGCCCGACTTGAGCAGGGGAATCAGTCCGGGTGTCCAGCGCTCCACGTCCATCGGGTTGTGAATCCAGTAGATGTCGATATAGTCGCAGCCCATACGCTCGATAGAGGCCTCAGCCATCTTCTCGACACTGTTCTCATACACCTCAGCGAGTTGCGGAGTGAACTTCGTGGAAATCTCCACATCCTTGCGCTCATATTCACCGGCCAACTGTCCGAGAATCTTCTCCGACTCTCCCATGCCATAGACCGTAGCTGTGTCCCAGAGGCTCAGCCCGGCTTTCATCGCCGCGTTAAACACAGGTTTCAGGTTCTCCACGTCGGTCTGGCTACCAAATACCATGTCTCCTCCAAATGCTCCTGTGCCCCAGGCCCAGGTTCCTAATGCAATCTTGCTCATATCTATCCGATTTTAAAGTTTGTTCCTATATCTGATTGTTTTTAAGTTTGTTCCTATTTCCGGTTGCTTTTAAGTTTGTTCCTATTTCCGGTTGCAAAACTCGTGCAAGCCGATGGCTATGGAGCTTGCTCTTATTGCTGAGGCACCGCCGAGTTTCGCAGTGTGATTCTCAATCACGATGCAAAGGTACGGCGAAATCGACAGACACAACTTAAACGATTTACTGATAAATCAACCCTTTTTACGGATTCTGCACATTTTGTGTTTTTATGATTTTGCAAATAATATGTAACTCAACTTCTGCAAGTTGAATATTTAATTGATATTCATGTATTTTCTTCTTTCTGTGTGGACAGAAAGAAGAAACAAGAAAGAACCGCGAACACGCTCCGCC
>CADBLU010000297.1 GCA_902795605.1 uncultured Prevotellaceae bacterium | reverse complement strand
GTGCTCGAGTGGTTGAAGAGGCACGCCTGGAAAGCGTGTAACCGGCAAAACTGGTTCGCAGGTTCGAATCCTGTTCTCTCCGCAAATGGTAAGGTAAACCAACAAGTGAGAAAGTCACACCCTGATATACGCATCATTTTCAGCGTAATCTGGGTGTTTTTTTGTGTCTGGAAGGCTTGCTGATTGTGTGGCTTGAAATAATCGTCCGTAAGAACGCGTATTTACGAAAAAAATCACTATTTTTGTACGGAAAAACAGACACTGAACGTTTACCTTTATAGAATCATTCCCAAATCTATCAAATATGAGAAAAAAGACACTCTTATTATCCTTTTTCACCGTACTGTCTGTGGTTGCCCAGGCTGCAACCATCACGGGAAAGTATGTGATACCACAGATGCCTGATTGGGCGAAAAACGCTGTGTTCTATCAGATTTATCCGCAGACATTCTGCGACTCCGACGGAGATGGCATCGGCGACTTGAAAGGCATCATCAGCAAACTCGATTATGTGAAGAGCCTCGGGGTAGACGCCATCTGGCTCAACCCGTTTTTCGACTCTCCCTTCAACGATGCCGGCTATGACATACGCGACTACTATAAGATAGCACCCCGCTATGGCACCAATGAGGATGCGCGCCAGTTGTTTGAAGAGGCACATAAGCGTGGCATGCACGTCATCTTCGATTATGTCGTCAGTTATACAGCCATCGATCATCCATGGTTTGTGGAGTCGCAGAAGCAGGAGAAGAACAAATACTCCAATTATTATATTTGGACAGAGACCAACTGGGTGGACCCGCCCAGAGAGTTTGCCGGCTCCTTCATCAAAGGCTACGGTCAACGCAACGGACAGTTCATGCGTAACTTCTATTGGTGCCAGCCAGCACTCAACTTCGGTTTCTCCAACCCGGACCCGGATCAGCCGTGGCAACTGCCCACCAACCACCCTGATGTGCTTGCCATGCGCGAAGACCTGAAGAACGTGTTGCGGTTCTGGATGGATATGGGTGCTGACGGATTCCGTGCCGATATGGCTGGCGCGCTTGTAAAGACCCGTCGGGTGAGAGGCAACGAACAGTTCTTTAACACCAATGAGAACGAGACGAAACTGTTCTGGAGAGAGATACGGCAGTTGTTGGAGAAAGAGTATCCCCGTGGATTCATGGTGGCCGAATGGTCGTATCCTGCCGATGCCCTCGACAACTGTTTCCATGTGGACTTTTTCCATTGGTTCAACGGCTACAACGATTTGTTCCAGAAAGAGAGCTGGAGAATCCTCAATGGCGTGAGCGAAGGACACAGTTATTTCGATGCTGAGGGTAATGGGACCATCACCGACTTCCTGACCAGTTATATGGACCAGTATGAGAAGACTGTAGGCAAAGGGTATATCAGTCTGCCGTTGGGAAACCACGACAATGCCCGGCTCGGAAATCGGCGCACGGACAAAGAGCTTGAGATGATCTATGCCTTCGGGTTCACCATGCCGGGTGTGCCCTTCCTCTATTACGGCAATGAGATAGGCATGAAGCAACTGCCCAATGACTGGCCACAGGTGGAGGGAGCCTATCAGCCGAGAAATGGCGCACGCACACCCATGCAATGGACCTCAGGCAAAAATCTCGGTTTCTCTACAGCCGATGCCTCCAAACTCTATCTGCCCGTAGATCCGTCGGCCGACGCTCCCAACGTGGAAGCGCAGGAGAAGGATCCCAATTCGTTGCTCAATAAGACCCGCCGGCTTATCTCTCTGCGGCATAGCGAACCGGCATTGGCCAATTATGCAGAATTTGTGCCTGTCTATCCGTCAGCAGACCCCACCCAGCCGTCTCCCTCCAGTTATCCATTTGTCTATGCCCGTGCGGCAGGAAAGAATGTCGTGCTTGTGATGCTTAATCCGAGGGGAGAGGCATCGGACGCCACCTTCCATCTCAACGTGAAGTTGAAGAAGCCCAAACTCCTTGCCGGCGACCGGTTCAGCATAACACAAGACAAGAAAACCGGCAATGTGACCATCCGAATGCCGGCCACATCGTATGCCATAGTGAAATTGTAGAAAAATGGAGAGCGTGAGATAGAAAATACCTCTTTCTTCCTTCTCTATAATGAACCAAAACTACAAGACAATATGGATAAGAAGAAAATGTATACACCAAGTCCCGTAGATACAACGGAAATCGCTCTGCCTGCCGAACTGCTCGATTTGGCTGAACAGCTCAGCAAGAATGTGCATGAAGTCTGGGCAAAAAGCAGAATGGACGAAGGATGGACCTATGGAGAGGTAAGGGACGATGCCCGGAAGCATCACCCATGCCTTGTGCCCTATGAGGAATTGCCGGAAAGTGAGAAAGACTATGACCGCAACACGTCGCAAGAGACCATAAAAATGATCATGAGTCTCGGCTTTAGAATCGTTAAAGCCGAGGATGGCGAATCATAAGCTGCGCCGGGTGGTGATGTCATAAATGCTTTATCACCCTACACGGATTGCCCACGGCAATAGTGCCGGACGGGATGTCGCCCGCCACCACAGAACCTGCCCCGATGGTCACATTGTCGCCGATGGACACACCTGGCAGGATAGTGACACTCCCTCCGATCCACACGTTATGGCCGATAGTGACGGGCAAAGCCCACTCGCGACGTGAGTTGCGCTCGACCGGGTCGGTACTGTGGCAGGCCGTGTAGATGCTCACGTTCGGTCCGATGAAACAGTTGTCGCCGATGGTCACATAGGCCTCGTCGAGAATGGTGAGGTTGAAATTGGCAAAGAAATGTCTTCCTACGCGTATCTGCTTGCCGTAGTCGCAGTAGAACGGTTGGTTGATGATAATCTCATCGTCGGGAACAGTTCCCAAAAGAGACTTCAATATGGCCAACTGGCTTTTCCGGTCGGAAGGAGGCAGTTGATTGTAGCTTCTAACTATCTCCCGTGTCTCATTGAGCTCGAGGATCAGTTCGGGATCGACGGCGGAGTAGGTTTCGCCAGCAAGCATTTTTTCTTTCTCGGTCATAGGTGTAAGGGTTGTTAAATGAGAGGACGCCATACAGGAAAATAGGCGACTCCCGCACTCGCGGATGTCGCAAAATTAGCAATAGTTTGCCAATCAAGCAAAAAAACAGGCAAAAATGCAGCCTTGGAAAATTAATTTTTATTAAATTGAGATATTATTTGGGGAAAAATTTTGTATTTCTTAAAAATATAGGTAACTTTGCACCCTGTTTGGAATAGGTATCAAAAAACGAAAACAAAAATTTAGATAGCAATGTCGAAGATTTGTCAGATTACGGG
>CADBLU010000296.1 GCA_902795605.1 uncultured Prevotellaceae bacterium | reverse complement strand
CGACAATTTCCCCGATAACTTTTACGTCCCATTCGCCATTCAGGCTCTTCCGCATCGCGGGGTCGGTCACGGGCAGGATGCCGTGGAAGGCATCCTCCACTTGTGCCTGAGCCGACAGGGCGAAGGCCATCAGCCATGTCAGTAACACATGCTTCTTCATGGCAGGAGGCGGTATATCAAGTCAATCTTTGTGTATTTGCGTTCCTTCTGGTTGTTCCAGTGCTCGAAGAGTCCGAGGGGCTTATCCAGCGGCTTCCCCTCCTGTTTGTAGACCGTCCCGCTCGGTGCGTGAGGGATCATCGCGGCCTCGCGGAGGTATTCATCACAGTAGTTGAGGCTGCCGAACTCCGGCCATTCACCGATAAGGATATCCATGGCGACGGCATCGCACGCCAGTTCGTCCTGTGAGGCGATGATCGAGCATGCCCATTCCCTGTTGAAGGGCTCTTTCATCCATTTGGGTGCTGGTGCCCCGTTGACGTCTCTCGAGCCGTAGGTGCCGTCGATGAGGAAGAGGAGAGTCTTCTGCCCGAGGTCTTTGTGGGCGATGAAGTCGACGAACGTCTTGTATCCAGGTCGGCCGTTGCGCTTGTCCTGGCTGATGTTATTGTGCGCGTTCTGGCGCCAGAGCAGGTTGATGTCGGTGGCGCCATACCAGTTTTTGGAGGTCAGGGTGACGCCCGGTCCGCTGTGGGTCTTGAGGAGGGCCGAGTTGATGAGGTAGTCGGCGTCCACGATGCATTTGGCAAGTCCTCGGGCCATCTTTCCGTTGTCGACCGAATAGACAATCTGCTCGGGGTAGTATTCGCATTTTTGTCTTCCTTCGCCCCCGATATTGTCGACGAGCGCCACGCCAGGAAACTCCCTGTGTATCTTGTTGTAGATGCTGTCGGTGATGGCGCGGCTGGGTTCGCAGAGCACGATGTCCTGCTGGCGCACGCCGCCGTCGTGCACCATCGACCGCACCAGGGCCAGTGTCACGAAGGGTGAAGAGTTGAGCTCGATGGTGTCGCGGTGAGTGATGGCGTTGTTCATGTTGAGTTTGACGGCGATGGTCTCACCGCGTTTGTAGCCTCGGTTGCCACGGCCGTGAGTCTTGTTGAAATGGCGGAACAGCGCTTTCCATGCCTGCTTTGCCGTGGACTCGCCTGTGAGTTGCGTGACGGCCTCCCGCACCATCGCGTCGGCCTTCTGCTGGTCGTTCCACCGGTCTTCCACCCAGAGGCCGGTGCGTCCGTCCCACTGTGCCACTCCCGGTGAGTGCACCCATGCCACTCTGCCGGGATGGATGCCACGTCCTTCGCCCAGCGGTTGGTTGGGACCCACGAAGAGTTTGGGTGCCCGTGCGTTGAATTCGCCGAAGAAGAGCCGGTCGCGGTTGACGGGTTCGCTGAGCAGTTGGATGGTGGTGGAAGGTCCCAGGTCGGGGTCGGTCCATGCGCGCAGTTGCCACACCAGGTGCCCGTCCTTGTCGATTTCCACGGCTTGTAGGGGAGCGTGGAGCGTGTCCATCGGTGTCTTGTTCCACTCGTTGTACCAGTTGTTGATGATATGGCTCCCGTCTTTCAGGCGCAGGGTCTTCTGTGGTTGTGTCACCCCATAGTCGGCGGTGTTCATCTCCCATACGGTCTGTCCCATGCGGGTAATCTCCTGTATGTGTCCTTTGCGGCCGGTGATGAGCAGGTTGCCTTTGGGCAGTTCCTGCACCGACCATGGCAGAAAACCGGTCCAGCGGTCCACTTCACGTCCGTCGCTGTTGTACTCGTGGATGCATCCCAGCGACATGTTGGCCACGAGGAGCGTGCCGCGCGATGACAGGCGTGCGTTGCGGAACTGTCCGTGCACCGACCCTTTCTCTGAGACGGGCAGTTGGAATTCCCTGACCACTTGCAGCGAGGGGATTGCCATCACCACGGCTTTGGCCGGTTTCCCGTTCTGCACGAACACCACATGGTGCTGACCGATGGGCTGTATGGTGTGTATCTCCGTCCCTTCGGGAGCGGCATATTGCCATATCGTCTGCCCGTCTTGTGTCACCTCAGCCACGCCATATTGGTGTGCCACGAGGATGTGGCCGTCGCTCATGAGGATGGCATCGCTGATTTCGCCTCGTTTCAGTTGGTCGTCATAGGACCATGCCACTTTCCCGTCTTTGACGATGAACATTCGCCGCTGTTTGCTTTGTCCTGCGTAGAAGAAGTCGTGCCGGGTGAGGCTCTCGTCGGGCTTTTGCTCCTGTGCGGAGGCCGTGAGGGTGGTCAGTGTGAGGAGCAGTAGGGTGTAGAATGTTTTTCTCATTGTCCGTTGGTTGATTTGTCGGCCCTTCAGTGAAGAGCGGGTTAGTTTTCGAATGCAAAATTACGGAAATAGGGCGATTCTGTCGCACTGAAATTCGCCAAAAATGATACAGTTTTCATTCATCGTCGGTGTGGATGGCAAAGAAAAGGCTGCGTCGTGCGACGCAGCCTTTGGGGGAGAGAGGTAAATGATTCGCTGCCTCTGAAGTTCAGTCAGGCAGCTGGTGGTGTGCCATTGCGGGAAGACTGTTAGTAGCCCGGGTTCTGCCAGGCGGCTTTCTGCTCGTCGGTGAGGTCGGAGCCGTCCTCGTTTTTCAGTCCGTCGATGAATCCCTGCGGGATGGGACGGTAGAGATGGCGCTCCTGGATGGCAGAGGCTTCGGGGTTGAATGCCTTGGCGCGTGCCACGAGGGTCTTGGTGCGTGAGAGTGTCTCCCAACGCTGCCATTCGCCGATGAGCTCGCGTGTGCGCTCGTTGAGGATGAACTGTATGGCGCGCTCTTTCTGTCCGCTCACGCCCAGTTTCTGGAGGATGGCCTCATCCTCTGCGGGCAGGTTGTCCCATGTCCACGATGTGAGGTTGGAGGCAGCTGTCGTCACAGGTTGGTCGGGATTGGAGAGATAGTAGGTGTTCATCCAGAGGTTGGAGTTCTGGTAGTTGTTGGCGGCGGCACCCGTGTTGAGGGTGTTCTTCTCGAAAGCTTTCGAACCGTCGACATAGTAGGAGCGGTTTTCGCCGTTCTGCCACTGCGCACGTGCACGGATGACGTCGATGTCTTTCTTGGCCGAGGCATAGTCGCCCAGTCGTGCGTAGCACTCCGCACGGATGAGGTAGGTCTCGCCCAGACGAGCCATGATGACGTCGCGGAAAGAGTCGCCCTTCTCTGCCTGGCGTGTGCCGTCGACGGTCTTGTTGATGCCTGCGAAGAAGTTGCAGTAGGCATAGCCCGGAGTCATAAATGTGGGTGCCACATACTGTCCGTTCTGGTAGAGGATCGACGAGTTGGGAATCCACTGTCCCTTGGTAGAGGTGAGTTCGCCGCTGGTGGCTGTCTGCCGGGCGTCAGCTTTCCATTCGGGCAGTCGGCCGGCATCGTCCTTGAAGGTAGGCTCCTGCTTGTTGGCTCCGAAGGTGTAGCCGTCATAGGTGTGGTCGTCCTTCTTGTTGAGAATCATGACGATGGCGGGGTCGCCCAGGGCCACGCCCTTGGAGGCGTCGACCACATTGTTGACACCGTAGACGGTCTTGAAGGTCTTCCACAAACGCGCGTCGTTGACGTGGTCATAGGCGGCGTAGGTGTATTCGGTGGGGCGGCAGCGCTGGAAGTCCATGTCGCCGATCCACACTCCGCGCTTCACCCATCCGTTGGAGAAGTTGGAGAACTGCGGGCAGAAGTAGTTGTAGGTGCGGTTGCCGAAGCGTCCCACGGTGGTGCTGCTGTTGTTGAAGCCAGCCTCCATGAGAATTTCGTCGAGTTGCTCAGTGGCGCAGTCGATGCCGGTCCAGTTGGCATAGAGGTCGCTGTAGTTCTTGGCCAGTGAGCGGGCACCGATGGCGTAGTTGCACATCTCGATGGCCTCGTGCAGGTCGGCGTCTTTGGTGCTGCCGTTGAAGGCGTCGCAACGCTCAGAGGCGCGGAAGAGGAGCGCTTTGGCCAGGAAGTGGGCGGCAGTGGCCTTGGTCCATGTGATGCCCTTGCCGTAGGTGAATTCCTCTCCCTTGAAGAGGTTGTAGGCCTTGCGCAGGTCGTCGATGACCTGTGCCCAGCACTGCTCTTCGGTGGCTCGTGTGAAGTTGCGCACCACATCATTCACCGGCGTGAGTTGCAGCACCACGCCGCCATACTGTGCCGTCAGGCGGTAGTAGTTGTAGCCACGGAGGAAGTAGGCGTGTGCCAGGCACCTGTCGCGCACGACGGGGTCGGTGATGACTTTTTCTGCTTTGTCGATGATGGTGTTGCAGGAGGCGATGCCGTAGTAGACCTCATCCCAGAGGGCAGAGGGCTGCGGGCAGTTACGGTTGGTACCTTGGACGACAGGTCCGAACCTGCTGTCGTATTTGTTCCATGCGTCAGAGGTGAGGTCGTTGCCGTTGGTGAATTCGTCGGTGCCGTAGAGTGTGATGCCGTAGGCCCACTCATATCCGAAGTGCCAGCGGATGTTTCCGTAGAGCGAGACGGCGAGGTCTTCCAGTCCTTCAGCAGTGTCGAAATAGTCGGTGGAATATTTCGTGGTGAGTTCTTCGTCGAGGAAGTCGCTTGAGCAAGAGCTGACGCCTGCCATGAGAGCCGTTGCCACCAGTCCGCATAAAATATATCTGTAACGTTTCATAATCCTTGTCTTTTTTAACGGTGAACTGTTAATACTTATACTGTGATTTCCTCATTAGAATCCTATTTCGAGTCCGAAGACGAAGCTACGGTTGAAGATGGTCTTGCCGGTGTCGAGGTCGAATCCGTTGATCGACTGCTTCAGACTGAAGGGATTGACGACCTGTGCATACACCTTGGCATGTGACATCGTGCACGCCTTGAGGATGTTTTTCGGCAGGTTGTAGCCCAGAGAGATGTTGCGCACCTTGATGAAGGAAGCCTTCTTATGTCCCAGGTAGCCGGAGAAGTTGTCCTGCGAGCCCGAGGTGGCCTGTGCCAGGATAGGCTTCTGCCATTCGGCACCAGTGTTGTCGGGTGTCCAGTAGTCGATTTCCCGCTGGTTGCCGTGTGCGGTCTCAGCCTCGCCGCCGGTATTGAAGTAGTAGCCCATGCGTCCGAATATCTGGATGCCCAGTTCGAGGCCCTTCCATGAGAATTGGTTGTTCCATCCGAGCGTAGTGCTGGGGTTCCTGCGGCCGAGCACCACCCGGTCGTCGGTCATGGTCATCTTGTAGTCGCCGTTCTGGTCTTTGGGCTTCACGTTGCCCGGTGAGAAGTTGTATCCGTTCTCTGCCCATTTGGCCATTTCAGCCTTGTCTTCCGGAGTGTCTTGCCAGAGGCCGTCCATCTCGTAGGTGTAGAAGACGGAGATGGCCTCGCCGATGAACCATGAGTTGTCGGGCATGTCGTTCTTGCCGTAGGCCAGTTCCACAATCTCGTCTTTCTGGTAAGCGATATTGAAGTCGGTCAGCCACTGGAAGTCTCTCGTCTTCACCGGGAGGGCGCTGAACGTGAGTTCCACACCGTGGTTCTTGGTCTTGCCGATATTGGAGTAGGTGCCCGGGAATCCCGTCAGAGTGGGGATGGTGGTATACATGATCAGGTCGTCGGTATGCGAGCTGTAGAAGTCGAGGCTACCGAAGATGCGGCTGTTGAGGAATCCGAAGTCGATACCGAGGTTCCACTGTGTGGTCTTCTCCCATCCGAGGTTGGGGTTGGCCATTGTCAGCTGAGTGCCCGAGTAGTAAGGCTCGTTGGTGGTATATCCCAGCACGTTGTCCATGCCGTTGAAGGGCAGGTAGATGCCTGTGATGTCGCCTTTCGTCTCATAGGGGCTGACGGATGAGTTGCCGGTGACACCGATGCCGAGTCGCAGTTTCAGGTTGTTCACCCATCCCACGTTCTGCATGAACTCTTCCTCGCCGATGCGCCATGCCAGGGCTGCCGAGGGGAAGAAGTCCCACTTATGGCCTTCTGCCAACTGCGAGGCGCCGTCCCATCGTCCGCTCACGGTGAGGAGGTAGCGCTCGTTGAAACCGTAGTTGAGTCGGATCATGTAAGACTCCAACTGCCGCTCGGTGATACCCGAACCGATGGTCGCCTTTTTGTCTTTGTTGGTGACGTCGATGGTGCCGAAGGCATTCCAGAGATAAGAGTCTTTCTCGAGTCCCTCGCCCTTGATGCTTGAGTTTTCGATGTTCCATTTCGAGGCGGTCTGGAGCAGCGTCACGCCCACCTTGTGTTTCTCAGCGAAGGTGCGGTCGAAGAGGATCATGTTGTCGAGCGTCCACGAGAAGTCGCGGCGGTTTTGCAGACGTGAGTAGTTGATGCCCTCATTGCCCTGCTGGTCGACTTTGTGTGAGGAGAATCCGTCGATATAGACACCCTCGCGCCAGTGGCGGAAGTCGGGGCCGAAGTTGAGCTTGTAGCGCAGTCCTTCGACAGGCTTGAAAATCTCTCCGAAGTCGACGGTGGCCGAGAAGTTGGCCAGAGCGCGGAATGTCTGCGATTTCTGCTGTGAGTGCTTCCATTCGTCGATGATGGAGTAGACAGTGGTCTCACCACCCGGATGGATGACGCGCTCGCCGTTCTCGTCGTAGGGAGTGGCGAAGTTGTAGATGAGTTTTGCCGTGCCGTAGATGGCGTCGGGCACAGAGCCTGAGCGTCCCTGGAGGGTCGACATACCATAGTCTTGCTCAGCCCATGTGCCGTTGATGCTGGCCTGCATCGAGAACCAGTCGACGGGCTTGATGTTGACACTCAGTTTGCCGGTATAGCGGTCATACCACTGTCCTTTCTGCGTGCCTTTGTTGGTGAGATAGCCGAAAGAGGCATAGGCGTTCATCTTCTCCGTGCCGCCGCTGGCGGACAGCGTGTGCTCGTGAGAGATGGCCGTCTGTGTGACGAAGTCGGTCCAGTCGGTGTTGGTCACCTTTGAGGGATCCCATGAGCCGCCTGCCCAACCTTTCTTGATGTTGTTCCATGAAGTGTGGTTGTCCTCGGCCGTGTCGAAGAGTTTCTCGTCGTTGGCCATCGTTGGACTGTTGGGGTGTGCAAACTCCTCAGGGTTCTGGTTGTAGGCAGCCCAGCGGCGGAACTGCACCATGTCGGCGGCGCTCATCGAGGGCGAGCGGTCGACAATGTTCGATACGGTGAACGTGCCGGTGTAGTCGAGGCTCATCCTGCCACTCTTGCCTTGCTTGGTGGAGACGAGCACCACGCCGTTGGCGCCGCGGCTACCATAGATGGCCGTTGCCGAGGCATCCTTGAGGATATCGATCGACTCGATGTCGCGCGGGTTGAGGGTCTCGATGGCAGATGCCGACATCAGGGGCACGCCGTCGACCACATAGAGCGGTGCGTTGCTGGCACCGATGGAGCGCTGTCCGCGGATGAGGATGCTGCCCAACTGTCCGGGTCGCTCATTGGTGGTGATGTCTACACCGGCGGCCTTGCCTTGCAGGGCCTCAAGGGCGTTGTTCACCGGGCGGACGTTGAGCTCCTCGCCGGTGACGCTGGTCATGGCGCCTGTCACGTCGCTCTTCTTCTGCACGCCGTAGCCCACCACGACGAGTTCTTCGAGCATCTGGCGGTCTTCTTGCAGCGTGATCCTCATTTCTCCCTGTGTGGCGGCGACGGTCTGTGTAGTATATCCCACATAGGAGACCACCAGACTGGCCTTGGCAGGCACGTTCTGGATAGTGAAGAGTCCGTCGAGGTCTGTCACGGCTCCATTCGACGTGCCTTTCACCATCACACTTGCGCCGATGACGGGTTCACCATCGGCATCAACAATCTTACCTGTCACTCTGTTCTGTGCCATGGCTATTGTCGAGCAGACAGCCACCAAGGCCAGTAAGAGCAGACGACGCAATAAATGTCTTTTTTCTTTCATGTTGTCTTTTTTTGATGATAGTATGTATGGTCAAATTAACAATTCCAGTGTTTTGCTTTCACTCCTGAATAACAATCTTAATTACCCCCAAAAACCAATAGCCACCTTATTTGTACTACAAAAACCTAAAATTAACATGCGGATAAAAGAACTACCGACTGTTACTAATCATATAAGTACCTAACCTAAACACAATAATTATATTTGTATGTCCTTTTTCATGATATCTTAGCCTCTTTTCAATGGTGCGATTATTAAGAGATTCGTTTTCGGTCACAAAAGTCGAAAAGAATCTGTAAATCATACATTCAAAAACTCGTCATTCACCGTCTATTTTTTTGTCAAACCCGCTTTTGACGGGAAACCGTATCACAATAATGACCGAAAAACGTCTCGCGGTAAGACATCTTTTTACTAAATTTGCAGTCGACAGTAAGTCATAATAGAAGTTTGGAAAAAAACGAGGAAGAATGAGAAAAAAGTTATGTTGGTTGGTCGCGTTGTGCTGGCCTCTCTTGCTCTCGGCGCAGATGGGCATCGCCCTCGCCCTCTCACTGCCCCTCCGCTTGTCGGCGCAGACAGTGAACGACAACAACACGCCGCTCCATCTGATGAAACCGGCCTATAAGATAGGTTATGGCATCCCCACCTCACAGGAGGTGAAGCAGACGATGGACCGTGTGCTGCGCTATATCGACGGCGAGACACCTGCCGCCCTCGTGGACAAGACGACGGGCCGCGCGGTGACCCGGTTGAAAGACATCAATGAGCACACCCAACTCAAGCAGGGAGGATTCCGGCTGACCAGCTACGAATGGGGCGTCACCTACTCAGCGGCGCTGGCCGCCTATGAGGCGACTGGCGACACGGCCTATCTCAACTATGTCACACGGCGGCACCGGATGCTGGCCGACATCGCACCCGCATTCAGAAAACTGCATGAGCAAGGCAAGTCTATCGACGGCAACGTGCGCCGGGTGGTGGATCCCCATGCCCTTGACGACGCCGGCGCCGTGTGCTGCTCGATGATCAAGGCGCTGCTTGCTGATGCGTCGCTGCCGCTGCGTCCTCTCATCGACAACTATGCCTCATATATTAAGGATAAGGAGTATCGTCTGGCCGACGGCACCTTCGCCCGCCTGCGGCCGCAGAAGAACACGGTGTGGCTCGACGATATGTTTATGGGCATTCCCGCCATGGCTTATATGGGACGGCTCACAGGCGACGCCGCCTACTACGACGAGGCCGCCCGCCAGGTGCTGCAGTTTGCCGAGCGCATGTGGGTGCCCGAGAAAAAACTCTTCCGTCACGGATGGGTGGAGAACATGACCCCTCATGTGGCTTTCCATTGGGGACGTGCCAACGGATGGGCCATCCTCACCCTGTGCGAGGTGCTCGACGTGCTGCCCGAAAACCACCCGCAGCGGCAACCAGTCCTCGACCTGCTGCGTGCACATGCCGAGGGCCTTGCTGCACTGCAGCATCACGACGGTTTCTGGCATCAGTTGCTCGACCGCAGCGACACCTATCTCGAAACCTCTGCCACAGCCATTTATGCCTACTGTCTGGCCCATGCCGTCAACCGCGGATGGATCGACGCCAAAGCCTTCGGTCCCGTGGCGCTCCTGGCATGGCATGCCGTCTCCTCAAGTGTCAACGCGCGCGGTCAGGTGGAAGGCGTCTGTGTGGGCACGGGCATGGGGTTTGATGCAGCCTTCTATGCCTACCGTCCGGTCCATGTGATGGCAGCCCACGGCTATGGTCCTGTCATCTGGGCGGGAGCGGAGATGATCCGTCTGCTCCGGCAGCAGCATCCCAAGACCAACGACAGCGCCACGCAGTTCTACGACGAGGCTGTGCCCACCGACCAGCCGATTTTCAACTATGACGGACGTATCAGATTCTAATTCTACTGGTTCTAATTCTACTGGGTGTATATGAGAATAATTGTCATGCTGATGACCTTGGGCGCATGGATGATGGGAGTCCGCCCTGCGGTGGCTGCCCCGCCGTCCGCCCCGCCAGTCTACGAGGTGAGCGAGTTCGGCGCCGTGGGCGACGGCCGTCATCTTGATTCGCCGGCCATCAATGCCGCCCTGCTCAAGGCATCGCGCGACGGCGGTGTGGTAAAGGTTGGCAAAGGCACCTATCTCTGCTACTCACTCCACCTGCAGTCGGGCGTGACGCTGCGGTTGGAGGAAGGCGCCGTGCTGAAAGCGGCCCCTGTCACCGCCACCGAAGGGTACGACGAGGCAGAGGGAGAGGCGTCGCCCTATCAGGACTTCGGCCACAGCCACTGGCACAACTCGCTGCTGTGGGGCGAAGGCTTGCACGACGTGACGGTAGAGGGCAAAGGCCTCATCGACGGGAGCGACGTGCTCACCCGTAACGGACGGCACAATGCCGGCACTGAACCGACCGTGGCCAACAAGGCGCTGGCACTGCGCGACTGCCGTAATGTGTGCGTCCGTGATGTCAGCTTCCTGAGTTGCGGCCATTTTGCCATGCTCCTCACGGGGGTTGACCATCTGCTCATAGAAAACGTCACCGTCGACACCAACCGCGACGGCATCGATATCGACTGCTGCCAGCAAGTGGTGGTGCGCAGCTGCCGCGTCAACACCGTCAACGACGATGCCATCGTGCTGAAATGCTCCTATGCCCTGGGATGGCCCCGCCCCACAGAGCATGTACTGATAGAAGACTGTCAGGTGAGCGGATATGACGTGGGGTCGGTGCTCGGAGGGGCTCCTGCCACCACGGCGGTGAAGGCTCCTGACGGCGACGGTCCCACCGGACGCATCAAACTGGGCACGGAGAGCAACGGCGGATTTCGCCATATTACCATCCGCCGGTGTACGTTCACCCACTGCCGCGGACTGGCACTGGAGACTGTCGACGGAGCGGCGATGGAAGACGTCAACGTCAGCGACATCACCATGAGCGATATCTGCAACTCCCCCATCTACATCCGTCTGGGCGACCGCATGAGAGGGCCTGAGGGGCTGCCCCCATCCTCGGTCAGCGGCATCCGTATCAGCGGCATCGACGTCGACCAGGCCGACAGCCGCTACGCCATCCTCATCGTGGGCGCACCGGGGCATCCTGTCAGCAACGTGAGCCTCAGCGATATCCGCGTGCGTTTCCGAGGCGGACTGACCCTCGACGACGTGGAGCAACAGCGAGGCAGCAACCCCTTCTTCTTCGACCACCACGGCACAGCCATCATCAGCCGGAGCGACGGTGGAGGCTATCCCGAACCTTCGGCCCACGGCATCCAACCGGCATGGGGGCTCTCTGTCAGCCATGCCTCCGACCTCCGGCTGAGCAATGTCCGCCTCGAGACCATCGAGGCCGATGAGCGGCCTGCTGTGTATATGCAGCACAACCGCAAGGTGCGCTTCCGTCATGTGACGGCTTTCAACGCGGGCCGTCCGGCCTCTTTAGGCCATTAGCAACCAACACTTGTAAACGAGATGCGTATGAGGACAAAGAAAAACGGCAAGGGTAGGGCATTGGCCTCCGTCTTCCAGGCGGCCATGCTCTGGATAGCCCTTCTCCATCTGCTGCCAGCCCACGGGCAAGTGAACCTGGCTGGCGGCCTGTCGAACACGTTTGTGCTGTCGATGGCCCTCGACGGCGACGGCAATGTATGGGCGGGCACCGAGGCGGGGCTGAACCGCATTGCCGGGCGCACCATCAGCATCTTCGACCGCGGGCTGCTGGGCAGCAACAATGACAAGATTGTCGCACTCTATTACGACGCGGAGAAAAACAGGATGATTATCGGCACCGAACAAGGCATGCTGATCTACGACATCAGACGCAATGTCTTCGGTTGCCATCTGAAAGGCGATCCGATAGAGGGACATGGACTGGTGGGTGTCGCCGACGACCATCACAAGGGTGTGTGGCTCGCCTTCGACAACGGCAAGGTGCAGCATCTCGACTGCACGACCGATATGGTGACGACGCT
This sequence comes from uncultured Prevotellaceae bacterium, assembly GCA_902795605.1. GTDB lineage: Bacteria > Bacteroidota > Bacteroidia > Bacteroidales > Bacteroidaceae > Prevotella. The sequence continues at coordinate 12,778 of CADBLU010000296.1, read as the reverse complement.
GACCACCGACCTGCACCACAGTCGCTGTATCATGGACGACGGACAAGGGTGCCTCTTCCTCGGACTCGGAGGACAAGGGATGACCATCGTGAGTTCGAAGACAGGCAAGACACTCTATCGGCTCACCCATCGAGAGGGCGATGCGACCAGCCTGCCCGGCAACAACGTCAGGTGCATCCGCCAGGACAGCCACAAGCGTATATGGATAGGCACCGACCGGGGAGTCGCCCTCTATCATGACAACACCTTCTCGCTGGTGCGTCATGCCGTGGACACCCCTCTTCTTGAAAACGTGTTCGATATCATGGAGATGCCCGACGGCCTCGTCTGGGTGGCTTGCGATGTGGGTGGCATCTCGGTCGTCAACCCCGACCAACTCCTCTTTGATGAGAGTCGGCACATCAGCACTTCGTCGGCCAACTCGCGCTGCATCCTGTTGGATACCTACGATAATATCTGGGTGGGCAACCACAGCACCGGCATCGATTTCATGGCCAGCAGACCCCCGCTGTTGCACCCGCTCTTTTCCGATCCTATCCAACCGATACCCGTAAGGCCGCAACCCACCTATGCCGTGACCAACGACAGCGAAGGGCGGGTGTGGGTGAGCAGCGGCGACGAACTGTCGCTGTGGACGGCATCGCCGGGAGACCGCACCCCCCTGCAGCAGAGTGAACAATGGAAGGTGACGGGTATGAGGCACCGGGCGCACTCCTTCGCCCGCAGCATGATGGTCGACAGTCACGGCTATGTGTGGATGGGCATGGAGGACGAGGGCGTCATACGCTTCGACACACGCACCCATCGTTTCGAAGTGATAGATATCGGCTACGACGTGTGCGACATCCACTCTTTCTTCGAAGACCGCGACGGACGTGTCTGGATAGGTGCCGAGCGCGGCGTGTGCGTCTATGAGCAAGGGCATGTGGAGCATGTCGACGCCATCGACCGCCTCACCGACCGGGCACCTGTCACCAGTTTCATGCGGTTGCCCGACGGCAGGATGCTCCTCGCCACTCAGGGCCGTGGCCTCATCGTCGTCAATACCACGACGATGGCGGCACAGACCATAAGGATGGAGGAGGGGCTGCCCACCAACAACATCAATCAGGCCATCAGCGACCAGCGTCAAGGCATCTGGCTCGCCACCTTCGAGGGCCTCGTCTATCTGCCCGACATCAGTCATGTGGGGCAGATGGAGGTCTACGGCCGCAAAGAAGGGCTCTCCGACTACCAGATCAGGGCGGTGGGGCAAGACGGTCAAGGACGCATTTGGGTGAGCACGTATGGGGCCATCGCAGTCCTCAACAAGGAAGCCCGTCGGTTCCATGTCTACAACCAGCAGAACAACAGCAGCGTGGGCGGATTCATGGCGGGAGCGTTCGCCAAGGCGACCAACGGAGCCATCGTCTTCGGCTCTCCATGCGGGGCCTGCTATCTCTATCCCGAAGAGACCGCCTCGTCGCAGAGTCTTGCGCATGTCAGGATTGTCCTTGTCGAGACTTTCGCCTCTGCCGGTTCTTCGGAGGAGCGTCCTTCGCTGTGGGGCGATGACGTGCGCACCGACTACTGGCACAACACACTGCGCATCGCCTATACCGTGGACAACTATGCCCAGGTGGACGACGTGGAGTATTCCTATATGATGAAGGGACTCAGCAACAAATGGTTCTATAACAACAGCGATGATGATGTGATGTTCCGCAATCTGCCGCCGGGCAACTACACCTTCCTGCTGCGGGCGAAACTCAAGAGTCAGGACTGGGATGAGGCCGTCGTCACAAAGATGCGTATCAGGGTGACACCGCCCTTCTGGAGGTCGTGGTGGGCCTATACGTTCTATGCCCTGATTCTGGCGGCCTTGGCCTATTTCCTCTTCTCCCAATACCGTAGGCGACTCGCCCTGCGCCACTCTCTCGAGATGACCCGCGTGGAGAACATGCAGAAACAGGAACTCAATGAGGAACGGCTGAGGTTCTTCACCAATATCACACATGAGTTGCGGACTCCCCTGACGCTCATCCTCGGGCCTATCGAAGACCTGGTCAACACGCACGATCTGCCAGCCGCCGCCCACCGTAAGTTGGAGAACATCAGCAAGAGTGCCCAACGGCTGCGCGACCTCATCAACCAGATTCTTGAATTCAGAAAGACCGAGACGCAAAACCGCCGACTCTCCGTGGCACGGGGCGACATCGGGCGCTTCGTGGAGGAAATCGTGCTCAACTTCAAGGAACTCAACCACAACAAGAATGTGCAGGTGATGCACAGCGTCAGCCCCAACCTTCCACCCGTCTACTTCGACTCTGAGGTCATCACCACCATCATGGCCAATCTGCTGTCGAATGCGGCGAAATACACCGAACTGGGCAGCATCAATGTCAGTGTGGCCGCCGACGGGCATGACGGCATCGCCATCAGCGTCAGCGACACGGGCTGCGGCATGGCCGACGATGTGCTACCGCATATCTTCGACCGCTACTATCAGGTCAAAGGCGAGCACCAGGCTTCGGGCACAGGCATCGGCCTCGCACTTGTCAAGGCGCTGGCCGACCTGCATGAGGCACAACTCTCCGTGGAGAGCCGTAAGGGGATAGGTAGCCGCTTCACGCTGACACTCGGCATCGGCAACACCTATCCCGAAGCCCTCCACAAAGAGGATACGTCCGCTGCACCTCGGGCTGCGGTCCCCGTGGCTCCGGACGGTGGCGAGCAGGCCGACGGCGAGCAAGACCAGTTGTTGTTGCTCATCGTGGAAGACAATGCCGACATCCTGCAATACATCGCCGACTCGTTGAGCGACGACTTCCGCATCGCCAAAGCCATGAACGGTGCCGACGGTCTTGCCATCGCCCAGGCCGAGATGCCCGACCTCATCGTCAGCGACATCATGATGCCCAAGATGGACGGCATAGAGATGACCACACAATTGAAAAACGACATACGCACATGCCATATCCCCATCATCCTTCTCACGGCCAAAGACACCGACCAGGACAAGGAAGAGGGGTATGACAGCGGTGCCGACTCCTATCTGACGAAACCCTTCACCGCCAAACTGCTCGCCAGCCGCATCAGGAATCTGCTCACCAACAGGAGAAGGCTGGCCAGTATGCTCAACCCCACCGGCGACCACCTGTCCTCACGCGACCACCTGTCTTCACACGACACTGGCGACGGAGATACCGGCAGTGATACCGAACCGCCGCAGATGAACCCCCTCGACAAGGAGTTTATCGACAAGATGAACCGTGTGATAGAGGAGAACATCATGACCGAGGACATCGATATGGCTTTCCTCACCGACAAGATGGCCATGAGCCACAGCACCTTCTACAGGAAAGTGAAAGCGCTCACCGGGATGACAGCCAAGGAATATGTGCGCAAGCGGCGCATGCTTCACTGCTATCAACTTCTGGTGAGTGGCAATTACAATGTCACGGAAGCGGCCATGATGACAGGGTTCAATCAGATGGCCCACTTCCGCGAAGTGTTTAAAAAGGAGTTTGGTGTCCTGCCCTCAGAAGTGGTGAAGAGGCGGTCATGAAGGGGTTATCACGGGTTTTTATCTCGTTATCACATTATCACGTTATTACGTTATCCCGGAATTTCGTAATAACGTGATAACGAAATAACGTGATTTCGTGATAACGCCCCTCCCCAAAAAAATCCTCACCGCTTCAGCCTCACGAAGACGTGGACGGCATGGCTGTTTTCTGCCTTCCGCTTCTCTATCTCGAAATACTTGTCGCAGGCCTCGATGAGCGGAGTGAGTTTCTGGAAGCCGTAGTTGCGGGGGTCGAAGTCGGGGCGCTTCTTCAGCAGCAGACTGCCCACCTCGGCCAGCGACACCCACTCGTTGTCATCGGTCAGGTCGTCGACGGTTTTGCGTAGCAGGCGGATGATGGCATTGCTGAGTTTCTCCTTCGGGGCCGTCTTCCGCCCCTCGGCAGTGGCCGAGGCCTGTGGCGTCGACTGTGCCTCTTCCTGTGTCTCCTCGTCGTTGCTGCCGAGATTCTCGATGTAGATGAACTTGTCGCAGGCAGCGATGAAGGGTCTCGGGGTCTTCTTCTCGCCCATGCCGATGACCATCTTGCCCGACTCTCTCAGACGGGTGGCCAGACGGGTGAAATCACTGTCGCTTGAGATGATGCAGAATCCGTCGGCCCTGCCGCTGTGGAGAATGTCCATCGCATCGATGATCATGGCCGAGTCGGTGGCATTCTTGCCTGTGGTGTAGCTGTATTGCTGGATGGGTGTGATGGCATTCTCGAGCAGCACTGTCTTCCAACTGCCCAGGTTGGGTTTTGTCCAGTCGCCGTAGATGCGCTTGATGGTGGGCACGCCATATTTGGCAATCTCGTTGAGCATCTCCTGGACGTGTGATGCCGGCACATTGTCTCCGTCAAACAATACGGCCAGGGTGAGTTCTTTCTTTCCTTCTGTCATATCTTGTTTTTTCCTTTCTTATTTTTTTGCTTTTTCCTATTCAGTTTCCTTTTCTTTTGTTCTTGTTTTCAACTCCTCGTTTATAACCTCTTATGTCATGATGGATGAGGATTAATAGAGTTGTGTTTCGGCTTTCAAAGGCAGACTGGCGGACGAACCACCGACGAGCACCTGGAGAGTGCCGGGCTCCGACATCCAGGCCTGCGAGGCTTCGTCCCAATGGCAGAGGTCTTGGCGACGGAGGGAGACGACCACCGTTTTGTGCTCGCCAGCCTTCAGTGCCACGCGCTGGAATCCTTTGAGTTCTTTCACTGGGCGCTGGAGATACGACTGAGGACGCGCGACATACACTTGTGCCACCTCTTCGCCGTCCGTCTCAGAGGTGTTGGTGAGGTCGAAACTCACGTCCAATCCCTTGGCGGTGGGCTTGACGGTCAGATGGTCATACCCGAACCGTGCAAAGGAGAGGCCATGGCCGAAGGGGTAGGCCACAGCCACCTCCTTGCTGTCGTACCATCGGTAACCCACCAGGTCGTCTTCGGCATAGTTGGCGATGAGTTGCTGTCGTCTTTCGTTGCTCTGTCTGTTGACCAGTCCCACGAAGATGTCGCCCTGGGTGTCTGACGACATTTCTTGAGGATAAGTTCCCGTGGCATAGGCCGGCACATCCTCCAATGCCTTGGGCCAGGTCATGGGGAGTTTGCCTGAGGGCGACACTTTGCCCGTGAGCACTTCCGCCAGTGCCTGTCCGCCCATCGAACCGTTGAACCACGAGGCAAGCAGTGCACCAGACAACTTGCTGACAGTGCTAACATCAACGGGACCTCCGGAGACAATCACCGTCACAAGCCGGCGGTTGGCCTTGGCGAGCGCAGCGGCCAGTTCGTCCTGTCCCGAGGGCAGGGTGATGGTCTTCCTGTCGGAGCCTTCGGTCTCTACCTCACGGTTGTCGCCGGCGAAGAAGATGACGAGGTCGGCTTTCTTGGCGGCTTTCACGGCCTGTGCCAGCAACTGTGGGTCGGCCTTTCGCAAAGGATTCTCGCGCTTGTTGCGGCTCTCGCGGTCATAACTCTGATAGCCCTTGCAGTATGTGATTTTCACCTGATGGCCGAGCAGTGTCTGCAGCCCTTCAAGGGGCGTTATCTCACGCCGCGTCTTCACGCCGGCTCCTACGCCACCTTGCGCCATCGGGGTGACGGCATTCTCGCCGATGACGGCAATATGTCTGACTTGTTTCGGGTTGATGGGCAGCAGGTCCTCGTTCTTGAGCAACACGATGGCCCGGCGGGCCACCTCCAAGGCTGTCGCCATCTCTTCGGCATTACCCACAGGTTTTTGATTTGCCTCTTTGGGGTCGATGGGTTTCACCGCCAGTCTGACCCTGAGAATTTCCCTGACGCGCTGGTTGATGACCTCCTCACTTACCTTGCCCGCCTTGACGGAGTCGAGCAGTGCCTGACCCATAAACCGGCTGCCGGGCATCTCTACGTTCATGCCCGCCGTGACGGCGTCGACAGTGGAATGCACTCCGCCCCAGTCGCTGATGACCATACCCGGAAAGCCCCATTGCTGTCGGAGAACGCGGGTGAGCAGTTGCTCATTTTCAGAGCACCAGCGCCCGTTCACTTTGTTATAGGCTGCCATCACTCCGTAGGCATCTCCCTCTCGCACCGCCATCTCGAAGGGCTTGAGGTAAACCTCATGCATGGCGCGGTCGGAGATGCGCACATCCACAAAGCCACGGTAGTCTTCTTGGTTGTTCAGGGCATAGTGCTTCAGGCAGACGGCCGTGCCGTCGTCTTGTGCCCCGCGAGTGTAGGCGACGGCCAACATTCCGCTGAGCAGCGGGTCTTCGCTCAGATACTCATAGGTGCGTCCGCCTGTGGGGATTCGCTGGATGTTGATGGCCGGACCTAAGATCATGTCTTTGCCACGCAACCGGGCCTCGCGACTCATCCCCCGCCCGTAGGCATAGGCGCAGTCGATGCTCCATGTGGCGGCCAATGCAGAGCCGGTGGGGAAGAAGGTGGCGGAGTCTGTCGTCAGATGGGCAGAGTTCCATGAGTGAGGTTCCATCTCTTCACGGATGCCAAAAGGCCCGTCGGCATATTCTATGTCGGCAATGCCGAGTCGTGAAATCCCTGCCGAGGAAAACATGTTCTTGCCATGGAGCATGCCTATCTTTTCTTCGAGCGTCATCTTGCCGATGATCGTCTCTATCTCTTGCTCGTGAACAGTCAGACGTGTGTCGTAAGGCTGTGCCACTCCTGTCATGGCCGATGCTGCCAGCATTGCCACGATAATGAACTTGATTCTTGATTTTTTCATCTCTTGTATTCTCATAGTTTACAAGCAAGACTGCTCTGTGCAGCCTTTTCCCTATCTGTGGTCAAAGATAGTGCAAATCGAGTGGAAAGCAAAGCAAAATACGAAGTTTTTGCTTTCTTTCCCGAGATGCCGCCTATCTTCGCGTGAGCAAAGTAGTGCTTTTTCACTATGTGACGTTTAATGTCCCATTACAATCCGGATAGCTGCTGCAACTCCAGAACTCCTTGCCCGAGTTGATGCCTTTTTTTGCTACTCGCTTAATCATGGGTTTGCCACAACGGGGACAAGCCGGAGATTCGTTTTGGATGCTTTGCAGCGTGCGATAGGCCAGGCGCTCAGCTGTGAGTCCTTCGGTGAAGCCACCTTCCTCTTTGAAGGTCTCCAACTGCCGTTCTATCTGGCGGCTAAGCATCAGCGTGAGACGATTGCAAAGCACAAGCATGCAATTGGCTGCCAAAAGCGAGTCGCCGCTGTTGAGCCAGAAGTCAAACTTATGCTTCTGTGCAAGAATGTGAATGCTGCTCAGGTGTTGCACGTCGTCCTTGTAACCGGGCCGGTCTAAGCAGATATTGCTGACAGCCTTATGCTCGGGAGAGTTGACCGACCATGGGATACTTTCGTGTCGCAAAAGCCAGTTCAGATAGTCGTTGGCCAATTCGGACATGGTGGCCCGCGCCACGTCGGTGAGTTTCATCTCCGTTTCTTTTGACGTGGAGTGCCGTGAGTTGCCCTCGGCGATATTGGCTGGAGCAGAGCGTGCAGCCTGCGTCATCTGGTCGAACTGCCGTCCGCAAGGGTCGTTGGTGTGATTCAGATAGCGGACGCAGAAGTCCTGAGTCGCCAGTTGAATCACATTGGCCAAGATCCAGGTGTCAAGCCAATAATATCCGAATCTGGAAATGGTGATCATAGTTTTTTTCTTTTTTTGTTGTTGATATTTGGCGTTACTTCGTTATCTCGTTATTTCGTTATTCCGTGATTACGATATTTCGTTATCACGTTATTCCGTTATTCCGTTATCACGTGATTACGTGATTCCGTCATTCCGAGATGATGTGATGCCGGATGGTGGCTGAAATATTTTTCTTTGCGATTTCGGGCTTGATGGCTTCTGAAAGAGGAAGGCCGGGGGGATTGATGCACTCCACCTGGGTGAACCCTGCATCGAGCAAAGTCTGGTGGTCGGAGATTTTCCCGGCGATGAGGCAGACGGGGACGTTGCGGGCCTTGGCACGACGAAGGATGCCGTATGGCAATTTGCCCATGAGCGTCTGGCGGTCGGCAGAACCTTCGCCGGTAATGACGAGGGCGGCGTCTGCCAGTATCTCTTCGAAATGGACAGCATCAAGCAAAAGGTCGATGCCTGTGCGAGACTCGGCATTCATATACTGAAGGAAAGCGTAGCCGAGTCCTCCGGCGGCTCCTGCTCCCGGCATGTTCTGGCGGTCGAACCCGAAGTGGCGGGCGGAGAATTCTGCGAACCTCCGGGCACGGTCGTCGAGTTGGAGAACCATCTCTGTGGTGGCTCCTTTTTGTGGGGCGAAGACATGGGCGGCTCCGTTCGGACCACAGAGGGGATTGGTGACGTCGGTGGCTATCGTGAAGCGGACGTCATCGAGTTCATGCAAGTCGTCCCAATGACCGTGTGCGGGCATCGGCGTTTCGGCATAGGAGCCTTTCGTAAAACTGTCGATGAGGGCACGGAGCATGCCGATGCCACAGTCGCTGGTGGCACTGCCGCCGAGTCCCACGATGATGTGGCGGCAACCTCGACGCACGGCATCTGCCACAAGCTGCCCCGTTCCGTAACTGGTGGCTCGCATCGGATTCCGCTCCTCAGGCGAGAGCAGGGTGAGTCCGCTGGCCTGTGCTATTTCTATCACGGCGGTGTCGCCGGCGACAAGGTAACAGGCCGTGACAAGTCGCATCATCGGGTCGCGCACGGTCAGCGATACCGTTTCACCTCCTGTGGCAGCACGGAAAGCCTCCAGCCACCCCTCGCCGCCATCGCTGACGGGCATCTGCAGCACCTCTGCCCCGGGCATTTGTGCAAGTATTCCCTCTGCCGCCGCCAGATTCGCCTCACTTGAGGTCAGGCACCCCTTAAAGGAGTCGATGGCTATTACGATTTTCTGCTTCATATCTCTGTCACTTATGAATGTTCATCCACTCCTTGCGCTCGTCCTCGTCCATCTTCTCGATGGCGTAGCGGAGCATCGTCCGGGGCATCTCATGTGCATGTTGGCGGAGGAACTCCCGCAGCAAATCCATCGAGACGCGTTTGCCCATTTCGCGTAGCATCCATCCCACGGCTTTATGCATCAGGTCGTGTGGATGATGCAGGTGAATCTCGGCATAACGGAGGCACCATGAGGCGTCTCCCTGCTGCGAGGTCTTCCATGTGCAGACGATGCTCATCCGTTGCCGCCAGAGGTTACTGCTTTGTGCAAGTCCGTCTACCACCTGCCGCTTGTACCGGTCTTCATCATCGGCCAGTCTGGTGGGGAGCAACAACCAGTGTCCCAGGATTTTCGGAGCGGAGAGGTCCACCAGGTCCCAGTTGTTGGCCTGCTCGGCATATCGGAGATATAACGAAAGGATTTCATCCCGGTCCCGGATGGCCTTTTCGTTGTCGATGAGCCGCTTTGTTGCCAGCCGCTCAAACTTGTCAACGAGTATCAGCAGTCCGCAGAGCCTCACCTCGTGCCAGTGCGACAACAGCAAATCAGGTATCTCGTCCAAGGGGAAATCCTTAGCCATCAGGCGAACCACCTCCCGTGTCTGTGGAACTTTCAATCCCAAGAATTCATCTCCCTCACCGTACTCTCCCGGTCCTGTCTTAAAGAACCGCACGAGCACCCGACGCTGCTCCTCGTCGCGCAGCGTCTCCATATATTTGATGATGTCTTTTGCTTTATTCATAGAATGCAAAGATAGTGAAAGCCGAGAGCAATGCAAAACAAAACACGAAGTTTTTGTTTTCATTGCCGAGGCGTATTCTGTTTTCGCCCGAAGGGCAAAGTAGTGAAAGCCGAGAGCCATGCAAAATTTTATAGAGTTTTCTCGTTATCACGAAATCCCGTGATAACGTAATAACGTAATCCCGAAATAACGTAATCTCGAAATAGCGAAATCTCGAAATCTCATGATAAGGAATTCCCGTCATAACGGCCCGGGAATAAAAATAGAAAAAGCAATGGTTAAATAATCTTTGAAAAAAAGGAGAGTTTCCGTATTTTTTACTATTTTTGCTTGCCAAAACAATCAGTCATTGTTTCTTTGACATCAGTCATTGTTTCTTTGACATCAGTCATTGTTTCTTTGACATATCATTCATTCTTTGACATATCATTCATTTTTCCCATAACGCTTATGACTTTAACATTCAAGATTCAACTGCGAGGCATCAAGAAACCGCCCGTGTGGCGCAGAATAGAGATACCGGCTCATTTCTCTTTCCACAAACTGCATGAGACCATTCAGGAGGCCTTCGGATGGTGGGACTATCACCTGTATCAATTTGAGGGAACCGCTTTCGGTGAGGATTGGACGGTGGGTGTGCCCGATGAGAGTGACACTGATTGGTACTATGAAGTGACAGACTCCAAGAAGACCATTGTCTCGGAGTTCCTCGAGAAGATGGGCTTGAAGAAGTTCGTCTACGTCTATGACTTTGGCGACAATTGGGTGCATGACATCACGCTTGAGAAGGTGGACGAGCAGGCGACGCTGATACATCCTATATGCTTGGGGGGAAAAGGAGCCTGCCCTTATGAAGACTGCGGAGGGTCATGGGGCTACGAGCACATCAAGCATCTCTTTGCCGAGGATCCTGACGGCGAGGAGACCAAGGAGTATCGTGAGTGGATGGGTTTGGATGAGGATGAGGAGTTCGACCCGAAACGTTTCGACCTCGATGAGGTGAACATGGCACTTGAAAGCGTCATGGAGATCCAGAAGAAGCCTTCAAAGAAAACAAAAGGGAATGAATCAAAGAAGACAAAAGGGGAAGAGCCAAAGAAGACAAAAGGGGAAGAGCCAAAGAAGACAAAAGGGAAAGAATCAAAGAAGCATGTGGCCAAGAGTGTCACGCTGCTCGACACTGTGTCAGACCTGAACAAGGGCGAAATCGTTGATTGTGCCGACGACCTGCACTTGAAGATAGACAAGCGTCTCGGTATAGAGAAGATGAGGAAGGCGTATGTGAAGGAGATTCTTGCCAATGTGGAAATGGTGCTTTGTCAACTGCCCTTAGAAGATTTGCTCATCCTCGATAATCTGGTGGATGGAATAAACGGTCCCAATGTGGTGAATGTCTATGACAGCTACCGGTCGTATCTGTTGGTGTCTTATGGCCTGGCCGACGAGATAGATGATGACAAAGGCCACTACAACCTGCTTTTCGGTGATGACTTCCGCGATGCCGTTGCACCACATATCAAAGAAATCCTCAACAACGATCTCATCAAATCACGGATTATGATCGAGAATTTTGTCGAGGGATTGGCCAATCTCTACGGTGTGGTGAGCCGCAGGGAGGTGAAAGAGATGATGGTGCGGGTGTTTGATGTCGAAGACAAGGAGACTGCCGAAAAGATGTTGTTCACTGTGGAACAGTTTTCTGCGCTCTTCACCTGGATGATGTTCGATATGGAACCCACAAAGACACCTGCCGACGACACGATGTTTTTCATTTCCCGATACAGTTGGGACCTGCCTCGTGAACTGTTCCATATGATTCAGAACAATTCCTTTTCGATGGAATACCGACTGTTCACAAAGGAGGAGATTTTCAATGCTTGCTCTTCGCCCTTTCCGATTATTCCCAATAAGAAGCAAAAAGAATTTTCTCAAATGTTCAAAGATGAGTTTGGACTCAACAAATTGGAAATCTCAGATATTTGTCATGAGTTGTGGTACAGGATGATGCACGATGGTGACGATATGTTTGATGAAACCTCACCTGAAGAGTTTTTCATGGACTTGCTTGATGCATTTGAGGCCAGTCAGAGTACTCGTAATCATGCCTTAGGCCTACTCGCCGACTATCTGAACAATATACCTCAATGGAAATGGAAAGGCCATACATCCGATGAGGTCTTCAAGGAGCATCCGATTCTTTCCAAGGCCATACAAGAAAGAACAGACAGCTCAAGGCAGATATCTGGGCCATTGAATCATTTTGGCGTCACCATGCCTATCATCACGACGGCCAAGGTGGGGCGCAACGAACCCTGTCCCTGTGGCAGTGGCAAGAAATACAAGAACTGCTGCGGAAGGGCGAATTGAGCATATGACCGGGCGGTCGGTTAAGGGCTGAGTGCCTGAATTTCTCATTTAATTTCGAAAAAAGGATGATTATCTTGAAAAAAAGATGAAAAAGTGAGGAATATGAAAATAAAGATGTAACTTTACACCTTGAAATAAAAGATTATCCTAATCAAATACCTTTTCAAAAATGAACAATGTACCTGTAATCAAGATTGGAATCGTCGCCGTAAGCCGCGACTGTTTCCCCGAGTCTTTGGCTGTCAACCGTCGTAAGGCATTGGTCGCCAGCTATGTAGAGAAGTTCGGCGCTGCCGACATCTATGAGTGCCCCATCTGTATCGTCGAAAGCGAGATACATGCTCAGCAGGCTCTTGAGGATGTGAAGAAGGCCGGATGCAACGCCCTCTGTGTGTATCTGGGCAATTTCGGTCCGGAGATTTCCGAGACGATGATTGCCGACTGGTTCCAAGGCCCCACCATGTTCTGCGCTGCCGCCGAGGAGACCCAGAACAACCTGATTGACGGCCGTGGCGATGCCTACTGCGGTATGCTGAACGCCAGCCAGGCGCTCTCACTCCGCAAGACTCGCGCATATATTCCTGAGGAGCCCGTGGGTGATGCCGCTGAGTGTGCAGAGATGATTCACGAGTTCGTGCCCATCGCACGTGCCATCGTGGGTCTGCAGAACCTGAAAATCATCAGCTTCGGTCCGCGTCCCAACAACTTCCTG
>CADBLU010000295.1 GCA_902795605.1 uncultured Prevotellaceae bacterium | reverse complement strand
CTTTGTACCGAATAAAAGCGAAAAGCGACCGAAATATAACGAATGGAAATGCCACCTCATAATAACCAGAATTAATAGAACACACCTAAATATACTAATCACTATTTCCAACCATATACTCTATTGGAGCAGCTACTGAAAAGGACATTGCAAATATATGGAATAAATTCTAACTATTCAGATTATCTTTTTGAAAATTTGGAGAATCCCATAAAAATTTGTATTTTCGCCGCTGAATGTAACCGATATTTTGAATACACGACGTATACAGAAGAAATGAACAAGAATGTGATTATCACCATCCTCCTTGCCCTCGTCGCCATGACGGGGAATGCGCAAATCAAGGTTGAAGTGTCTGAGACAGTTGAACTCATGTCCATCCTGTCAAGAACTGCCGGATTCCGTGAGTATAGTATGGATATGGGCGGTAGATATACGAAAGAAACCGAAGAGTGGTTCTCTCCTTTTAAGAACCATCCTGCCATCCCTTATTATCAAGAGTTGCGGGCAAAGCATGGCATCAGTTACGATGCCGTGATGAACATGGCTATCAACCTTGAGGTTACCGGGCAGAAAGTGTCAATGATAGGAGACATGAATAGCCTTGAGAAACGTTGGCAAAAGGTGGATGTAGACACGTTTCTCGTCCGTCTTAATCAGTTTTATGCTGATACCCGCTTCCATGATTTCTATTCACAGCACCAGTCGTTTTATGAGTCCGTCTTGAGCACCTATGAACAGAACGTGATGCAATACTTCCATCAAGACTGGTATCCGCGTTTTTATGGTACGGAACCGACAGAGAAGTTTGGCGTTATCATCGGTTTCACCAATGGTGGAGGCAACTATGGTCCAAGTCGCCAACTGCCTGGTCAGCCCAAGGAGGTCTTTGCCATCTGCGGCTATAGCGTGAACGAGACGACAGGCAAGGCTTTTGAGAGTGGGATGGACCATGCCTCCACACTAATCCATGAGTTCAACCACTCGTTTGTCAATCCGCTCTACGATGCCAACACCGACCGACTTGGCTCTGTCGGAGAGAAGTTGCTGAAACGCCATTATCGCGGCATGAGCAACCAAGCCTATCGGAACGCTGCCACAGTCGTCAACGAGAGCATTGTGCGTGCGGCCGTCATCCTCTACTTGCAAGAGAACGGTTTCACAGCCGGACAGGTTGAGGCTGAAATGTATGACCAGATAGCACGCGACTTCCTTTGGATGCCTGAACTTGTCACCGCCCTACGCTATTACTCCAAGCATCGCAACCGCTATAAAACGCTCAATGACTATTATCCCGAAATCGCTAAGTGCTTGGAGACGTATTTAAAGGCGGAAACTAAAAGAATAGACAAATCTTTGTAATGCAAGCACCGGCATGATAGCTCCGTTTATCACTCATCGATAATGCCATTCATTGCTGTAGGGGCATACTTCATTTATGTCCGCTTAAAAAGCAAGGCGATTTCTTGCACAGCAATTATGTGGCAAAGTGATAGACTTGGATTTATAGTATACGGCAGGAAGGCGGGAACAGAGAAAAAGATAATCATCTTGATTTTTCCCTGTTTCAAAGTTTTTTTATACTTTTGCAAAACAACCATAAGCCTTCCTTTGGCGGTCCTTTTCAACAACAAAAGAGCAAACAATGACATTACAACTACCTGTTTCAGAAGCCATGTCGCTGATTAAGCAGAACAGCGGACAGACCATCAACCTGCGTGTGGTGAATGAGAATACCATCAACGTCGGATACCTTATAACAGTCAAAGTTCCGGTATTGGGGCAAGTCTCCAGGAATGTCAGTCTTGACCTCATCGTCGACGAGGTGGCAGACAAGGACCTCTACCTGCACTATGCCACCGGTGTCTTCGGAGTTGACACCCTCTTGGACATGATGCTCGCAGCCATCCCCATATTAAGCAAGACCACCGCCCTTCAAAAGCAAAAGGACGGTGGACTGGTTGTTCATCTCAATGAGATCAAATGGGTGAAAGACTCCCTCAAGCAAATAGAGTTGAAAAGTCTGAAGTTTGCCAACGACACCATCTCTGTCGGCTTCTCCGCCAGAGAAGTCTCACACGCATAGACGAGGAGGCCTGTCGATAGCGGTCAAGCACAATCCCTTTTGAGCATGGCATTGGGCTTTGCCATGTGATTTCACGATATTGTGACAATTATTACAAAACCAAGTCCCAATACTCGGTGGAGTCACCGCCAAATTCTTCGGTCAGCAGCGCAAGGAACAGGTATGTGTCTTTTTCATCATTGGTGCTGGAGTATTGTGCTGGTTCGCGGTTGATTCTCAATTCCGTGATGATGTATCCGTCAGCGCATTCCTCATATTGGGCTTCAAAGATGCAGAATCCCGTCCAACTGCGGTAATAGTGGATGGTGTCATCGTCGCAATACATGAACCAGTGGTCCTCCATGGCTTCAGGGATGTGACCATATTTGATGATGTCCATCGCCTCTTTAGAAATCACCATGTTTGACGGGATGACGGCATGCTCGGGTGGCATCGGCAGGGTTTTCCAACTGTCTTTCGTTGCCACTTTAGTCTTTGGAGGGATGGGATTCTCTCCATTGAACCGTAATGCAGAATTGCCATTTCCCAATGTCCACATCTTGATTGCCTTCTTCTGCTCTTCGGTGGGCTGGGGCCTGTCCATTCCGGCAAACTCATCTGCGAATGGTTGGAAGTTCCCGTCAGGGTTATGCTTCTTGTGGGCGTTGTGGTCGTCGAGGATGGCGAAAATGATTTTCCTGTATCTGTTCTTGAACTCGGGCTCGTCCATCACCTCATGGAACAGGCGTGCCACATGGCGGGGAGGGTTGCGGTAGGCACCACATCCCAGTGCGCCGAGCACCAGCGAGTCGTGGCCATTAGCCAGTCCGATGCGGAAGATGGTGCGTATCTTGTTTTTGAGGGGTTCCACATGATGGTCGGCTATCATGCCGTCTTCCGTCAGGTCGGGCCGGTTGATGCCCGCCACTGTGATGAACGAGAGCGTGAGCGGTTCGTCCAACAAGGCATACCCTTTCTGTTCATTTTCACGGAAGTAGATGGCGTCGGGTGTATAGATACCACCGAAGTTTTTGTCCAGTGGGTAATGATGGCGTGAAGGGGTGATGCCGTATTGCATCGCAAAGGGAGCAAACTGGAAGAGTGAGCGGAAGAGGTTGGTTCTGCGGAACAGTGTCTCCTCCTGTGCGCCGGCACCTGTTGCCACGCCTCCGCCGGGCCTTTGTCGGCTGGCCATGTTGAGGATGGCGGGATGATATCCCTGCTCCTTCAGTCGCGCTCCTGAATACAGGCAGTCGATATTCTGCACTTCGACGATGGTCGGCTGGTCGCTCTGTGGTGTTTCATGCAAGAGAAACTCCTGTTCATAGAACACCGTCCTGCGCATCATCTCGTCATCTGAAGGGAAGTGGTATACCTTGCCGGTCTCTGTCGTGTAATGACGTTGGTTGACGAGTCCTACGGTATTCTGGAACTCTTTGACGCGCAGTTCCTTCACCTTGAGGTAGGCACTACGCTCTTTATTCTTGACTCTCTCCATGAGTGGACGGTACTCCTTCAGAAAATCCTTCTCGGAATCCCATGTGATGGCAGATACGGTGGTGTCCTTTTGTAAACGAACCAGCACTTCCACGAAATCCCTTGGCAGGATGATGTTCTCCTGGTCGATGGCTTTCAGGAACAAGGGAGCTATCTCACGGGAAGTGAACCCGGCGATGCCGCAACCGATGCGTGTGACAAGGAATTTGTATTCGCGGTGGCTCGCGGCAAATGCGATGAACTCATCCACATAGGGTTTGATGGTGTCCACACCGCCCTGCATAGTGGGGATGGCGTAGCACTGCCCCTGCAGGCCTACACCCTGACCCCACACTGCGCCGAATTGACTGTAGGCCAGATAGGCTGCACCGCCTCCATGTGCGCCGGCAAGGTTGCTGCCGAAAACGAAAATCTCATTTGGTTGAAGTCCTCTGATTCTCTCGGAGGTGTATTCTCTGTTGTACATATCTTTATTGTTTAAATGATTCAAAATTCCATTCTGAAGCCTTTTGACTTCATTTCCTTATATTTGTCAGGATTGAACCTGTATTGCACGGGAACCTTCCTGGCCGCATTCTTCGGGCGGTCGCCGGTCTCCTCCAGGATGCCTAACTTCAGCATTTTGCTGGCGAAATTCCGGCGGTCGAAATGTACCTCGAGGATAGCCTCGTAGAGTGCCTGCAACTGCGGCATCGTGAAAACCTCCGGCAGCAACTCAAAACCGATGGGCTGAAAGTGGATACGCTCCTTCAGACGCTTGAGAGCCATGCGTAGAATCTTCTCATGGTCGAAAGCCAACTGAGGAATATCGCTGATGGGATACCATTTGGCGTTCCTCGCATCGTCGCCGCCTTTGACGGAACCTTTCCGCACCAGGGCGTAATAGGCGATGGTGATGACGCGTCCGCGTGGATCGCGGTCCACGTCGGAGAAACATCCCAACTGTTCCAAGAATCCTTTTTCCACGTCAAATTCCGTCTCCTCTTTTAGTTCTCGTAGTGCCCCTGACTCCGTGGTCTCATCCATTCTTATGAATCCGCCCGGAAATGCCCAACGTCCCTTGTAGGGTTCGATGCCGCGCTCCACGAGGAGTACCGACATGCCTTCCTTGACATCATAGCCGAATATCACACAATCCGTCGTCACCGAAGGACGTGGATACTCATACGTGTATGAACCTTTTTTTATCTCCATGATTTGTTGTATTTGTTTTTTTCGAAGTTATATTTCATTTTTCTGTCTCTTTCTCTTGGATGGAATTCTGTCCATGACGATGTTTTTCTTTTCTTTTTTTTATGAATTGTGTGATTTTTACGCAAAGTTAGTTGATTTATTTGAATCATTCAAATATTTTGTGTGATTTTTACGCAAGATGTGCGTTTTTTTTTGCTTTGACGCATAAAGCGGGCTTTTTCAAAACGTAAAAATCCCCGGAAACTCCGAATAGTTTCCAGGGATGATCTATCAGGCAGAGTACTGGCCTCTCCGCATAAGTAAGACGCACATCCTCATAGAGGAGCATTGCCGTATGCGGAATGGCTTGGTGTCGCTATCTCATGGGGATGATGGTGATCACTCTGTCGTAGGCGGCCGGTTTCACCCTGTATTCATCGAGCACATATACACAAGTGCAGCCAACGCCTGTCGTGCTGTAGTCGAGGTTGAGGGTGTAGCGGTCGGGCTGTGGCTGCAGCTGATAGGTGAACTGGCTCTTGGTGAGATTGTCTGTTGAGAACTGATAGGCATTGAAGTTGAAAGGCTCGCTCATGGATATCTGTACCCCTTTGCCCTCCTTGTCAAGTAGTTGGACAAATCGGTTGTCGGTGCGCAAGGCATGGTCCTGAGGCAAAAGGTAAGGTTCGTACATGTCGGCGACGGTCTTGCTCCATACGCCTATCTGATAGCCGGTCTTGCGGTCAGGGTAGTTCTCCTCCGGTCCACGTCCATACCATGTGATGTGGTCAAACTCGTTGGCCACGGTGGTGGTGAAACCGATGCGTGGCAGCACTTCAGGCAGTTTGCCTTGCGGACTGAGATGGTTGCTGATTTTGACGGTTCCGTCGTCGTAGAAGCGATAGGTGTAGTCGATCGTGAATCCTGCTAACTGCAACCCTTGAATATAAAGGTCGAGCGTTCCGTAGGATGATGCGCCTACTTGCACAAGTTGTCTGATGGTGACGGTCGTTTCGTTCTGATGATGTGCCAGCTGTATGGTCGCGGGACGGATGCGCAACTGGTTCACTCCCTTTGAATAGAAGAGGGTAGACACCATGTTGCCGTAGCCTTCGGCATAACCGCCGTTGACGCGGAAGGCATCCCAAGAGTCAAACTCATTGGCAAGCGGAGCACGCCAGAGGTTGAATGAGAGGGGCGACTTGAGCACAGGTCTTCCATCAACCTCTATCTGCTTGAGGTTGCCTGTCTCTTTGTCGATGATATAGCCAAAGCCTTTGCCGCTAATCGTGATTTGCTTGTCGTCTTCCTGCGTACTGATATTCTTGGACGACAACCGCACTTCTGGAGCCGGGATGTTCCACGACGTGAGTTCCAGTTGGTCCCAAGCCACTACATGGCCGGACTTCGCCCATACTTCGTCTTTCTTCAGTGCTGAGGCTATCGTGACACGGTACTCCTTTCCTGCCTCAATGACAGGCTTGTGGTAAGGAAGGCGGACCACCTCGCACTGCTGTGGTGAGGTGGACAACTGGATGTCGCCCTCTTCCACGACTTGGCCATCGGCCATCAGTGCCCAGTGCGAAGCATATTGTGAGAGGTCGGTGAAGAACAGCCGGTTGGTCACCTCCACCTCGCCGGTCTCGGCGTTGAGCAAACGGATGCTTATGGGTTGGGTGGTCCATTTCATCTGTTTCATCTCAGGCTGCACGGTGCGGTCGGGCCAGATGCTGCCGTAGGTGCGCATGTTCCCGCCGATGGTATAGAAGGTGCCCACGTCGCCATTGCTGTCAAAGGTGAGATAGAGCACGGCCTCGTCGGCTTTTCCCTCGCCATCGGCCAAGCATTTGTCGTAGATGGCCACGTTGTCCATCTCCGCATCGGCGGTATAGATGGTCTGCGGATCTTGGGCATGATTGCCGGCAAATCGTCCGATGTTGATAGGATAGGGGAAATTGCTCAACATGCCTCGCTCGGCACTTCTGTTGCCCCAACGGTTGTTGCTGGGCTCGTTGGATACGATAGACTCTGTGCCTTTCAGTTGTCCGTCAATGAAAAGTCTCATCTCCTTGCCGTCCCAAGAGGCCGTCACATGATGCCATTTTCCGGTCCAGTCGGCTGGCAGGTCGACGGTGAGCGCATGTTTCACGCCAGAGTGCAGGTAGAACTGCAGTTTGTCACTTCCTTTCTGCACGACTCCGAATTGGGTGTTGCCTTTTGTCACGTAGGGAGCACCCTCATAGATTCCGCTCAGTTTCCCGGGTTTGACATCGAAACTGATGGTCAGCGCCTTCCCTGACAGTTCCACATTGTTGCTGCGATACACCTCCACCCATTCGTCGTGTCCGTTGAGGTGCAGCACGCCTTTCTCCACCTTGGCATTGCCCATGAGGTGGACAGGGGTGTGGAAGGGAGAACTGTCGGTCAACGGGCGGATATGCTCGGTGAGGCCAGGGTTGACAAAATCCCAGATGGCTCCACCCATCACCCGCGGATGGCGACGTATGACGTCCCAGTATTCATCCAGTCCGCCACCGGCATTGCCAGCCACCGACAGATATTCGTCCATGAACGACGGACGTGGGTCTTCGCTCTCAGGCACCATGGCCGTATTCATCTCCAGTTCGTAGGGGGTGGGGTAGCGGGGGCCGATGATGTCTTCTCCGGGATGGGCGTATGCATTGCCTCCATACATGAAATAGCGTGTGGGGTCATATTTCTTTCCTTCTTTGACCACCTCTGTGATATTCGGTCCCTCACCGCTCTCGTTGCCCGCGCTCCAGAACAAGACGCAGGGATGGTTGCGGTCGCGAAGCACCAGTTGCCGCACGCGTTCCAGATACATGGGGAGGAACTCCGCCTTGTCAGAGACATATTCAGTGGCATGAGCCTCGTCGCCTGTCTCGTCGATGATATACAGGCCATACTCGTCGGCCAGTTCAAGATATTTGTTGACAGGCGGATAGTGCGAGGTACGCACGGCGTTGAAGTTGTGCTGCTTCAGTATCTCCATGTCCTTGCGGATGGTCTCCTCGTTCATGGCATGACCCAATTCGGGGTGCTGCATGTGCGTGTTGGTGGCATTCACTTTGATGGGTTGCCCGTTAAGGTAGAACGTCTGATGCCTGATCTCTGTCTCCTTGAATCCCATCTTGCTGGTGATCTGTTGGATAGTTTTGCCCGCCTCGTCCAGCAGTTCAAGTTTCAGTTGATAGAGCGTGGGAGTCTCGCAGGTCCACTTGTCAGGATTGGAAATGTGCGATGAGAGCTCGAGCGATTTCTTGCCCTTACCGTCCATCGTGAAGCGGTCGGAGAGCATCTCCTTCACCTTGTTGCCTTTCGGGTCGGTCAGTGTGGCTCTCACGGCATAGGCGTTGCGTGTGTCCTCATATTTCTTGACGTCCACATTCACCTTGAGCGTGGCATCCTTGTATTGGTCGTCGAGGTCTGTGGTGACAAACCAGTCGAAGAGCCGGGTTTTGGGTGTGGCATAGAGGGTCACGTCGTCGAAGATGCCGGCCAGGCGCCAATAGTCCTGACCTTCGAGATAGTAGCCGTCACTATATTTCAACACGCATACGGCCAACGTGTTTTTGCCGGGCCGCACATAGGGTGTGACGTCATATTCCGCCGGTTCTTGTCCACCTTCATTATATCCCACCTGCTGACCGTTGAGCCATACGAACGAAGCGCTCTGGGTCTTTTCCATACGCAGGAATATCTGCTGTCCTTGCCATGTGGAAGGAATGGAGAATGTCTTACGGTAAGCGCCGGTAGGATTGTATTCTCTGGGCACATAGGGGGGATTGGCTTTGAACGGAGCCGCCACATTGCGGAACAGCGGGTCGCCATACCCCTCCATTTCCCAGTTGCTCGGCACATGGATGGTGCGCCACTTGCTATCCTTGAAGTTGGTCGTGAAGAAGTTGTTCGGCACCTCTTCGGGGGTTCTGGCAAAGAGAAACCGCCAATTTCCATTGAGCGACAGATGCTGGTCGGCCAAATAATAGGCGTGTCCCTCTTCTTGGTTCTCCTCAAATACAGAGGTGTTCTCGATGTAATCGTAAATATGTTCCAGATACTGGGCGTTCGCCTGCAACGTGCATGCGGCAAACAGGCAGAGGGTTAGTCTTTTGATTCTCACGTTGTTGTAATGAATAGTTGGATTTGTGTTGTCTCTGATGCTCTGCTATGCGTCACTTCCATTTGACCATAATGTCGGCGAGAGGTTTGGCGGCTTCCTTGCTAATCTTGTCGATGAAGGCCTGGGCCTCTTTCTCATCGTAGGGCTCGTCAAGATCGTTGACGAAGGTTTTCTTGCCGTCTTTCTCTTCCATTGTGAACAATTGGTTGAAACCCTCATTTTCCGTCTTCTCAAAATAAGTGGTATTGTATTTGTTTTTGGCAATCAATGCGTCGCCCTGGAGTAAGATTTCCTGACCGCAGCAAATCGGCACACCGTCAAAATTGTCGATGTCTTTCATGTCTTTGTAAAACGTGAGGAGCAGCCCGTCCTTACCATCTTCAGTGCTGAGGAAAACATAGTCGCCGGCTAAATAGTAGTTGGCGATGGACTTATCTTCGCCGACGGTCAACTGCCATAGCGTCTTGATGTCCTCTTCGTGCGCCTTGATGTTGTTCTCGGCAGCGGCAACGAGGGCCGTGTCGGGAGCTGTGGCTGCGGGTTCGTCACTTGGCTGGTCTTTTACCGGTGCTTTGTCGGTGCATGACATGAAGGCCAACCCCAAAAACATGATGGGGAGCAATAATGTTTTAGAGATACTTTTTTTCATTGGTTTTATAATTATATGTGGTATGTCCGGATTGCTTTGCAAAAATAGTTAAAAAAAATGAAGTGCAAAACTCTATCTCAAGGTTTTTGTGGAAATATGTATCTGGGCTATTGGAAGTTTACTCTTGACACTGACCTTGGCTTGTCCGGCTTCCATCGTGCTGCGCACCACAATGATGGCGCGGCCCTTCCAAGTCGTCACATGTGAGGTGGGGTAGGGCTCGGCGTCCTGAAGGTCGGCATTGGCGGCGGCAAGCAGACGGCAACGACCGTTGACAGTTACCTCGCAAGGGATGGCGGCCTCGGGACAGACACGTCCTTCTTTGTCTACCACCTCTATGGTAACGAAAGCGAGGTCTTGTCCATCGGCGGTGATGGTGCGACGGTCTGTGGTCAGTCTTAGACGGGCAGGCTCGCCTGCCGTACTGAGACAGACCTTCTGGCCGCCAGCTTCTGCTCGTAACGTCCCCGGTTGATAGGGTAGGGTGAAGACTGCCTTGAACTGTGTGTCTCGCCCCACACTCTTTTTCCCTATCAATTGGTCGTCCAAGAATAGACTCACTTCTGACTGCTTGGTATAGACTTCCACTTCCACGGGCTTTCCTTCCCAACCTTTCCAGTTCCACGATTCCCATGTCGGCCACACACTCCATTGCGTCTCCCGTATTTCTCCATGATAGCCGTTAGGCTCTTTTACTGCCATATAAAGCCCCTGTGTGTCGTTCCACAACATTTCGCGATAATGGCTGATGGGTTTCCTCCATCCTGTGATGTCCACATCGCCACAATAGGCACCATGCCATTCCGGCTGGCCTCCTGCGACATAATGCTCGCCCTCGCGCTCTCCTTTATAATAATAACGGCCGATGCCCGACTCTCCGAGATAGTCGAGACCTGTCCAAACGATGTCGCCGACCACGTAGGGATTCTCTGTCGTAACAGCCCAGTTCTGAAAGGCATCACGTGGATAACTCTCAGTCTGCCACATCACGCGCTGAGGGTCGCGCTTGTGGTCGCTCTCATGCTTGAATATCATGTAGTTGTAGCCCACAATGTCGAGCACTTCGGCATGCGGGTCATAGATTTCCCAGTCGCTGTCCCATGAGCAGAGTGCCTCAGTGACGGGGCGAGAGGTGTCTTTCTCGAGGATGGCTTGTTTCAACTGCCGGGCGGTGGTGATGACCCGGATGTCCTTGCGCTCTATCACTTCGTTGCCGATGCTCCAAGAGATGACGCTGGGATGGTTGCGGTCGCGGAGCACCATGGCATGGATATCGTCGCGGAAACAGGAATCAATCACCGTAGAGTAGTCGAAGGTGGTCTTGGCCGTGCGCCAACCGTCGAAAGCCTCGTCGATGACAAGCATGCCGAGACTGTCGCATGCGTCAAGAAATGCACGGGTGGATGGATTGTGGCTTGTACGGATAAGGTTGAAACCCGCTTCCTTCATCAGCCTCACCTTGCGTATTTCTGCTGCGTCGAAGGCCATGGCGCCTAATACACCGTCGTCATGGTGCACGCAGGCGCCGTTGATAAGCATTTTCTTGCCGTTAAGAACGAACCCTTTTTCGGAATCGAAAGAGAAGGAGCGCACACCGAAGTGAACCGGTTCTGACTTCCTGCCGTTGAGGGATACATCGAGCGTATAGAGGTGTGGCGTTTCTGGAGACCATAGACTGGGGCGGGCAATCGTATAACAGAAGGAAACCGTCTTGCGCTCTCCGCCTTTCAGACTGATTTGCTGCCCGTCACAGCCGGCTACTTCCACCATTGCCTGCTGGTCGGTGTCTGACTCGTTCTCCACCTCCACCTCCACATTGACCTTGGCTTTTTCTGCTGAGACTTCTGGTGTGGTGACAAAGATGCCGTTCTCTGCGATATGGACCTTTGGCATGGACAACAACCACACGTGGCGATAGATGCCAGAACCACTATACCAACGGCAATTGGGTTGGGCGCTGTTGTCCACTTTCACCACGACATCATTCTTCTCTTTGTTGCCTTGGTGCAAGAAACGGGTGATGTCCACAGTGAATGGCGTGTAGCCATAGGCATGCTGTCCTGCCTTCCGGCCATTGACGAACACCTCCGCTCTCTGATACACTCCTTCGAAATGCAACTTCACCACTTCGCCTTCAGGGGTGGCGAACGTTTTCCTGTATTCTCCGAAACCTCCAGGATACCAACCGCCACCTGTGCCTGTGGCCCCTTTTCCTGAGATAGGACCGACGTGGATATCCCAATCGTGTGGCAGGTCGACATTCACGCTCTTCCCGTCGTGAATGAACAGCCAACCGAAGTCCATCAATTGTCGACTCTCATACCCTTTTGCAAACATACCCAATGCCGTCGTCAGACAGATGCACAGTAAAACGCTCTTTTTTATCATGGCAATCATCTTTTGTTGTTGGTCACAATCAGGCTACAAATATAACAATAATTTCCCATTCTACGCATGAAAACAGCACACTTGTCCTTATTTTTTTGTGCAGATTGAGTTTTGCATCCTCAACCGAAATCAGTGGAGGAATGGTCTTAGCCTCCATCTTGAACTATTTGTCCGTGGAAGAATGATTTTTCTCCGATTTTTCTTGGATACAATAGGGAAAATAACTAATTTTGCATATGTGAGGTTTTATTTCAATATCGCACTGTAAAGATAACACTATTCTATTTGATTACCAGAGAGATAGTGTCAATCCATCTCTCATTTTCATTTCTAATATGAATTATTCAGGTTAAATACGATTCAATTATGGCAGAAGAAAGGAAAGAAAGATACATCAATCCGTACACCGACTTTGGTTTCAAGAAGTTGTTCGGTACTGAGATGAACAAAGACTTGCTCATCAGCTTTCTGAATGCCCTATTCCATGACGAGCAGGTCATCAAGGATGTGAAATACCTCAATAGTGAAAAACTTGGTGAAGGCTACGGTGATCGAAAGGCCATTTTCGATGTATATTGCGAAAATGAAGATGGCGAGAAGTTCATAGTGGAAATGCAGAAAGTAGAACAACGTTATTTCAAAGACCGCAGTGTGTTCTATTCAACATTTCCTATTCGCGAACAAGGACAGCGCGGCTCTGAATGGGACTTTAATCTGAAAAGTGTATATACCGTTGGTATTCTCAATTTCGTATTTCCCGATGATGAGTACGACGAGGAATGTTATCATCATGAGGTAAAGTTAATGGATACGGTGGACAAACACGTATTATTTGACAAGTTGACTTTCGTATATCTTGAAATGCCGAAATTCAACAAGACTGAAGACCAATTGGAAACTATGTTTGACAAATGGCTTTTTGTTCTTCGCAATCTTTCTCGCCTTTTGGAGCGTCCCGCTGCTTTGCAGGAGCGCATTTTTGAAAAACTTTTCAAACAAGCAGAGATAGCAAAGTTCACACCGGAAGAGCGACAGGACTATGAGGAAAGTGTCAAAATCTACCGTGATTTGAAGAACTCCATAGATACTGCAGAATGGAAAGGGGGCTTAAAGAAATCTATAGAAATAGCAAGAAATTTCAAGGCTATGGGACTCTCAAATGAGCAGATTGCAAAAGGTACAGGCCTTTCACTTGAAGAGATAGAGAAACTGTAGGGATAATCTCAAATAAATTGGCATACCTCAGTATGTTCAGAAATCACAAACCCAAGCAAAGAGCAAATCGAGTCTCTGGGACGCATCTGCCGATGTTGTGACCATCATGGCAAAAATGAAGGCTCTTTTCTATCACTATGCCTTTAGCGCCGTCGGTAACAGGCGAGTTGTCGATACGATAGATTTTTTGATTGATTATCTATAATCATCCGTATTTTGTATCCTAACCTGAATATTTCATACTAAAATGAAAAATGTGAGGTTTTTTAACACTAACCCTTTGGTAATCAGAGAGAAAAGTGTTAATTTTGTAGTACTAAATCAAAATAAAACCTCACATGCGCAAAATTAGTCATTTTTCAGATTGTAACCAAGAAAAGTCAGAGAAATTTCACTTCTCCGCCGTAAAAAACTTCAGGATTGAGGCTTCGACCGATGCCATGAGCCTTTCCTCG
>CADBLU010000294.1 GCA_902795605.1 uncultured Prevotellaceae bacterium | reverse complement strand
TGCTCGGCGGTCTGAAGGCGGTCATCTGGGCCGACGCCATCCAAGGCATCATCCTCATCGGCGGCGCGCTGCTGTGCCTCGCCATCCTCTGTTTCTCCATGCCCGAAGGCCCCATGCAGGTGTTCGACCTCGCCATCCATTCCCCTGAGGGCAACAAGTTCTCGTTGGGCGCGTTCACCTCTGACCTCACCACCTCCACCTTCTGGGTGTGCCTCATCTACGGTGTCTTCATCAACCTGCAGAACTACGGCATCGACCAGAACTACGTGCAGCGCTACCATGCGGCGAAGACCGACCGCGACGCACGGTTCTCCGCCTTGTTCGGCGGCTACCTGTTCATCCCCGTCTCCGCCCTCTTCTTCCTCATCGGTTCGGCACTCTACAGCTACTACACGGCACACCCGGGACTGCTGCCCGGCGACATTGCCGCCAAACCCGACTACGTGTTCCCGTTCTTCATCGTGCACGGTCTGCCGATGGGACTGCGCGGCCTGCTCATCGCCTCCATCTTCGCTGCCGGCATGAGCACTGTGTCTACCAGTGTCACCTCGGCCGCCACCATCATCCTCACCGACTACTACAAGCCGTTGGCCAAGCACTCCACCGAGCGCCGCGACGTGACCGTGCTGCGCCTGTCGAGTTGCGTCGTCGGCGTCATCGGCATCATCGTCGCCATCGCCATGCTCAGTGTGGAGAGCATCATCGACGCATGGTGGAAACTGTCGTCCATCTTCTCCGGCGGCATGCTGGGACTGTTCCTTTTAGGCATCCTCCCACGTCGCATCGGCAGGTGGGCGGCCCTCATCGGCTGTGTGGCTGGCATCGCCGTCATCGCATGGATTTCCCTCGCCGGCCTCTACAATCTTCCCGGCATCCACCTGCATGAATATCTCGCCATCGTGCTCGGCACCACCACCATCTTCGTCGTGGGCTTCTTGCTGTCGCTCTTGGCTCATAAATAGGGATTGAATTCCATCTTCGAACCGTTTACAGTGAGCAAATGAGGGAGTGCATTCGATGAGGATCCACCTTGATGACGCGTTGCTGATGCCCCTTCTGCTTCTTGACAGACTCAATAGCAGCAAGCCATATTCATACCCTATTCCCGTGATTGATGTGTTTTATACAAAAATGCGTTACGCAAATTTGCGTAATTGGTTTTTCTTTCTTAACTTTGCATCGAGGACGACACGAATCCAAGAACCTGATAAAAGACCAAGAATATGAAAAATCCATTTCTTACTTATGGTTACAATGGACCCGAGTACTTCTGTGACAGAGCAGATGAGACCAAACGACTCATCTCGCTCTTGACCAATGGCAACCATGTCGCTTTGGTATCCCCCCGAAGAATGGGAAAGACAGGACTCATCAAGCACTGTTTTTCTCAAGAAGAACTGAAAGACAACTATTACCTGTTCTTGGTGGATATCTATGCCACCAAATCATTGGCGGAGTTGATTTACGAATTAGGGCGGTCTATTCTTTCAGTGCTCAAGTCGAAAGGTCGCAAAGCATGGGAGCGTTTCATTCAAATAGCCTCTTCCCTTCGCACCGGCATCACACTCGACGGACTCGGGCAGCCCTGCTGGAATTTGGAGATTGGCGATATTCAGATGCCCAGCACCTCCCTCGATGAAATCTTCCAGTATTTGTCAGAAGCCGACCGTCCATGCATCGTGGCTATTGATGAGTTTCAGAGCATCATGGATTACCCAGAACAGAATGTGGAAGCCCTGCTCCGGACCTACATTCAAAATTGCAACAATGCGTGGTTTGTGTTCTCTGGCTCAAAACGGCACATGATGGGTGAGATGTTCTCCTCACCAGCACGACCTTTCTACCAAAGTGCTTCGATGATTTCACTCAGACCCATTCCATTTGAACACTACTCCTCATTCATTGTCCATCATTTTGAGCAGAACGGTTATATGATTAGCCTGGATGCCATCAAATACCTGTATGAGAAATTTGAAGGTACGACGTGGTATATCCAAAAGATTTGCAATGAGGTTTTTTCCGCGGCCGAAACAGGTCGGATATATGACATCAGTGACATCGACATTGCCATCACTCATGCCGTAGAGGAAAAGGAAGACGTCTACCAAGACTTGATGGCGAGAATACCCATCAAGCAGAAAACCCTTCTGTTGGCGTTGGCCCATGAGGGGAGTGACGCAAAGCCTACCAGTGGTGCGTTTATTAAGAAGTATAAACTATCCTCTCCAAGTACAGTGCAAAGAAATCTGTCTGCCCTTCAAGATAAAGATATTATGACCAATGATAACGGGAAATATCGTTTGTATGATTATTTTCTCCTCTTTTGGTTGAACAGGAATAGGAATAAATGAAGTTCCCTTTTTTATATGTTGTGCAAACCGAAAGCAATGAAGCTTGCTTCGATTGCTGAGGTGCAGCCGACATTCATCGGGCAAAGTCCGATAATTTTCAATTTTCAATATATAAAAAATGCCCACATGGATATGGTATCCCGGCGACTTTGAGATATGGCTGGGCAACCGCTTCAACAACAGGCGCACGGAACGTGGCGCGATGTTTCCACCCTTCTGGAAACAGGACTCCCATTGGCCCACCGTGGAGTTTACCAAAACCGTCCACCTCGATGAGGATGAGACCATCACCGTCGTGGCAGAGGGACAGTTCAACATCGCCGTTGACGGCAAGTTGCGTTATCCTCACTCCCGGCAGCTCATCCCAAGGGGAGATCACCAACTGAGCGTCAAGGTGTGGAACCAAGCCACTCCGCCCGCGCTGTTCATCGAGGGAGAGACCGTCATGACCGACTCCTCCTGGCAGGTCACCTACGAGGACAAGATATGGATCGACGAGAATGGCGTCGCCCATGGCTCTGGCATCTACCTTCCCGTCGGAGCATGGCATTTCAACCACCCCGGCACCCCACCCTCATCCTTCCAGTTGCCCCGGAAAGAATGGCGCCCTGTAGCGACGGAACAGATAACCGACAAAGAAAGGAACCTGCATGGCAGGCTCTACGATTTCGGCAGGGAGACCTTCGGCTACCTGAAGGTCATCGGTCTCGGGAAAGGCACCATCAATATCTATTATGGCGAAAGCCGCGAGGAGGCCCTCGGCACAGAGCATTGCGAGACGCTCGACATTTTGAGTTCCGAAGATATGCGGCGGCGGGTCTGCGATCCATCAGGCCACTGCCACTATCTCTTGGATAGCAAGGCATTCCGCTATGTCTTCATCATCTCCCATGACACGCCGTATGAGGATGTGGCCATGGATTTTGAATATGCCCCTTTCGACGCGGAGCGCAGCGGCTCCTTCCGCTGCTCCGACAATGAGCTCAACCGCATCTGGGAGGTCGCGGCCTACACCATGGACCTTACCACCCGTGAGTTCTTTGTCGACGGCATCAAGCGCGACAGGTGGACATGGAGCGGCGACGCCATCCAGAGTTATCTGATGAACTACTACCTGCGCTTCGACACGGAGTGCGTGAAGCGCACCATCCGGCAGTTGCGCGGCAAGGACCCCGTGACGGCGCATGTCAACACCATCATGGACTACACATTCTATTGGTTCAAGTCTATCCTCGACTTCTACCTCTACACTGGCGACCTGGCTTTTGTACGTGAGATGTGGCCCCGGATGGTGACACTGATGGATTACGTGTTGCGCCGCACCAATGCCGACGGTATGGCAGAGGGACAGCCCGACGACTGGATTTTCGTCGACTGGGTGGACTTCCCCATGCACAAGCGGGGCACGCTCTGTTTTGAGCAACTGCTCTTCTGCAAAGCCCTTGAGACCATGCACACCTGTGCCACGCTCTTAGGGTTCGACAGCCCATACGGCGAACGGGCTTCCGCCCTGTTGTCGAAAGTGAAATCCACCTTCTGGAGCGAGGAGCGCCAGGCCTTCCTACACGCCATCGAGGACGGCAAGATGAATGACATGGTGACGAAGTTCCCCAACATGTTTGCCATCATCTATGGCTATGCCGATGAGAGGGAGCGGGAAGCCATCCTGAGACATGTGCTGCTCAACAAGCAAGTAGAGGCCATCACCACTCCCTATATGCGTTTTTATGAGTTGGAAGCCCTCTGCGCCATGGGCATGCAGGCTGAAGTGCTGCCAGAGATAAAAGCCTACTGGGGAGGCATGCTGCGAGAGGGAGCCACCACGTTCTGGGAGAAATACAATCCCGCAGAGCACGGCGCACAGCACCTTGCCATGTATGGCCGACCCTACGGCAAGAGCCTCTGCCATGCCTGGGGAGCCAGTCCCATCTATATCCTCGGCAGATATTTCCTCGGCGTGACACCCACCAAGGCAGGCTATGAGGCGTATGAGGTGCGCCCGAATCCCGGCGGACTGGAATGGATGGAAGGCACCGTCCCCACCCCTTTCGGCAAGATAGATGTCACTGTCCGCGCCGGCACGGTCACCGTCCGCAGCGACGGCGGCAGCGGCACCCTCATCCTCGGCGACCGCCGCATAGACATCCCTGCCGGCGAGGCGGTCCAAGCCCATCTCTCATAAGCATCCGGCAGGGCAGGGCACAATAGAGAGGACAAGCCACAATCATGAGAATAGGCCAAAAAAAAGGACAGGTTGAGATTGATTTTTCATCAATCATCACCTGTCCTCCTTGATTGTTGATGAGAGTGCTTAGAAACTGAACTTACGTCCGTTCCACTTCAGTGTCTTCTGCTTCTTGCCGCTGGCATGCCACTCCGTGTAGATGATGTCCTTGCCCACGCGCGGCAGGTCGTAAGTGACCCATGCTCCGTCTTCAGTGCAATAAGACACCTCAAAGCCGGGAGCCTCACATGAGGTCATCTTTTTCGTGGCATTGTCGTAGCGGTAGAAAGAGAGGCGGTCAAACTGTCCTGGGGAGGATTTGCCGTCCGTGTAGCAACTCACATTGTAGGCGAACAGTTTATGTTTCTGGTCTGCCTCGTTCCAATAGCACATCTCAACCCTCAGCAAATCATTCTCATATCTGGAC
Organism: uncultured Prevotellaceae bacterium; assembly: GCA_902795605.1. Taxonomy (GTDB): domain Bacteria; phylum Bacteroidota; class Bacteroidia; order Bacteroidales; family Bacteroidaceae; genus Prevotella. Next base: position 5,466 of record CADBLU010000294.1, on the reverse strand, counting down.
TCATAGACCGCGTAGCCGTTTTTCTGGTCGATGGTGATTTTATCGCCCTCATCCAGCGGTAGACCTTTGCGATACTGTGTCCAAGCGTTCTTGGCAGCGTTGGTCGACTCGTCGAGAACGTCTTCTTCCTCATCCCAGACATAATTGGAGAGTATGGCCCATGCGAAGTCGCTGATAGTGGGTTTTGCACCTTTATAGTTCACACGGATGGTCTCCTGTGCTGACATCGCCATAGCGAGACACAGCAAGACGAAAGCGAATGACAATCTTTTCATATTGTATAAGTTTAAAATTCTGACGATGCAAATATACTATTTTTTCGAGCAGACGCCTCCACTTTTAATAATTTTTTAGTAAGTTTGCAGACAAAAGGCGCAGAATGAACATCTGCGAGCATACGCCTAAAAACCAAACTACTAAAATGAGGATGAGAAGCAAGATTGACAACCATTGGGTGAGGATACTACTGTTGGCCCTTCTGCTGATGACAGCAGTGGCGACGGAGGGGAAAGTGAAGGTGAGAGACGTCACTCCCCAGACCATCTACGCCGCATCACGGCTGAGCACACTTGACTCGCGGCTCAGCATCACCATCTCCGTGAGCGGGAAAGGCGAGGCCGAGGGCTTCACCATCAGTCGCAAAGGAAAGAAGATATCCGTCGTCGGCAACGACGGCAGCGGAGCCATCTACGGTGCCAACCGACTGCTCGAACTCTATCAGGCCGACCCCGCGCTCAGTGGACTTTCCACGCTCAGCGAGGTGCCCGAGATGAAACTGCGCGGGGCCTGCGTGGGACTGCAGAAGACGGTCTATCTGCCTGGCCATCGCGTGTATGAGTATCCCTATACACCCGACAACTTCCCCTGGTTTTATGACAAGGCGCTGTGGACACGCTATCTCGACCTGCTGGCAGAGAACAACATGAACACCGTCTATCTGTGGAACGGCCATCCCTTTGCCTCGCTCGTCAAACTCGACGACTATCCTTTTGCCCCGGAGGTGGATGACGCCACCATGCGACTCAACCAGGAGATGTTCGACTTCCTCACCACCGAGGCCCGGAGGAGGGGCATCCGCGTCATACAGATGTTCTACAACATCATCGTCTCAAAACCCTTCGCCGACCACTACGGCATCAAGACGCAAGACCGCAACCGCCCCATCACACCGCTCATCGCCGAATACACGCGCAAGTCCATCGCCGCCTTTGTGCAGAAATACCCGGAGGTGGGATTCCTCGTATGCCTCGGCGAGGCCATGTCGGGCATCGACACCGACATCCGCTGGATGACAGAGACCATCATCCCCGGCATCAAAGACGGACTGGCAGCCTCGGGGCGCACCGACACACCGCCCATCATCCTCCGCTCGCACGACACCGACGGCCCCGCCGTACTGGCGAAGTCGCTGCCCCTCTATCCCAACATCTACACGATGAGCAAATATACGGGCGAGAGTCTGACCACCTATGAGCCGGGCGGCCCCTGGGGCGAGACCCACCGCCAACTGGCCGCGGCCGCTCCCATCCACATCGACAACGTGCATATCCTGGCCAACCTGGAACCATGGCGGTGGGCCTCGCCGGCGTTCACACAGAAGACGGTGCAGGCCATGCACCGCGTCCACCACTCCAAAGGTCTGCATCTCTATCCGCAGGCCTCCTACTGGGACTGGCCCTACACCGCCGACCGGTTGGCCGGCGGCAGCCGCCTGCTGCAAATCGACCGCGACTGGATGTGGTACAAGGTATGGGGGCGCTATGCCTGGAACAGCCGTCATGAGGCCGACAGCCTCTATTGGCAGCGACAGTTGGCCGACCATTTCGGCATCGGTCTGCCGCAGGCAGCGCAACTGCTGCGCGCCCTCGACGAGGCGGGCGAGATAGCACCCAAACTCATCCGTCGCTTCGGCATCACCGAAGGCAACCGCCAGACGCTGCTCTTGGGTTTGAAGATGAGTCAACTGGTAAATCCCTACAAATACAACATCTATCCCGGCTTCTATGAGAGTTGCGGACCGGAGGGCGAGAAACTCATCGAATATGTGGAGAAAGAATGGAAGCATCAGCCCCACAAGGGAGAACTGCCGCTCGACATCGCCGCCCAATGTGTGGCTCATGCCCAAGCCGCGTCCGAAGCCTTTGACCTCGTATTCAAAGCACAGCCCACGCGCCATGCCGACGAACTGCGACGCATCGGGTTCGACATCGCCAACTACACCTTCTTCGCCATGTCCTTCCAACAGAAAGTGCTCTCCGCCCAACAAGTGCTCAACTACAAATGGAGCAAAGACATCAGTTTCCTCGACAAGGCTGTGGAGCCGTTGGAAAGAAGCCTTGCCTTATGGAAGATGCTCGCCAACCTGACCGACAGCACCTATCTGTATGCCAACTCCATGCAGACGGCACAACGGCGCATCCCTGTGGGAGGCGACAACGGCCGTTTCAAGACATGGCGGGAGATGGTGCCCGTCTATGAGGAGGAACTCGCCAACCTCAGAAAGCACATCACCGAACTGAAAAATCCACAAAGCGACAGTGAGGCGCTGGACATCCCCCCGGCAAAGGCCGCCACGGTGGACTTGCTCTACGCGGGAGCCCCCGTCTCGGAGAAAGACATCCACAGCCTCTCCCTCAAAACTCCCCAGACAGCCATCCTCGCCAAGGATGCCCTGCTCTATGAGAACCGCAACGAAAGAATCGACTCGCTCGCCCCCGAACTCCAAGGACTCCAGGGCATCATCCTCAACCGCGACACCACCCGCATTGAGGGCACGACGGTCGTCTTCAACTGCCACCAGCCCGTGAACATGCTGGTGGGCTTCTTCGTCGACGATGACCCGAAATATGCCAAGCCCCCGAAACTGGAGACTGATGCCACCGGCAACGAATATGGTCAGGCAGAGCCTGTCATCACCAATGCCGTCAACATGACGGGCATGCCCAAAGTGAATATCCACGCCTATCACCTCGCCACGGGAAGAAACGTCATCCACCTGCCCAAGGGCATCATCATGGTGGCGGGCTTCACCTCCGACAACCTGCGTCCCCGTGACGCCGGCCTCCAAGGCGCCGGCGACGAAGTCGACTGGCTGTTTAATTGATAACAATCCTCACCCACAAAAAAAATGAGACTATCCCTCACCGCCACAATCCTCCTGCTCGGCTGTCTCGCCTCAATGGGACAGGCCGTTCCCCAGAAGCGCATGCAGGAGATATACGAAGCCTCCGTCACGCCCTACAAATACGGGCTGGTGGTGGCCCCACAGTCCAACAAAAACAAATACGACTGCCCCACCGTCTTCAGGCAGGGCGACGGATGGTATATGACATTCGTGTGCTACGACGGCAAAGACGGCACCGACGGACGGGGATATGAGACATGGCTGGCAAAGAGCGACGACCTGCTCCACTGGCAAATTCTCGGCAAGACGCTCTGTCTGCCACCAGCAGGAAACGAGGGCGCATGGGACCAGAACCAGCGGGGCGGCTTCCCCGCACTCATCGACTATCAGTGGGGCGGCTCCTACGAGATGCAAACCTATAAGGGCCGGCACTGGATGACCTACATCGGCGGACCGGGCACCGGTTACGAGGCAGTCAACGCGCCGCTGAGCATCGGCATGGCCTCCACCGCCGGCGACATCACCCACCCGCACCCTTGGGACACGCAGTCGACCCCGCTCATGAGCTACGCCGACCGTGAGGCGCAATGGTGGGAGCAGCTGACACAATACAAGAGCACCATCTACTGGATCAAAGACAAGCGGCTCCGTATCAAGGGTGAGGAGAAATATCCTTTCGTGATGTTCTACAACGCCGGCGGCAAAGACGACAGCCACCCCAAGGGGGAGCGCATCGGCATCGCGCTGTCGAAGGACATGAGACGGTGGCGGCGCTATAACGACAATCCCGTCTTCGCCCACGACAGCGACGGCACCATCACTGGCGACGCGCAACTGGTGCGCATGGACGACGTGTGGGTGATGTACTATTTCTCGGCATACAATCCCACAAGGGAATATAATGCCTACAACACCTTCGCCGCCAGCTACGACCTCGTCCACTGGACCGACTGGACAGGTCCCGACCTCATCATCCCCTCAAAGCCCTACGACGAGATGTTCGCCCACAAGAGTTGCGTGGTGACGCACGAGGGCACCGTCTACCATTTCTACTGCGCCGTCAACAACGCCGGTCAGCGGGGCATCGCACTCGCCACCAGCAGCCACAAGGGCAAGAGCGAGGTGACCTTCCCCACTCCCGACCCCTCCGGCCACCGTTATGAGCAGCCACTCGACGAGGGCTGGACCGTCACTCATGAGGAGAGGTCGTTCACCGCCGACATCCCGCTCAACCTCGACGACTACTATGGTGCCGTGCAGCAGGAGCACGGCAACCTGCACGGTGAGGCCCTCTTCGAGAAGACCTTCGAAGTGCCCTCCCTCACAGGCAAGCGATGGTTCATACGCTTCGAGGGCGTGGGCACCTATGCCGACATCACCCTCAACGGCCACCCGTTGGGACGCTACGACATCGGACGCACCACTGAGACCATCGACGTCACCGACGCGCTCGTCGCCGGCGGCGTCAACCGCCTGAAAGTGGCGGTGAGCCATCCCGCGGGCATCACAGACATGCCGTGGGTATGCGGAGGGTGCAGCAGCGAATGGGGCTTCAGCGAGGGCAGCCAACCTTTCGGCATCTTCCGCCCCGTGGTGCTCGAAGCCACCGACGAGGTGAGGGTGGAGCCCTTCGGTGTCCACGCGTGGAACAATACCTCCTGCGACTCCCTGTGGATAGAGACAGAGGTGAGGAACTACGGTGCCGCCACCCAGACCGTGGAACTGGTCAACAAACTGTGCGAGAGCAATGGCAAGCAGGTGGTGAGACTGACTGAGAGTGTGGAGATAGGCCCCGGCGAGACGAAGACCGTCCGCCAACAGGCGGCCCTCAGCGACATCCGGCGGTGGACGACAGAAAAGCCCTACCTCTACACCATCGGCACCATCGTGAAACGCAACGGCAAGGCCACCGAGAGCGTCAACACACCCTACGGCATCTGCGCCCCGTCATGGCCACTGACACGCCACGACGGCGACCAGCGGTTCCTCCTCAACGGGCAGCCATTGTTCATCAACGGCATCTGCGAATATGAGCATCTCTTCGGACAGAGCCATGCCTTCAGCCGCCAGCAGATAGAGGCGCGCATCCATCTGGTGAAGGATGCCGGATTCAACGCCTTCCGCGACGCCCATCAGCCCCACAACCTCTACTACCAGCAGTTGCTCGACCGCGAGGGTATCCTCTGGTGGCCGCAGTTCTCGGCCCATATCTGGTACGACACACCCGAGTTCAGGGAGAGTTTCAAGCGCCACCTGCGACAGTGGGTGAAAGAGCGGCGCAACTCACCGTCGGTCATCCTCTGGGGACTGCAAAACGAGAGTACGCTGCCACGCGACTTCGC
>CADBLU010000293.1 GCA_902795605.1 uncultured Prevotellaceae bacterium | reverse complement strand
TGCTGCCCGACGACATGGAGTCGCTCTCACGCATGGTCGAGGATATCAGCTACAACAACGCCCGCAATTATTTCAAGTTCTATTAATTTATTAGAATACATATAGAACAAGTTTTTAGCATCCATTTTGCGAGAGAATCGTTCAATGCGCTCATTATGAGTAGGTTGGCGATTCTCTCGCTTTCGTTTCGACCAGAGAGGTGGGCGCCTGGACTCCTTTGCTTGTCCATCGGTTTTTACTCCTATTTTTCGCGGCTTCCACAATCTTTAAGCAAAATAATTTGTCAGTTTGAAAAAAAACAGTAATTTTGCAGAAATTTTTAAACTATATCCAATCAAATGAAGAAAATTCTCCTACCATTGGTTGCCATCCTGGCAGTTATGTTTATGGATAGTTGCACCACGAGTAAGCAAGTGCCCTACATGCAGAATATCGACAGCATCAGCCTTGCCGCTTCGCAGTATCTTTATGATGCCCGTATCAAGCCGAAAGACGCGCTCAACATCACTGTGCACACCACCGACCCGGCGGTAGCCGCACCGTTCAACCTGACCGTGTCGAGAAACCTCGGTTCCGACGGTTCGCTGTCTACGGGTGGAGGAAGCTTGCAGAGCTATCTCGTGGAGAACGACGGTACCATCAACTTCCCTGTGATTGGCCGTATCTCTGTGGTAGGACTGACCAAGAAAGAATGTGAGACGCTCATCGAGCAGAAAGTGGCTCCCTATCTCGCCAAGACCGAGAAGCCTGTGGTGACGGTGCGTATGGCCAGTTTCCGTATCACCCTCATCGGTGACTTCACAGCTCCGAAAGTGGTGCCTGTCACCACTGAGAAGATGAGCATCCTCGAGGCAATGGCCAGCGGCGGCGACCTCACCCTTTACGGTAAGCGCCAGAACGTGCTCCTCATCCGTGAGGATGCCACCGGCCGCAAGTCTATTCACCGTATTGACCTGACTGATGCCAACTTCATCAACTCGCCGTATTACTACGTGCAGCAAAACGACATCATCTATGTGGAGCCCAATGCCACCAAGGCCAAGAACTCCGCCCTCGGCCAGTCGGTCACCATCTGGTTCTCCTTCATCAGTATTGCTACTTCTGTCGCTTCACTTCTCGTCAACGTCCTTAAGTAAACGAGGTGATTTCGCGACCGATATACGGATTGCCTTTTCACTACTGTCTCTTTCTGAAGTCTTCGCCCACCGGGCCGACATGCATGAGAAACAGTAATGAAAAGGCATTTTTCATAGCCTTTTTTTAGTAAGAAAGATATCCCTACACTTTATTGAGAAAGAAATGGAAGGCAAAAAAGTGACATTGCTGCTCGACGACGGCACCGCGTTTCACGGCACCAGTTTCGGCTATGAGCAGCCTGTGGCCGGCGAGGTGGTGTTCAACACTGCCATGATGGGCTATCCCGAGAGCCTCACCGATCCGTCGTATGCCGGCCAGTTGATGACGCTGACCTATCCCCTCGTGGGCAACTATGGTGTGCCGCCCTTCTCGGTGGGTGCCAACGGCATCGCCGACTTCATGGAGAGCGACAAAATCTACGCCTCGGCCATTATCGTCTCCGATTACAGTGAGCGCTATTGCCACTGGAATGCGGTGGAGAGTCTGGCCGATTGGCTGAAGCGTGAGCATGTGCCCGGCATCACCGGCATCGACACGCGCCAGTTGACAAAAGTGCTCCGTGAGCATGGGGTGATGATGGGCAAGATCCTCTTCGACGACCAGCCCGACAATATCCCTGAGGCTCATTACGAGGGCGTGAACTTCGTCGACCAGGTGAGTTGCAAGGAAGTCATCACCTACAACGGTGGTGCCGGCAAGCGTGTGGTGCTCGTCGACTGCGGCGTGAAGAACAATATCCTCCGCAGCCTCATCAACCGCGGCGTGGAGGTGGTGAGAGTGCCCTGGAACTACGACTACACATCGATGGACTTCGACGGTCTCTTCCTGGCCAATGGTCCCGGCGACCCCGACATGTGCGGTGATGCCGTCGAGGTGATCCGCCGACAGATGAGCGCCAGCCGCCGCCCCATCTGCGGCATCTGCATGGGCAACCAGTTGCTCGCCAAAGCCGGCGGCGCCAGCATCTACAAGTTGAAATACGGCCACCGGAGCCACAACCAGCCCGTGCGGCTGGTGGGCACCGACCGTTGCTTCGTCACCTCTCAGAACCACGGCTATGCGGTGGATGCCACCACCCTTGGCAGTGAGTGGGAAGAGCTGTTTGTCAATATGAACGACGGCAGCAACGAAGGCATCCGCCATAAGACCCACCCCTGGTTCTCCAGCCAGTTCCACCCCGAGGCCGCCGCCGGTCCCGTGGACACCGATTTCATGTTCGACAAATTCGTAGACGCACTCGTCAAATAGCTTGCATCAATGAAAGACAACAGCATCAGAAAAGTATTGCTCCTCGGTTCGGGAGCCTTGAAGATAGGTGAGGCGGGCGAATTCGACTACTCTGGTTCGCAGGCCCTCAAAGCCCTGCGCGAAGAGGGCGTGGAGACCGTGCTCATCAACCCCAATATCGCCACCGTGCAGACTTCTGAGGGTGTGGCCGACCATATCTATTTCCTCCCTGTGCAGCCCTTCTTCGTGGAGCGTGTCATACAGAAAGAGCGCCCCGACGGCATCCTGCTCGCTTTCGGCGGCCAGACAGCCCTCAACTGCGGTGTGGAACTCTTCCGCAGCGGTGTGCTCGCACGCTATGGTGTGAGGGTGCTCGGTACCCCCGTGCAGGCCATCATCGACACCGAAGACCGTGAGCGCTTCGTGGAGAAACTCAACGAGATAGGAGTGAAGACCATCCGCAGCGAGGCCTGCGAGACTATCGACGCTGCCCGTCATGCCGCCGCCGACCTGGGCTATCCCGTCATCCTGCGCGCCGCCTATGCCCTCGGAGGGTTGGGCAGCGGCTTCTGCGACAATGAGGAAGAGCTCGTCCGTCTGGCCGAAAAAGCCTTCTCCTTCTCGCCCCAAGTGCTTGTGGAGAAGAGCCTGAAGGGATGGAAGGAGATAGAGTATGAGGTGGTGCGCGACCGCTTCGACAACTGCATCACGGTGTGCAACATGGAGAACTTCGACCCCCTCGGTATCCATACCGGAGAGAGTATCGTGGTGGCTCCCTCGCAGACCCTCACCAATTCGGAGTATCACAAACTGCGTGCGCTGGCCATCAAGATCATCCGCCATATCGGCATCGTGGGAGAGTGCAACGTGCAGTATGCCTTCGACCCCGAGAGCGAGGACTACCGTGTGATTGAGGTCAACGCCCGCCTGAGCCGCTCGTCGGCACTGGCCTCGAAGGCCACCGGCTATCCCCTGGCTTTCGTCGCCGCCAAACTCGGTATGGGCTACGGCCTCTTCGAGTTGAAAAACTCGGTCACCAAGACCACGAGCGCCTTCTTCGAGCCCGCCCTCGACTATGTGGTGTGCAAGATTCCCCGCTGGGACCTGAGCAAGTTCCGCGGCGTCGACCGTGAACTCGGCTCTTCGATGAAGTCGGTGGGCGAGGTGATGGCCATCGGGCGCAATTTCGAGGAGGCCATCCAGAAGGGTCTCCGCATGATCGGACAGGGCATGCACGGATTTGTGGAGAACAAGGAACTGGAAATCAGCGATATCGATGCCGCTCTCCGCGAGCCCACCGACAAGCGCGTCTTCATCATCTCCAAGGCTATGCACAAGGGCTACAGCGTGGACGATATCCATGAACTGACCAAGATAGACAAGTGGTTTCTCCAGAAACTGCAGCATATCATAGACATCGATGAGGAACTGCGCCGGTGCAAGAGCGTCAACGTGCTCTCATGCGACCTGCTCCGCAAGGCGAAGGTCTACGGCTTCACCGATTTCCAGATTGCCCGCGCCGTGGGGCTGGAGCAGGAGATGGGCAATATGTCGAAGGCCTCGCTGGTGGTGCGCCAGCTCAGAAAAAGCTATGGTATCCTTCCGGTGGTGAAGCAGATAGACACCCTCGCCGCTGAATATCCCGCCCGCACCAACTACCTCTATGTCACCTATTCCGGCGTGGCCTCCGACATCGTCTATGAGAACGACCGCCGCAGTATCGTGGTGCTCGGGTCGGGCGCCTACCGCATCGGCAGCAGCGTGGAGTTTGACTGGTGCGGCGTGCAGGCCCTGCACACCATCCGCAAGCAAGGCTACCGCTCGGTGATGATCAATTACAACCCTGAGACGGTGTCGACCGACTACGACATGTGCGACCGCCTCTATTTCGATGAACTCACGTTTGAGCGTGTGATGGACATCATCGAACTGGAGCGCCCCCACGGCGTCATCGTCTCCACGGGCGGACAGATTCCCAACAACCTGGCCATGCGCCTCGACGAGCAGCACGTGCCCATCCTCGGCACGTCGGCACGCGACATCGACAATGCAGAGGACCGCGCCAAGTTCTCGTCGATGCTCACACGCAACGGCATCAACCAGCCGGAGTGGAGCGCGCTGACCTCGATGGAAGACATCGACAGGTTTATCCAGCGTGTGGGCTTCCCCGTGCTTGTCCGCCCCTCGTATGTGCTGTCGGGCGCCGCCATGAATGTGTGCAGCAACCATGAGGAGTTGGAGCGCTTCCTGCAACTGGCAGCCAACGTGAGCGAAGACCATCCCGTGGTGGTGAGCCGCTTCATCGAGCACGCCAAGGAGATAGAGATGGATGCCGTGGCCAAGGACGGCGAGATTCTCGCCTATGCCATCAGCGAGCACATCGAGTTTGCCGGTGTCCATTCCGGAGATGCCACCATCCAGTTCCCCCCGCAGAAAATCTATGTGGAGACGGTGCGCCGCATCAAGCGCGTCAGCCGTCAGATAGCCAAGGAGCTGCACATCAGCGGTCCGTTCAACATCCAGTTTATGGCCCGCAAGAACGATATCCTCGTCATCGAGTGCAACCTGCGCGCCTCGCGCTCTTTCCCCTTCGTGAGCAAGGTGCTGAAACTCAATCTGATCGACTTGGCCACCAAGGTGATGCTCGGCGTGCCCGTGGAGAAACCAAGCAACAACCTCTTCGACCTCGACTATGTGGGCATCAAGGCCTCGCAGTTCTCTTTCAACCGACTGCAGAAGGCCGATCCCGTGCTCGGTGTCGACATGTCGTCAACCGGCGAGGTGGGTTGCCTCGGCGACAACACCAGCACCGCACTGCTCAAGAGCATGCTCTCGGTGGGCTACCGCATCCCCGAGAAAAACATCCTGCTCTCCACCGGCGGGGCGAAGCAGAAGGCGGACTTGCTCGACGCCGCACGGATGCTCATCGACCATGGCTACAAACTCTTCGCCACCGGCGGCACCTCGAAGTACCTCACCGACAACGGCATCGACAACGTGCGTGTGTACTGGCCCTCAGAGGTTCCTGAGCAGCCTCAGGCCCTCGACCTGCTCCACCGCCGTGAGATAGACATGGTGGTGAACATCCCCAAGGACCTGACACCGCGTGAGCTCACCAACGGCTACAAGATCCGCCGTGCGGCCATCGACCTCAATATCCCGCTCATCACCAACAGCCGTCTGGCCGACGCTTTCATCCATGCTTTCTGCACGGTGCGCGTCGAGGACATCGGCATCAAGAGTTGGGAAGAATACTGACACCACAGAAATCTTTAAAACGAACTTATGACAAGACTATTCACAACCTTCTGTCTGGCGGCCATCGTGTCTCTCTGCGGCGCACAGACGGCCACGCTCGAGGACTCACTCACCTGGGGCAATATCACCTCCCAGCAGGTGGAGTACATCATGTCGAAGGCGGCCATGGGGCATTCCACCGCGCAGTATGCGCTCGGCAGGTGCTATTTCAACGGCTATCATGTGGCTAAAGACCGCTATAAGGCCGTGGAGATGTATGGCGCTGCAGCCGAGAAAGAGCAGTCGGAGGCGCTCTATTACCTGGGCTTCTGCTATAAATACGGCTTCGGCGTGGTGAAGAGCGACGCCCGTGCCACCCAACTCTTCCAGAAAGCCGTGAAATGGTTTGAGGCCGATCTGGAGGACAACAACTACGCGCCGTTCTACCTCGCCATGTGCTACAACTATGGTTTCGGCGTGGAGGTGGACCATGCCAAGAGCCAGCAACTCTATGAGAAGGCTGCCATCATGGGCAACTCACAGGCGCTGGTGAACCTCGCTCTCGACTATCAGCACGGCAACAACGTGGGGAAAGACCTGGCAAAGGCCGTGGAGTTGTTTGAGAAGGCTGCCGAGGTGGGCAACCCGCAGGCACAACTCAGCCTGGGCTATTGCTATCTCGACGGCGAGGGCAAGCCGGTGGACCGTGTGAAGGCCCGTGAATGGTTTCAGAAAGCCGCCGACCAAGGACTGTCGGCCGCAGAGAAAGCCTTGCAGCAGATGTAGAGGCGTCTTTTGTCGTTTACTCACATAGGAGTCTTATCTCAATGCTTCAGGCCCCGTCCGGACGGTCGTCCGGACGGGGCCTGAAGGTGCTGATGGCAGCGTCTGCTATTTCTCTATGTAAATGCGCGCGTCTACCGCAGTCACCCCGTTCTCGTCGGCGAGCAGCGGGTTGATATCCATTTCCTTGATCTCGGTGGCGAAGCGCAGCAGCGTCGACAGTCTGACAATCACCTCGGCATATTTCGCTTCGTTGATGCCTTTCTGTCCGCGTGTGCCCTTGATGATCTTGTAGGCCCTCAGCGACTTGATCATCGAGTAGGCCTCGGCATACGACAGGGGTGCCAGACCGCTGCGCACATCCTTGAGCACTTCGACGAAGATGCCGCCGAGTCCACAGAGGACGATATGCCCGAAGCGCGGCTCGTATTTGGCGCCCACGAAGAGTTCGGTGCCCTTGAGCATCTTCTGTACCATCACCCCGGTGGCTTCTCCGATGGCCATCATCCGCTCAAACTCCAGTCTCAGGTGCCTGTCGCTCTTGATGTCGAGCGTCACTCCGCCCACATCGCTCTTGTGGATGGGGCCCACCACCTTGGCCACCACTGGATAGCCGATGCGCTGAGCGAAGGCCACCAGTTCTTCGACGTCGGCACTCACTTTCTCGGGCACCATGGGGATGCGTGCGCAGTCGAGCAGTTGATGGACGAGGGCGGGGGAGATGTATCCGCTCTCCTTGATGCCGGAGATGATATCGCGGATGCGGGGCACGTCGATGCCGAAGAGCTCTATCTCTGGCGGGGCAGGCGGCGGTGTGCGCATCACCTGTGTGAGGGCGGTGGCAAGTGTCACCTCATCGCTGAAGTTGACATGACCTTTCTTGAGAAACTCCTCCACCTCGGGCCCGGCGGTGTGGAGGCTGGGCAGGATGGGGAAGACGGGTTTCTTGCACTCCAATATCTTCTTGTGCAGCACGTCGTAGGTCTCATAGAGTTGCACGAGGCCCGGGGTGCCGAAGATGACCATGATGGCGTCGATATTGTCGAAGCGATTCTCGCAGAAGTCGATGGCCTCGCCCAGTTGGGTGGGGTTGCCGGTGGCGAGAATGTCGATGGGGTTGGCCACCGAGGCACCGGGATAGAGTTTGGCTTTCAACTCTTCGCCGATGGCGGGGTCGAGTGGGGGCACGATGAGGCCTCCCTTGGAAAGGGCGTCGGTGAGCATCACACCCGGTCCGCCGGCATGGGTGACAATGGCGAAGCGGTTGCCTTTGATGGGTGGCAGGGTGAAGATGCAGCCCACAGTGGTGAGTTCCTCGCGCGAGAAGCATCTGACGATGCCTGCCTTGCGGAAGAGTGCCTCCACGGCGGAGTCGCTGCTGGCGATGGCGCCGGTGTGTGAGGATGCCGCGCGGCTGCCGCTCTCCGACGAGCCTGCCTTGATGGCTGCGATGCGGCATCCCTTGCGGATGAGCGATGCGGCATGGAAGAGCAGTTTGTCGGGGTTGCTGACGCTCTCGATGTAGAGCAGTTTCACTTTGGAGTCGCGCTCGGCGTCGAAGTTCTCGTCCATATATTGCAGCACGTCCTCAATCCCTATCTGCTTGCCGTTGCCGATGCTCCAGACGGAGTTGAACTGGAGGCCCTTGATAACGGCCGACTCAAGGATGAACACGGCGGTGGCACCGGAGCCAGAGATGAAGTCCACTCCCTGGGGATTGAGATGGGGGATGGGTTTGGTGAACACGCTGTGGTGCCATGCGTTGAGCAGTCCGATGCAGTTGGGACCGATGAGGGCAGCCCCGTATTGCTCGCAGATGTCGAGAATCTCTTTTTCGAGTGCGGCACCGGCGGGTGTCTCCTCGCCAAAGCCTGCCGAGATGATGATGAAGGCTTTGACGCCCTTCTCGGCAGCGAGGATTTTCACTGTGGCGGGACATAGTTTGGCCGGTATCACCACTATGGCCAGTTCGGTGGGTGGCAGTTCGTTGGCTTGGTGAAAAACTTTGATGCCCTGCACCTCGTCCTCCTTGGGGTTGACGATGCGCAGCACGCCCTTGTATCCGCCGCTGATAAGGTTTCTCACCACGGCTCCTCCGGGCTTGTGGATGTTGTTTGAACCGCCGATGACTACGATGCTGGCGGGCTCAAGCAGTTGTCTGTTGATCATAGTTAGAAAAGGGTGTTGGTGTTTACTGGTATTTAGCTCATGATGGTGGCCACAATCTTGCGACGGCCGCCATCATTCCTGAACTCACAGAGATAGATGCCCTGCCATGTGCCCAGGTTGAGGCGGGCACCGGTGATGGGTATAGTGAGGCTCACACCCACCAATGCCGACTTGGCATGGGCAGGCATGTCGTCGCTACCCTCGAGGGTATGATCGTAATACGGTTGGTTCTCAGGCACGAGATGGTCGAGAATGGCATCCATGTCGCTTCGCACGTCGGGGTCGGCATTCTCGTTGATGGAGAGTCCGCAACTGGTGTGTTTCACGAAAAGGTGCAGCAGTCCGCAGGAGGGTAGCGGCGGCAGTTGGCGCATGATTTCCACCGTCACCAGGTGGCAACCCCGAGGGCGGGCCTTGAGTGTGATTTCCACCTGCTGTGTCATTCGCTCTCAAGTATTTGGCGGGCGTGATCTTTGGTCTTGATTTTCTTCGGACCGATGATACGCTCTATGATGCCTTCCTCATTGATGATGAATGTGGTGCGGAAGGTGCCGAAATACTTGCGGCCGTACATGCTCTTCTCGCCCCAAACGCCAAATTGCTCCACGAGGGTCTTGTCGGTGTCGGCAATGAGATGGAAAGGCAGCTCATGCTTGGCGATGAATTTCTGGTGCGACTTGGCGTCGTCGACGCTCGCGCCAATCACGGCATAGCCCTGGCTGGTCAACTCACTGAGGTTGTCGCGCAGGTTGCAAGCCTCTGCCGTACACCCTGAGGTGAGGTCTTTGGGGTAAAAATACAATACGATTTTCTTGCCGGCATAGTCGCTCAGGCGCACTTCGTTGCCGTTCTCGTCGAGTCCGAGTATCTCGGGGGCTTTGTCTCCTATTTCCATAAAAAGTAATTAGTTAAAGGTGATAGGTTATTGATGCAAAAATAGCATTATTTCGTTGATTGCCCAAGTTTTCCGCGCGTTTTTTTGTATTGGGGGGATTAAATCATTCAAGTTCCGTAGGCTTGAAGGAGTTTGGGAGTTTGGGAGATTAGGAGTTTAGACATTACTTTCGTGAGACATTGGCTTTCTTGCAATATCCTCCGTCAGTACTTCTAAGGACAATTGGAATCAGTTGAAAAGTGACGTAGTTGCAAGGCTTGTTTCTTTATTTCGCTTGGTGGTTCATTTTCCTCATCGTAAATTCGCACCAAGAGAAATCAAGAAAAATGCAATTATGAATGAGCTAAAAGAACAAAAAGAACTAAAAGTCGTTGCAATAGTAGGTAGTAGGACTTGCCTGCCAATAGACATTAGCGCCCATTTGGCTTTTACCCCTGACACAATCGTGTCGGGTGGCGCAATGGGTGCTGACACTTATGCCAGAGAGTATGCCAGAAAGAAGGGACTGAAACTGATTGAGTTTTTCCCCGACTATGAAAAGTATGGCAGGATTGCGCCTTTGATGAGGAATCAACTGATTGTGGATGATTGTGATTGTGTCTTAGCCTTTTGGGATGGTAAATCCAGAGAAACAAAATATACCCTAGACTATGCCAAAACAAAGAATAAACCAGTCACTATAGTCCGTATATGATTCGTTTTATTGCCATATTCTGCCAATTGTAAAGACACTGCAAAACTACTTGCAGATACGTAAATTGGCTGCATAGTTACATTTTATCTTTGTTGGAAAAATAGACCCCCTGATCGCGCAAATAATCATCCATACGGTCAGTAGATATGCCCAAGAGCGCAAGCCTGGCTTGCGCTCTTTTCGTATGATGCTATAAATTCGTATGATGCTATAAAAAAGACGAGGGTGTGCCAGATAGCCTGACACACCCTCTTATAAGGTTTTTATCGTTTAGAACAGTGTGAACTTGTAGCCCAGAGTGAATTGGAAGGTGAGGTTCTTGCTGTCAAGGTCAAATCCATCATTTTTATATTTTTTCTCGTCGAAAATCTTGGTGAGGCCAAAAGTGTAACGAGCGTCGAGTACAAGGCCAAAGGGGAATTCATAAGACAAACCCACGGGGATGGCTACATCGAATGACTTGACCAGGTCGTCGGGTATATCCACTTCCTTTCCGTCGTTCTCCAATTTGTAGTTAAGATTCATTCCTGGCTGAATACCTGCCTTCAATGCAAGTCCTTTCAACACATAGAAATTGGCGGTGATGGGTATGGTAAGATAATCGTTCTTGAAAACGATATCAGTATTCTTCAACTCTGAACCTTGCTGTGAGTAGTTGAGGCCTGCAGCGATGCTGAAGCGGTTGCTCAGAGTGTATTCGAATTCCGGACCTACGACCAAACCTACGTGAGCCTCGGTGTCACTAGTGTTATTGAAGTCAGCGGCACTGAAACCAATACGGGGCTGTATTGTCAGTGAACCAGGTTCGTGTTGTGCGAAAACGCATGTAGATGCCATCATGACAGCCACTAAAAGAATAAATTTTTTCATCTTCGTAAAATTTAAAAATGAATACTCTATTAATAAAATCTCTAAAATGGTTTGCTTTGAAAGTGCAAAATTATTTATTTTTTTTAAAAAATGCAAATATTTGTCCATTTTTTATTATCTTTGCCATGTTGTCTGGGGTTTTTTAGGCATTTAATAGCTCCGCCAAGTGGGTGAATGTCGTGACACAGCATCCTCTTGAGCTACTTTTGTTGCTCGGAAACTTGTCAATAACGTTTCTTCAAAGCGGTGTGGAATGAGGAAAAATACATCATCATAAAAGATAATCAACATGAGACACATCAAGCATTTATCGGTACTTATATTGTGCATTCTGCCTATGGCATTATGGGGCAATACCATTGTTCCTTTTGGGAAAGAATCTCCATGGGAGATGAAATTCGTCTTCCAAGAGAATGATGAAGGCATCCCTCCCGCCAACGATTCCAATGGAAAGGCTTGGTATGAGACGGACTACGACGACTCGGCTTGGGGCGCTCTGACCGGTCCTATTCAACGGGATGACGAATGGGAGTTGGGTGAAGGCAACTTTTACAAGTGGGAGAATGAGTATGGCTGTTTCTACCTGCGCCGTACTTTTACTGTCAACTTGGATGAAGTCGATGTCGACAACATTTTCATCAAGTATATCGCAGACGACTATGCCGAGATTTATATCAACGGCGTCGAAGTGTCGAGAACCCAGTACAATTATGAAATGAGGGCTCAAGTGCCCGCCGATTTGTTGGTAGATGGAGAAAATACCCTTGCCATCTATGTCAACGACAATGGCGGCGGCGGTGCCTACCTCGATTATGCTATCGTTGATGTCTCTGACGACGCGCCTTTCCTTTCTCCCTATCAGGATGCGCAAGGGGTGTGGTATGAGTATAACGATGAGACTGAGTCATGGGAAATAACTGGTAATGACTATTGGATAAATGACTTCGTCATCCCCGCCACCCTTTATGACATCCCCGTCACGGTCATCAGGGACAATGCCTTCGGTGATGGTATATGCAACTCTATCACCTTGCCGGAAGGACTGCTTGTCATCGGCAACGAGGCCTTCCGCTTTGGTTCGCTCACCTCGCTCACCATCCCTGCTTCAGTGAATGAGATAGGCGAAGACATTGTCCAAGGCTGTGATTTCCTCACATCGCTGACAGTCGCCGAAGGCAACTCTTGGTTTGATTCGCGCGACGACTGCAACGCTATCATCTTCACATCGGAAGACAAACTCATCGTCTCCTGCCCTGCGACCACTATTCCAGAGACAGTCACGTCCATCGGTTGGCATGCTTTCAAGGGGAGCTTGATGGCCGAAATCACGATTCCCGCACAAATCACGATGATTGAGGACGAGGCATTCTCTGAGTGCGGCCAACTGGTGAAGGTCACTATGGAGTCAGAGGAACCCATAGAGGTTGATGGAGACCCCTTCCCCGACCGCAATAATCAATTCCTGTATGTGCCTGCAGGTTGCAAACAGGCTTATCAAGAGACCGAACCTTGGAGTGAGTTTTTTGCGATTTATGAAGAGGGTGAGGAAATTGTCTATTCATCCGTTGGCTATGTCCGGCTGACAGAAGTCGATAACGGCTACAAGTTGACTTTTGTCTATGACGACCAATTTGTCACTTCACGGTTGAATGGGGAGACCGTCTATTCGTTGGAAGAGGTCGATGGCGAACCAGAATGGTTGAATAACAGAGTTTGTGAGAGTGTCACCCAAGTAGTCATCGACGAGTCGTTTGCTGATGCAAGGCCTACACAGACACACAGTTGGTTCCGAGAGATGCCGGTCAGTTCCATTGAAGGTCTGGAGTATCTCAACACCTCGGAGGTGACATCGATGAATGCCATGTTCTGCCAAAGCTCCAATATCACATCGCTCGACTTGAGCACCTTCGATACCTCGAACGTATTGGAAACGGGTGAAATGTTCCTTTGCTGCTCTGGCCTGACAGAACTCACCCTTCCCCTCTCCCTGAGCAACTTGAGCGACAATGCCTGTGAGGGTGTCGGCAGTGAGGAAGCCCCCTGTATGATTATCGTTCCCGACGACTTTGACTTCGGTGAAGCAACCGTTTCTGCTAGCGGTTTCTTGTGGAAGGGCGGATGGTTCCGCTCCTCTGCCAGCTTCCTCGACGCCACCGTAGAAAACCCACTCGATGTGACCAGTTACTTCATCAAGAACCCCTCCTTCGACGGCAACGTCTATACAGGATGGTCGGGTACTTCTTGGGAACATTATAGACCTCAAGAGAATGCCGAGCAGTATAACAAGAACTATGATATTTACCAGGATCTTATAGGTCTCCCAGAGGGTGTCTACAAGTTCAGTGCCAATACGTTCTACCGCGCCGGCAATGTTGAACCTGCTTACAAGAATTTCAAAGCTGGGAACGAAGAGTCGAGATACGCCAAGCTATATGCCTCCACATCAGACAATGAGGTTGAGACCAGTATATCCTCACCCTTCTCGGCACGCCTGACCTCCTCACTTCCCGAAGGCTCTTGGCTCTCAGCCACCGATGAGGAATCCAATGTCACCTATTGGATTCCAAACGATATGCCAGCGGCAGACGCATTTTTTAAAGCAGGCTACTGCAATGACAACGAGGTGCTCATCGCCGTGACCGACGGCCATTTGAGGATTGGCGCACGCAAGAGCACGACCGTCACCGGCGACTGGAGCATGTTTGATGATTTCGCACTTATCTACTACGGTGCCGGTAGTGATGCCGTAACGTTTTATAAGAACTCATGTCTTGAGAAACTTGAGACGGTCGACGTGACAGGTGCCGTCTATACAAATGATTACTTCTCGGCCTATGAAGAAGCCATCGGCGCACTCCAGGAAGCGACAACCCTGGAAGAAGTCTATGCCGCCATCACTGCCTGTCAGTCTGCCATCTCCGTCCTGAAGGAGAATCTGGACCTTTGGAGACAACTCTCCAGTCTTCAGTCCCTGGCCATGGAGACTGCTGCCGACACCGACTACCTGGAACTCTATCGCGACCAATGCAGTCAGTGGGCCGAAACCGACTATGTGGCCTTGTTAGAAGCCCGTACCGCTCCCAACGAGGAACTGGTGGACGAAATCGCCAGGGTGACAGCCATGATAGACGAGGTGTACCACCATCCTTCCGGCGAAGATATCGACATGACCAGCCTGTTGGTGAACCCCAATTTCACTGACTATGAAAACGGCTGGACAAAAGAAGCCGCATTTGGCGGTAACGTAAGAGCCGACGGCCTGGAGGAAAATCCATGCTTTGAGTCGTGGAACAATGCCAACTTCGATATCTACCAGATTGTGAAGAACCTCCCGAAAGGTGTGTACCGCGTCTCCGTGCAAGGTTTCTACCGCTATGGCCGCAACAACTATCAAGCTTACCTCGACGGCGAGCAATACACGACGAAGGAAACCTGTCCGGTCTTCATCTATCTGAACAACAATATCACTCCATTTACCAATGTCTATGACATGAAGGTCTATGATGAAGAGTTCTACAACTATGACCATGAGCAACAGGCTCTTCCCAACGGAACTCCTATCTATTTCCCCAACAGTATGACAAGTAGCTCCATCGCCTTCAGTACCGGCATGTATACACAGTCCGCATACGGCCTTGTCTACAATGACGGCGACGAGATACGCATCGGTGTGAAAGGTTCCTCCAACCAGTTGGGTGACAGTTGGTCGATTTGGGACAATTTCAAACTTACTTTCTGCGGTTTTAAGGCCGACGTGGTGAGACCTGTTCTCGAGCAGGCCATCGCCGAGGCAGAGAATGAACTGAACATAGCCATGGGTAGCGATATGGCAACCGCACTTCAAGACGCCATCAATGAGGGTAAGGCCGTGGTGGACGGTGAGGATGGTGAGGCGATGTTCAACGCCTTGATGCAACTCTATGACTTGAAAGAACCGGTGAGCGAATCGAAGGCCGTCTTCGTCCAACTTGTGGAAGCCAATAATGAACTGGCCAGTGCCATTGAGAATGCTGTCGCCTCCGACGATATCGTGGCTGAAGCCAACGCGCTGATTACCTCTGTCACAGAGGGAATCGCCAACCACACTTATGCCGACAGTGATGTGGAAGGTCTCATGGAAGACATCATCACGATGGTCCACCGTCTGGGTATCCCCCAAGACATGGCTTCCGCCACCGTCGCCAATCCGGTGGAATGCACCAGTATCATCATCAATCCGGCCTATGACAATGGCGACAACCATGGCTGGTCAGGAGATGCCGTAGTCAATGCTTCCTCGAAGAATACAGAGAATTACAATACCAATTTCGACTACTACCAGGAACTCACCGGACTGCCCGAGGGAATCTATCGTGTCGTCGTGCAAGGCTTCTACCGTGCCGGCTCATATTTTAATGACGATCTCTCTTACAGCGCTGACCCGACTGCCGACAACAATGCGTTGCTGTATGCCGTTGCCGGTGACGACGTTGTGAGTAAGCCACTGAAACGACTTGCCTCCGAAGCCCTCGTGACAGAAACCCTCTCCGACGGATGGGTCTACTGCGATGAGGGTGGCAAACGGGCTGTACCCAACACGACTACCGCCGGTGACGAAGCCTTCCGCACCACCAACGCAGACGGCACCAGCCTGCTCTATTCTGGCAACACCGTAGAGGCCAAAGTGGGCTCGGACGGGAAACTCGTGATTGGCTTGAAGAAAGAAGCGCTGCTCGATTACGACTGGACGCTTTGGGACAATTGGCAACTCTTCTACCTTGGCAAGGGATTCGTCTTAGGCGATGCCAATGGCGACGGTGGAGTGAGTGCGACCGACATCACCGTGGCTGTAGACTACATGATCAATGGCAACACGGAGATTATCTGCCTTAAGAATGCCGATGTCAATGAAGACGGTGAGGTGAACGTCACCGACATTACACTTATCGTCAAAATGATACTCGAACCGTCAAATTGATTTCAAAAAAGTGAAAAAGTTTTGCCGAACCATGTTTTTTTGCTATCTTAGCGGCGAAAACGAGTCTGTAGACTCAATCGCAGACGGACGGAAGCGGAACCGTCACGGAAAGACACTATGGTAGGACAAACCTTAAACAATCGATAAGAAAATGATGAAACGTTGTATCTTCGCATTTTTCGCGTTCATGGTCGTTACTTTGAACGCCAGTGCCTTGAGTTATGATGAGGCAAGGAGTGAGGCCCTCTACCTGACCGACAAGATGGCCTATGAGCTCAATCTCTCGGCAGAGCAGATGGAGGCGGTTTATGAGATCAACCTCGACTATCTGCTCAACGTCAATCGCAGCCGCGACCTCTATAGCATCTACTGGGAACGTCGGAATGCCGACCTTAGGTTTGTGCTGAGCACTTTCCAGTATCAGATTTTCCTAGACACCAACTATTTCTACCGTCCTCTCAACTGGGTGAGAGGTGCCTGGAGTCTCGCCATCTATGGCCGCTATCCCAATCGGCACTTCTTCTACTATTCCAGGCCTTTGGCTTGGGGTTCCTATCGCGGTGGCCGCAATGTGGGAAGAGTCAGCTTTTATCAGGGGCGCAATTACTTCGCTCCCTCCCACAATACCCGTCCGACGGGACATCATGCACCGGTTCCTGTTGGCAGGCCAAGAAATGGGATGGTAAACGGCAACGGCCAGCGAATGGGGCAGGGGGTGCCGCAGCCGCGCCATGGTCAGGGCAGTTATACGCCCAATAATGGTCAGCGTCCCGGTCAGGGCAGTTATACGCCCAATAACGGTCAGCGCCCCGGACAGGGCAACTATACGCCCAATAATGGTCAGCGTCCCGGACAGGGCAGCTATACGCCCAACAACGGTCAGCGTCCCGGACAGGGTAGTTTCAATTCCGGTCGTGGTCCGCGTCCCGGTGTCGCTGCTCCCGACAACAGCCGGCGTCCCAGCACCACAATGCCGAGCAACGGCCAGCGCCCCACCCAGACGGACAGGCCTCGTCGCAGTTTCGGCTCTGATTCCCGCCGCTGAAAATAGTCGGCAGACTCTACTCTTCTCTTTCGCGGCGCACGATGTCGAGCATCATGAAGATGTCGCTCTCGTTGATGCCGTTGGTTAAGAGTACTTCTTTGTCTTTCTCCAATTCCTCGGCCAGTTTCTCGGGCGCTGCCCCTGAATGGTCGAGGAATTGTGTGAACAGGGTGATGACCTGAGAGATGTCGCCCTCAATCCATTGGCAGTAGCCGTAGTTGAGATAGTCCTCGTTTTCGGGTGCGAGGTCGATGAGTCGCTCATACATCTTTTTTGCCTGGGCGACGCGCTGGCAAACGAGCAGGCACCATGCCAGCACCCGCATGATCTCGGGCTTCTCTGGCTGTTCGTAGTCGAGTTGATAGAGTGGTGCGACAGCTTCAGATGCCCTGCCGCCTTTTATCAGTGCGATGCAGCGGTTGAGCGCATAGTTTTTCTTTTCCGGATGGATGAGGGCGAGTTGGGCATAGGCATGCTCTGCCTCGTCGAACTGTCCCGACAGCATGGCCGCGCGGGCGAGGCCGCTGAGCGCACTCCGGCTCTGCGGGGCAATCATGAGTGTCTCTCTGAACTCATCGGTCGCCTCTGTGTAGAGACCGTCATACAGATAACAATAACCTTGCATCACACCTTTTTGGGGCGATGCCGTGTCGTGGATAGCCGGGATGAGTTTCTTGAGTGCTGTGAATTCTCCGCGTTTGAGCAGGAAATTGCCGGTCCTCAACAGCAGTTGGTCGCCGGCGTGGCTTTTGAGGATGTCGCTGCACAGGAAGAGTGCGGCGACGCTGTCTTTCTCGCCGAAAGGATTATAGAAGCACACCCGTTGGTCGCTGATGCGGAAGAAGCGGTAGAGGTCTTGCAGGTACATCAGCCGGATGTTGGTGGGCGATGAGAGTGTCTCTTCGTCGGCGATGGGGCCGAAGGCGGCGCCGTCGTTAATCATCGACTTGACGTTTTCGGGAATCTTGTCGATAACGGTGGCCAGTGCGAGAGCAAAAGAGAATTTGTCGCTGTCGCAGAAAGGTCCGTTGTCTGAGAGTATCTGCAGCAATTTGCTTCCCTGCAGTTTGGCGGTTGTCGGCTCCAGGTCGGGATGCTCGGCATAGAAGGGGCAGAACCAGTTGGAGAGTGTGTAGAAGAAGGGGTATCGCTTCATCTGTGAGAATCCTCCGAAATAGATGTCGCTGCCGTTGAGTTGCATCTCCCGCATTCGTTGGAATGAGCTTTCCAGTTCCTCCATCGCCCTGTCGCTGGCCTCGGGGTCGAGGATGTCCTGCATGGGGTCGTCTTCTTTCTCCTCGATGCCATGCCGCGTGATGTTAAACCCGTTGTTCTTCATCAGGTTGGGCATGATGTCGCGCTTGATTTTGTCGTTGTCGCGCTCGGCGTTGATACAGAAGAACATCTGCATCTGCATCTCAGAGAGTTGTGTGGCGGTGGCTTCATCGGCCATCATCTCTGCTGCCAGTTGGCCGGCCTCGGGATAGAGGGCGTGGGTGCGTGTGGTGGTGAGTGCCCATCCCACGAGTGCCCTCTGCCTGATGTCCTCCTCGGTGGTCTGCCTGTAGATGGTGGCCAGTGCGTTGTATTTGTGGGAGTCGAAGTAGGTGATGGATGAGAGTGTGATGGCGCTCACCAAGAGAGCGGCATCCACAGGGTCGGTGGCCGGCGAGAGGATGAGGCTCACAAAAAACTCCCTGTCGTCGGCATGCCATTGGCGTGAGAAGCAGACGCTGTCGAAGAGGGCGCTCATGAGTTGGTGGTGGTCCTGATAGAGCTTGCGCCTGCGATTGTCGTCGCCCTGTCCCTCGAGTTGCAGCAGTGCCGCCTCGCTCACATAGTCCTCGAGGTGCTGCCTGATGTCGGGATACGTCATCTGGAAGTAGGCGTTCCGGAGAGCGAACCTGCTGACTCTGCTGTCTTTCTGGGTGCGGAAGAGCAGCAAGGCCTCGTTGGTGACGCGGTCGAGTTTGCGCAGTGTAGAGCGGTATACCACGGCCCTTGCGGGGTCGGGATATCCGTTGCGCATATAGTTGAGCATGAGCTGGTAGTCGTCGGTGAGTTTGCTGATCCGCTCATGCAGGCTGACGTAGGTGTTGTCGTGCAGCAACGGTTGTATGGCTTCAAGAGCGCCTCCGAGGTTCTTGCCGATGAGGCATTTCTTGGTGTTGAGGATGTCGTTTTTATCCATGATATATAGGTGGGATGGTCAACTGGTGCGCCATTTGACGTTTTTCGTTCGCTCGATGTCTTTAGGTCTTGGAGGTGTGGCGTGAGGGAATTGCAGTTGGGGCAGAGCCTTGACGGTGGCTTTGTCGGTATGGCACCGAGCCATGATGATGTCGGCATAGTGGGCAAGTCCTCTTTCGTTGATGGAGTCGCAGGCCCTGTTGTAGGCTTCTACGAACTTGTCGTACTGTCCTTTGCGATAGCTGTCGGCCACCATGTCCTTGCGGTAGGCGATGACTCCGAGACGTATGTCCTTGTGGCGTGAGTCCATCAGCACCGGGTGCTTGTTGTTGCGTGCCGTGGTGGCCTGCGGCTCGGTGAGCATGGCGGCGTCCATCTCATTGTTGAGGAGCATCATCAACCGCACCTCAACGTCGTTGACCTGGATGCGGAAGACGGGATTTTCCGGTTTCACGCTGTCGATGGCGAGAGTGGCGAGATAGTCGGTGGCCGAATAGCGTGACATGGCCACCATCTTGTCGCCGAGGTTCTTGATGTCCTTGATGCGTCCCTTCCTGTTGCCCAGCATCTGCCAGTAGGTGTTGGTGGCGGTGATATAGTCGATGTTGACGCCCTGCCGGCGCAGCCTCTCAGTGCGCATGAGGTCGCTGACGGCGCTTTCCACCTGCCGTCGGGAGAGCGCCTCCTCGCAGTCCATCTGAGCCATTTTCTCCTTGAGGCTCACGTCGAGTCCGAGTTGCTCGAAGATTCCCCTGTCGGCGGCGATGAAGACAGGCAGGCAGTCGAGAGTGGGAGTGACCGCCATCTTCCATGCGAGCGAGTCTTTGCGCTCGAGGGCCGCTTTCTCTATCCTGAGTTTCTCCTTCTCCTTTTTGGGGGAGAAACCGCATGCGGCGAGCAGCGTGACGGTGATGAGTGTGAGCAGGAGTGTGATGTGGTGTTTTGTCATATACGGGTAAAAAAACGGGGCGCACCATGGTAGTCCCATGTCGTTGCGCCCCATTCAGTATGTCAGTTGTTATGAGTTCATCGTGAGGAGGAATTCCTCATTGGTACGGGTGCTGAGCATTCTGTCGTGGATGGTGTTCATGGCTTCCACCGCAGTCATGTCGGAGATGTACTTTCTGAGTATCCACATGCGGTCGAGCGTGGTCTTGTCCTGCAGCAGGTCGTCGCGGCGTGTGCTCGATGCCACCAGGTTGACCGACGGGAAGATGCGCTTGTTGGAGAGTGTGCGGTCGAGCTGCAGCTCCATGTTGCCGGTGCCCTTGAACTCCTCGAAGATCACCTCGTCCATCTTTGAGCCGGTGTCGATGAGTGCCGTGGCGATGATGGTGAGCGAGCCTCCGCCCTCGATATTGCGTGCGGCTCCGAAGAATCGCTTGGGTTTTTGCAGGGCATTGGCGTCGACACCGCCGGTGAGCACTTTTCCGCTGGCCGGCGACACGGTGTTGTAGGCTCTTGCCAGACGTGTGATACTGTCGAGGAAGATGACGACGTCGTGGCCGCACTCCACCATGCGCTTGGCTTTCTCGAGCACGATGCCGGCGATCTTGACGTGGCGCTCGGCGGGCTCGTCGAAGGTAGACGCGATGACTTCTGCGTTGACGGTGCGTGCCATGTCGGTGACCTCTTCAGGTCTTTCATCGATGAGGAGCATCATCAGGTAGGCTTCGGGGTGGTTGGCGGCGATGGCGTTGGCGATATCCTTCATGAGGATGGTCTTACCAGTCTTGGGTTGTGCCACGATAAGAGCGCGCTGTCCTTTGCCGATCGGCGAGAAGAGGTCCACCACGCGTGTGGAGAGGTTGGTGGTGAGCCTGTCGCCGCAGAGGTTGTATTTCTCATCGGGGAAGAGCGGTGTGAGATGCTCGAAGGGGATGCGATCGCGAATCTCGGAGGGCACGCGTCCGTTGATTTTGCTCACGCCCGTGAGAGGGAAGTATTTCTCTCCGTCGCGGGGCGGCCGCACCTGGCCTTCCACCACGTCGCCCGTCTTGAGGCCGAATTGCTTGATTTGCTGGCCTGAGACGTAGACATCATCGGGTGAGGAGAGATAGTTGTAGTCGCTGGAGCGCAGGAATCCGTAGCCGTCGGGCATGATTTCGAGCACACCGTTGGCATTGATGATGTTGTCGAAATTGTAGGTGGCATGGCCCGGCTGTTCCTTGGGCTGAGGCTGGAAACTCTGCTGCTGAGTCACGGGGCGTGTGGGCTGGTCGAAGATGTCGTAGGTAGGCATGGCGCCTTGGTCTTCGATGGGCAGGTCGACGATGGTGATGAAGTCGGTACCGTCGCCCGGGTCGCCTTCCCACAGTCCGTCGAGCATGGCCTGCGCCTTCTCTTCCTGTGCCTCGTTGTGTGCCCTCACTTTGGCCTGCAACTGTGCGATCAGGTCGGTGCCCTCAGAGGTTTCCTCCTCTTCCTGCGGTGTGCTCTCGAAAGTGGCTTCGGGCACGGCAATGTCCTCTTCGGAAAATTCCTGAGGCTGTTCGGGGAGCGTCTCTTCCGGTTGTGTGGTCTCCTCGGCTGCCTGTGCCTGTGCCTCAGCCTCTTCGGCTGCTTTTTTTGCGGCTTCCTCGGCAGCTTTGGCCATGGCTTCTTTCTCAGCCTTCGATTTGCGTCCTCGCTTGGCGGCGGGCTTGGCTTTCTCCTTCTCTTTCTCTTCTTCTTCTTTGGGAGTCTCCTCAGGAGCGGGGAGGGGAGCCACATCATCGTTGAAAAGAGGCTGCGGTGCCGGTTCTGCGCCGCCTTTCTTTTTCAAGTCAAAGTTTTCGCCCTCTCTGCCGGTGACGCTATACACGCGGTCGGTGTCTTTCTTTGTGATCCGCACGCGTTTGCGCTTGGTCGTGGCCGGATTCTTGTTGCCCTCCAGGTCGGCTTGCCGGTCGAGGATGGCATATATGATGGTTTCCTGATCGTCGGTAGCTTTGTATTCAGCGCCCAATTTCTCGGCGATATCCAACAATTCAGGGATATCTTTCGATAATAAATCGTCTTTACTATACATAAAAATGGTGAAAATTGATTGAATAACGGACTTTCAAGAGAAGAAAATCCAGAATCATTTGAAAAGCAGTGCAAAGTTACGGTTTTAAAACCATTTTCTTGCTATTTTGGGTTGAATAAATAGAGGATTTAACAGATTTTAATGATTTCTGTGGCGGCCATGCGGATACAAGCTGTCTTTCCTTCAGTCGGCAATCTCGCTCAGTTCGAGCCATCTCATGCTCTTTTCGTCGAGCAGCTCTTTGAGCACCGGCAGCCGCTTGCTCATCTCAGTGATTTTGGCCACGTCCGACTCACCTCCGCAGAGAGCGGCCTCTATGCGTGCCTGCTCTTCCTCGAGTTGTGCGATTTCTTCTTCGAGTCTGGCAAACTCCATTTTCTCCTTATAGGTCATTTTCCGTTTGGAGGTGTTGCGGTAGTCGCGTTTGGGCTGTTTCTCGCTCTTGCCGGCCTTCTCTGCCTCCTCTTTCGACTGGAGCATGCTCCACTCGCGGTATTGGGTGTAGTTGCCGGGGAAGTCCTGTATGACACCGTCGCCCTTGAAGACGAGGAGATGGTCCACCACTTTGTCCATGAAGTAGCGGTCGTGGCTCACCACGATGACACATCCCGGGAAGTCGGCGAGATATTCTTCGAGAATCTGCAGCGTCTGTATGTCGAGGTCGTTGGTAGGCTCGTCGAGCACCAGGAAGTTGGGGTTGCGCATGAGCACGGTGCACAGGTAGAGTTTGCGCCGCTCCCCGCCGCTGAGTTTGTAGACGTAGTTGTATTGCTGCTCTGGGGTGAACTGGAAGTGTTGCAGGAATTGTGATGCGGAGAAGTGCCTTCCTCCCCCGAGGTCGATATAGTCGGCGATGTCTCTCACCACGTCGATGACCTTCTGCTGCTCGTCGAACTGCAGTCCCTCCTGTGAGAAATAGCCGAACCTGACAGTGTCGCCGATGTCGAACCGCCCCGCATCGACAGGCTCGATGCCTAAGAGGAGTTTGAGGAAGGTCGACTTGCCAGTGCCGTTGTTGCCCACGATGCCCATCTTCTCAAACCTTGCGAAGTTGTAGTAGAAGTTGTCGAGCATCACATGGTCGCCCCATGCCTTCGACACATATTGGCATTCGAAGATTTTGCTTCCGATATACACATTGGCCGATTTCAGCCTCATCTGCCGGTCTTCGATGCGCTGGCGGGCCTTCTGCTGCAGTTCGTAGAAGGCTTCCTCCCTGTATCTGGCTTTGTGTCCTCTGGCTTGCGGCTGTCGTCGCATCCATTCCAGTTCGCGCCGATAGAGGTTGTTGGCCCGGATGATTTCCGCGCGTGCCACATCGATCCGGTGCTGCCTTTTCTCCAGGTAGTAGGCATAGTTGCCACGATAGGCATAGAGGGTGTGGTTGTCGAGTTCGAGGATGCTGTTGCACACCCTGTCGAGGAAGAACCTGTCGTGAGTGACCATGAGGAGCGTGCGGTTGCCCCTTGCGAGATATCCCTCGAGCCATTCTATCATATCGAGGTCGAGGTGGTTGGTGGGCTCGTCGAGGATGAGCAGGTCAGGGTCGGTGAGCAGCACGTTGGCCAGTGCCACCCTTTTCTGCTGTCCTCCGCTGAGTTGCCGCATGGGCTGGTAGAGGTCGCGTATCTTGAGTTGGGTGAGCACCTGTTTGGCCCTGAGCACCTTCTCGTCGTTGCCCTCATGGTTGAAGCATGCGTCGAGCACCGACTCGTCGGGGTCGAACCTTGGCGTCTGCTCGAGGAATCCCACCTTGAGGTCCCGGCGGAAGGTGATCTCTCCGCTGTCGTAGCCCTCATGCCCTGCGATGATGCTGAGCAGCGTTGACTTTCCCATGCCGTTTTTGGCCACGAGTCCTACGCGTTGTCCTTCGCTGATAGAGAAGGAGATGTCTTCGAAGAGCGTCAGCGCTCCGAAGGTCTTGGTGAGATGTTGTACGTCGAGGTAGGCGTTCATTGCTGGTTGTTGTCTGTCGTTGCCTTTGACGCGATGTCTTTATTGATTTTGTCGATGTAGGCGAGGATGTCGTCGCGTCCTGTCTTTTTCTCGCTGCTGGTGACGAAGTACGGGGGCAGTTCTTCCCATGTCTCGTGCAGGCAGTCCATATAACTGCTGACGTTTTCGTGCACTTTCAGTGCCGAGAGTTTGTCGGCTTTGGTGAAGACGATGGAGAAGGGGACTCCGCTCTCTCCGAGCCAGTCGATGAATTGCCGGTCGATGGCCTGGGGTGAGTGCCTGATGTCGATGAGCACAAAGACGTTGGCCAGCTGCTGTCTCATGAGGAGATAGGAGGTGATCATGTTTTGTATCTTCTGCTGCATGGATTTCGACCTTTTGGCGAAACCGTATCCTGGCAGGTCGACGAGATACCACTCACGGTTGATGAAGAAATGGTTGATGAGGAGCGTCTTGCCCGGCGTCGATGATGTCTTGGCCAGTCCCTTGTGGTTGCAGAGCATGTTGATGAGGCTCGACTTCCCCACGTTGGAGCGGCCTATGAAGGCATATTCAGGTCTGAAGTCCTTCGGGCATCCCTCTATGTTGGGACTGCTGATGGTGAATTCTGATGTCTTGATATCCATGATGTCATTGTTGTTTTTTCTGCAGGCGTTTGATGCGCTTTTGCGGTTCGAGTGCCTCCGGGTAGAGTTCGAGTGCTTTGCGGTAGTTGGCGATGGCGGCGTCTGTCATTCCCACATGCTCGCAGTCTTTTCCCATGATGGTGTATTCGGCGGCGAGCCTTCTGAGGAAAGCTTTCTTCTTCTTCGCCTCATCGCGCAAGAGCCGGTTCTCTTCCCGCTGCGCGAACAGTTGGTTGAGTTTGAGCCGGATAAATCTTCTCACGACAGGTTTCTCGATGTCGTAGCGGTGGTGGATGGCTTTGAAGAAATGGGTGAGGAACGCCTCGGCGTCGCCGTCGTCGAACGCTTCCACGGCATCGTGGTACTCCTTGTCGGCCATGCTGCTGTCGAGTGCCGCGTTGATGAGCTGCCGGTCGTTGTAGGAGTGCGCGAACTTGAGCACCTCGCTCCTGACGAAGATGTCGCTGTGGCGGATGGGCTCCTTGAGGCTGATGCCTTCGAGCGACTCACATCTTGAGAGGGCTACATAGGTCTGTCCTCCGGCGAAGGCACCTCCTGAGAAGTCGATCTTCACGTGCTTGAAGGTGAGGCCTTGGCTTTTGTGGATGGTGATGGCCCACGCCAGCCTGATGGGGAACTGCACGAAGCGGCCAATCTCCTCCTCCTCGATTTTCTGCTCTTTTTCATTATAGGTGTAGCGCATGTTGCTCCAGATGTCGCGCGTCACCTCATACTCGTTGCCGTCGTCGGTCATGACGGTGAGCTGGTCTACGTCGTCGCCGTCGTAGTCGATGGCGGTGATCATGCCGATCGTGCCGTTGACCCATCGCCGCTCGATGTCGTTTTTGACGAAGATGACCTGTGCGCCCACTTTGATTTCGAGCTGGAGGGTAGTGGGCAGGTTGCTTGTGGGAAATTCCCCTTCGATCTCACCGTTGAGAGTGACGTTGGAACCTGGCAGCTGACTCAGGTGCTGCTCGTTGATATAGTCGACGGTATCGCGGCGTGTGGACAGGGTGATGGCCATCTGTCCCTCGTCGTCGAGCGTCTGCCCCACACGTTTGTTGAGCAGTGTGAGTTCGTCTTGTCTCACCATGTTGGTGCGTATGTGGTCGAGGATGCTGATAAACTGCGCGTCGCTCTGCCTGTAGACTTTCGTGAGTTCGATGCAGACGAGCGGCGTCTTTCTGAACACGAGCGCGTCGAAGAAAAAGAGCGAGGGATACCACGGTCTGAGCAGTGTCCTCTCGTCTTCTTTCACCACGGGTTCCAACTGGAAGATGTCGCCGACGAAGAGCATCTGCTTTCCCCCGAAGGGTTCGTAGATGTTGCGTGTGTAGATGCGCAGCACTTTATCGACAAAGTCGATGATGTCGGCTCTCACCATACTTATCTCGTCGATGATGATGAGTTCCACCTCGCGGATGATTTTCCGTTTCTCGCCTGTGTATTTGAGTGTCTCCCGGATATTTTTCTCTGAGAAGCGTGTGTCGTTGGGCAGGAGCGGATGGAAAGGGATCTTGAAGAAACTGTGCATCGTGTTGCCTCCCACGTTGATGGCGGCGATGCCGGTAGGAGCGAGCACCACGTGCTTTTTCTTGACGTTGGCGCAGATGTATCTGAGCAAGGTAGATTTTCCCGTGCCAGCCTTCCCCGTGAGGAAGAGGCTCCGGTTGGTGTACCTCACGATCTGCAACGCATTCTGCATCTGCTCGTTGGTGGCGTCTATGTTGGCGTTGGTATCCACGTAGTGGTAAGTTATTCGTCGAAGATGATTTCTAATGGCGGTGCGGTCACCCGCTCTTCTCCGTCGTCGATTTCCGGTGGGGTGATGGGGGGAATGGGGTTGCCGTCCACATCATAGATGATGATTTCATTGGGCGTGCCGGTGGAGTCAGCCTCCGACTTGCGGGGCTTGCCCGTGTTCTTTTGGGCGCAGGTGAAGAGGTCGACGTTGACGTCCTCTCCCGGTGGCATGACGAACCTTGCCCGGTATTTCTGGTAGTCGCTGTTTTTGAGCACTGACGCGAGGAATCTGCCGCAGATGGGCAGTGCGGTGTGGGCACCCTGTCCGAGGCGTGCGCTCCTGAAGTGTATCTGCCGGTATTCGCCTCCCACCCATGCGCCGCAGACGAGCCGTGGCGTGACGCCGATGAACCATCCGTCGGCGGCATTGTTGGAGGTGCCCGTCTTTCCTCCGATGTCGGTCTTCGACCAGTAGCCTATGTAGTTGGTCAGTCCGTGCGAAGTGCCCTCCTGCACGCCGTTCATGAGCATCTGCTGCATGAAGAAGGCGCTTTTAAAGGGCAGTGCGCGAGGCGCGTCGACAGGTCCTTCGTAGATGAGGTTGCCCTCTTTGTCGATGATGCGTGTGACGAGCACCGGCTCATGTCGCTTGCCGTCGTTGGCGATGGTGCAATAGGCGTTGACCATCTCGAGCAGGTTGACGTCCGACGAGCCGAGCAGGGTGGTGGGATGCGGGTCGAGGGGACTCTTGATGCCCATGTCGTGGGCAGTCTTCACCACGTTTTTCACCCCCATCTCGATGCCGAGCCTGACGGCGATAGAGTTGGTGCTCTTGGCGAACGCCCGCTTGAGGAGCATGGAGTCGCCCGAGAAACTCTTGCTGGCGTTGTTGGGGTTCCAGGGCTGCTCGCTGTGTGTCTGCTCGTCGTAGATAGGCACTTTCACGGGTTCGTCGCGCCTCTTGTCGCATGGCACGAGTCCCTGGTTCATGGCTTCGGTGTAGATGAACACCTTGAAGGTGGAGCCTGGCTGCCTCATGGCGGTCACCTTGTCATACTGCCATGTGTTGTAGTCGATGTCGCCCACCCATGCCACCACGGCGCCTGTCTGCGGCTCCATGGCCACAAATCCAGTATGCATGAACTTGGTCATGTAGCGCACCGAGTCGAGCGTGCTCATCTGAGCCTCGAAGGTGCCTTTGTCGTAGCTGAACAGCTTCACGGCGTGGGGCTTGTTCATATAGTATTCGATGGAGTCGCTGTTGCCGTTGAATCTTCTCTTGAGGTCTTTGTAGAAAGAGGTCTTCTTGGCTATCTGCTCCACGAAATAAGGGATGACGTTGCCCTTCTCGTCTCTCCACGGCTCACTGCTGCCCCAGTCGGAAGTGAACTGGTTCTGCAGGGTCTTCATCTGCTCTCTCACCGCCTCCTCGGCATATTGCTGGAGTTGGGTGTCGAGCGTGGTGTAGATTTTCAGCCCTGAGGTATAGAGGTCGTAGCCTGTGGCGTGGCACCACTTGGCGAGACTGGCCTCGACGGCATCTTTGAAGTAGGCCGTCTGGCTCCTTGCCGTGTTGTCGAGTGTCAGTTGCAGCGGTGTGGGTATGGCCGCCAGCCTCTCGTACTCAGCCTGTGAGAGGTGCCCGTGCTTCACCATGAGCGACATCACGACGTTGCGGCGGCTGGTGCTGTTTTCGGGGTTGATGATGGGATTGTAGTAGGAGGTGGCTTTGAGGATGCCCACGAGCACTGCCGCCTGGTCGGTGGTAAGCTGGCCAGGTGTGGTGTTGAAATAGGTGCGGCTGGCGGTCTTGATGCCATAGCAGTTGCTTCCGAAGTCAACCGTATTGGCATACATGGTGAGGATTTCCTCCTTGCTGTAGACCATCTCTATCTTCGAGGCGATGATCCACTCTTTGCTCTTGACGATGATGATGCTCAGTCCCGGGATGCGGGTCAGCAGTCCTGAGTTCTGCGTGCGCATCCTGAACATGTTTTTGGCCAGCTGCTGTGTGAGGGTGGATGCCCCTCGTGCCTCCTGATGGACCACAGCGTCCTTGGCGGCTCCGAGGATGCCCCTGAAGTCGACGCCGTGGTGCTGGTAGAACCTCTCGTCCTCGGTGTCGATGAGTGCTTTCCAGAAGATGGGAGCCACATCGTTGTATCTCACGGGTGAGCGGTTCTCATTGTAGAATTTCCCGATGAGTTTGCCGTCGGCGCTGTAGACCTCTGAGGCGACGACCGTGGGCGGATGGAGGATCTCGTAGAATCCCGGCGATTTGCCAAAGAGTCCGAGGAAATTGATGTCCACGGCTCCGAGATAGAGGATCATGAATACGATGAATGAGACAAGGCCCGACAGTATCTTGACATACCATCGCCTGCCTTTAAAGAGGTGTATATACCAGGAGCCCAGCGCCTTGGTTTTCCTCCATCCCCATCTGAGTATTCTTTTCATCTATTTCTCCGTCTTGCTGTCGATATAAGCCATGATTTCTTCCTCTTGACCGGCCTCGAACCATTTCACGTCGGGGTCGCGCTTGAGCCAGGTGAGCTGCTTGCGGCAGTAGCGCCGGGTGGCGCTCTGTATGCGCTCGATGGCTTCGTCGAGTGTGCACCGCTGCTCGATGTAGTCGAACATCTCACGGTAGCCCACGGTGTTGAGCGAGTTCTCTCCTTTGAAGGGATATACCCTTCTGGCCTCTTCCTCGAGGCCCTGGTCGATCATCTGCAGCACGCGGCGGTTGATGCGGCTGTAGAGTTCCTCCCGTTTCCGGGTGAGAGCGATCTTCACGACGTCGAAAGGCCGTGGCTTGCGGCTGTTGGTCCTGAATGAGGTGTAGGTTTTGCCAGTCATATAGCAGATCTCGAGGGCGTGCACCACCCGGCGTGTGTTTTTCCTGTCCACTATCTGGTAGTATTCGGGGTCGGCGATGCGCAGTTCCTCCACCAGCCTCTCCAGGCCTTCGTGGTCGAGGCGCTGCCGCAGCGTCTCCCGGGTCTCTTCGTCGACAGTGGGTATGTCGTCGATGCCTTGACAGACGGCATCGATATACATCATGCTTCCCCCGGTCATGAGGGCGTGCCTGTGGCCGCTCAGGGGGCCTGGCGGTGTGAGGAGTGCCATGACCTCCGTCTCAAACATCGACGCGCTGTAGTAGTCGGTCAGTTGCCTCGTGCCCACGAGATAATGCGGCACCCTGGCCATCTGTTCGGGTGTGGGAGCCGCGGTGCCGATGGGTATGCCGGCATATATCTGCCTGGAGTCGGCATTGATGACAGGCACTCCGAGATGCTCAGCGATGCGCAGGCTGAGTGCTGTCTTTCCCACGCCTGTGGGTCCGGTGAGCACGAAGAGTGTCTTCATCAGCATGGAGCCGCCTTGGCCGTTTATCTCAGGATTCCCCGTTTTGAGCTCTCTGCAAAACGGATGATGTAGTTGACTTCGTCGGTGGCGGGCAGTTGCTCTCTCACGGCGGCGATGCCTTCTTCCAGCGTGGCTTTGGAGTGGAGGATCCTGTAGGTGTCGTGTATCTGGTTGATGGTCTCGTTGCTGAATCCGCGGCGGCGGAGGCCGATGACGTTGAGGCCGCAGAAGCGTGCGGGCTCCTTGCCGATCGTGACATAGGGCGGCACGTCCATGCTGAATCTTGAGCCACCCTGTATCATGACATATCCCCCGATGCGGCAGAACTGGTGGCACAGCACGGCGGCGCTGATGATGGCGTTGTCGTCCACCTCCACCTCTCCTGCCAGTTTGGTGGAGTTGCCCATGATGATGTTGTTGCCAAGCACACAGTCGTGAGCCACATGCGCGTCTTCCATGATGAGGCAGTGGGAGCCGATGATGGTGGTGCCCTTGGAGGCGGTGCCTCTCGAGATGTTGACATTCTCGCGGAAACTGTTGAAGTCGCCAATCTGGCAGAGAGACTCCTCGCCCCTGAATTTCAGGTCTTGCGGCTTGGCCGAGATGGCAGCGCCTGCGAAGAACTCGTTGTTGTTGCCGATTCTTGCCCCATAGTTGATGGTCACGGAGTTTTGCAGCAGGTTGTTGTCTCCGATGACCACATTGCGGTCGATATAGCAGAAGGGGCCTATGATGTTGTTGTCACCCAATTGCGCTTCGGGGTGAACAAATGCCATGGGACTGATCTGGTTCATGTGCTTTAGTTTTGTCTATTGGGATGCTTTATTTGTTCTTGACTATCTGTGCGGTGAAAGTGGCCTCGGCCACCACATGGTCGCCCACGAACATGTAGCCTTGCATTGAACTGACACCGTGGCGCAAGGGATGGAGCAGCTCGACCCTGAAGAGGAGGGTGTCGCCGGGTACGATTTTCTGGCGGAATTTCACGCCGTCGATTTTCATGAAGTAGGTAGACCATCGCTCGGGCTCCTCGAGGGTGTTGAGCACGAGGAGTCCTCCGCACTGTGCCATGGCCTCCACCATGAGCACGCCGGGCATGACGGGCTCCGTCGGGAAGTGTCCCTGGAAGAAGGGCTCGTTGGCGGTGACGTTTTTCACGCCTACGATGTAGTTGGGGCCCAGTTCGATGACCTTGTCCACGAGCTGCATGGGGTAGCGGTGTGGCAGGAGTTCGCGGATGCGGTTGTTGTCCATCACCGGTGCCTCGTTGGGGTCATAGATAGGAGCCTGAATCTCGTGCTTCTTGATTTCGCGCCTCATGAGGCGGGCGAACTTGTTGTTGATGGTGTGGCCGGGGCGTGTGGCGATGATACGTCCCTTGATGGGTTTGCCGATGAGTGCCATGTCGCCCACGATGTCGAGCAGTTTGTGGCGGGTGCACTCGTTCTCCCACTTCAGCGGGCGCGGCTGGATATAGCCCATCTTGGTGGCGTCCATATGCGGCACCTTGAGCAGGTCGGCGAGTTTGTCGAGCTGCTCCTGCGGTATCTGCTTCTCGTAGATGACGATGGCGTTCTCCATGTCACCGCCCTTGATGAGGTTGGCATGGAGCAGCGGTTCTATGTCGCGTACGAAGACGAAGGTGCGTGCGGGTGCCACCTCCTCCGCAAAGAGATCCATGTTGTCGAGCGAGGCAAACTGGCTGTTGATGAATTTCGACTGGAAGGAGCACATCACCGTGATGCTGAAGTTGTCATCGGGGAGGATGGTGATGCAAGAGCCTGTCTCCTCGTCTTTCACCTCTATCTTGTGGCGGATGATGTAGAAGTCCTTGGGGGCGTTGAGCTCCTCGATGCCTACCTTCATGATGCGGTCGACATAGATGGCGGCGCTGCCGTCGAGGATAGGAAATTCGGGGCCGTTGACCTGTATGAGGCAGTTGTCGATACCCAGGGCATAGAGAGCGGCGAGCGCGTGCTCGACAGTCGACACCCGTACGGTGTTCTGGCAGAGCACGGTGCCGCGCTGCGTGTCGGTGACTCTTTCGGCCACGGCATCGATGACTGGCTGTCCGTCGAGGTCTATGCGCTGTATCTTGATGCCTGTGTTCTCAGTTGCGGGGTTGAACGTGATGGTGAGGTTCAGCCCTGTGTGCAGTCCTTTGCCGAAGAGAGAGAAACTGCCTTTGAGCGTACGTTGCTTATTCATTTGTCTGGTTGGTTTTCTTTAGTTCTTGTATCTCTTTCATGAGTTGGCTGATCTGCTTCTTCATCTCGGGCAACTTGCGGATGAGCGCGAGTTGGCGGAAGAAAGGCATCTGCTCCTGGGGCGGTGTGCCGATGAGCGTCTGGTTGCTCTCAAGCGAACTGGGCGCGCCCGACTGTGCTCCGAGCACGACGTGGTCGCCGATGGTGATGTGCCCTGAGATGCCCACCTGACCTCCAAACATGCACCACTGTCCCACCTTGGTACTGCCAGCCACACCCACCTGTGCCGACATCACGGTGTGTGAGCCGATATCGGTGTTGTGGGCTATCTGCACCAGGTTGTCGAGTTTGACGCCTTTCCTGACGATGGTGGAGCCCATGGTGGAGCGGTCGACGCAGGTGTTGGCGCCTATCTCCACATCGTCCTCGATGGTGACGATGCCTATCTGCGGTATCTTGTCGTAGCCGTCGGCCGAAGGGGCGAAGCCGAAACCGTCGGCGCCGATGACACTGCCTGCGTGCAGGATGACGCGGTTGCCCACCTTGCAGCCATGGTAGATGGTGACATGGGGATAGAGGATGCATCCCTGTCCCACGGTCACTCCCTCGCCGATATAGGTGTGGGCGTATATCTGGCATCCGTCGCCGATGACGGCTCCCTCGCTGATGACGGCGAAGGCTCCGATGTAGCAGTCGCTGCCGACGGTGGCCTTCGGGTCGATGAACGCCAGCGGGTGTATGCCGCTTTTCTTGGGCTTCATCGAGTCGTAGAGCTGCAGCAGCCGTGCCACGCACTCATAGGCGTTCTTCACCCTGATGAGCGTGGGCTCTACGGGTTGCTCCAGTTGCAGGTCCTCGTTGATGATGACCACACTCGCTTTTGTCTCGTAGAGATAATGCATGTATTTGGGGTTGGAGAGGAAGGTGATGGCACCCTGCCTGCCTTCTTCTATCTTGCAGAAGTCGTTGACGACGGCCCCGGGGTTGCCCTCGACGCGTCCTCCCGCCATTTCGGCAATTTGTTGAGCAGTAAATTCCATGTTACTTGTTTTTCGGATTCAATTTGCAAATATACGAATTATTCTTCAGATTCGGTGATAGCAGAGATAATATTTACGGATTTTTTTGGAAAGCAAGGCAACATTAAGGATTTCTGAAGCCTCGGCGATATCTCTCATCGTACCGTCTTTGTAGAGGATGGTGATGTGGTCGTCGTTGACGTCGTACATGTCCTTGGAGATGGTGGTGACCTTGTAGAGGTGGTGCACCTCGTCGCTGCTCACTCCCGTGGCTGCCATCAGTTGCCGCTCTATCTCTTCGATGCGCTCCTGCGGCACCGGCTGGTCGTGCACCTCCACCTTGAACGGCCGTCTGCACACCACATTGTTGGCGAGCAGTGCCAGCACCTTGTCGTCGCTCTTGGTCCATTCCTTGATGGAGCAGTGGATGTCGGTGTCGTCGAGTTGCCCATAGTGCTGCAGCGCCTCAGGGTGAGCGTGGAAGAACGCGGCGTCGACATGGTGTGTGAGGAAGTATTTGAGCGAGGGTGTGGCGAAGAGCTCTTTTCCCCCGAGCATGAGCTGCTTGGCCCTGAGGAGCAGGTTGACGAGCATCTTCTCGGTGGCCACCGTCGTCTTGTGGAGATACACTTGCCAGTACATGAGCCTCCTCGAGGTGAGGTAGTTCTCGATGGAATAGATGCCTTTCGACTCCACCACGAGGCGGTCGTCGACCACGTTGAGCATCTTGATGATGCGTGCGCTGCCGATGTTTCCTTCGGTGACCCCGGTGAAGAAACTGTCGCGCCTGAGGTAGTCGAGGCGGTCCATGTCGAGTTGGCTGCTGATGAGCTGGTGGAGGAAGCGCTTGGGATATTGGTTCTTGAAGATGCTGAGGGCCAGGTTGAGGTTGCCGTTCATCTCGCTGTTGATCTGCTCCATCATCATAAGCGACACATCCTCATGGGAGATGCCCTCGATGAGGGTATGCTCGAGCACGTGCGAATAGGGTCCGTGCCCGATGTCGTGCATGAGGATGGCTGCCATCACCGCCTCGGCCTCACTGTCGAAGATGAAGATGCCTTTCTGCGAGAGCGACCTGACAGCCTCGCTCATGAGGTAGTAGGCGCCGAGGGAGTGCTGGAATCGTGTGTGTTGCGCTCCCGGGTAGACGATGGAGGCCAGCCCCACCTGCTTGATGTGCCTCAGCCGCTGCATGAGCGGATGGTCGACGATACTCATCAGAGTGCCGCCGGGAATGCTGATGAACCCGAAGACGGGGTCGTTGATGATTTTGCCTTTCTGCATCGCGTGAAGGGGTTATCCTCTGGGCGAGGAGAGGATCTCGGCCATCTGCCGCTGCAGGTCCTTGGCGCTGGCCGCAGCCGCCTCGGCGAAGTCCGTGTCGCGGCTTGCGTAGATGATGCCGCGTGAGGAGTTGACGAGCAGTCCGCAGTCGTCGGTCATGCCATAGCGGCATACCTCTTGCAGGCTCCCTCCCTGTGCGCCTACGCCGGGCACGAGCAGGAAGTGTGTGGGTGCGATGCGCCTGATTTCCTTGAACATTGCTCCTTGTGTGGCTCCCACGACAAACATCATCTTGTCGGGGTCGGCCCACTGCTGTGCCTTCCTCATCACACGCTCAAAGAGGGGGACGCCCTCGCTGTCGGTCGTCAACTGGAAGTCGGCCGACCCTTTGTTGCTTGTGAGTGCGAGCAGGATGACCCACTTGTCTTCGTATCCGAGGAATGGCGACACACTGTCCTCTCCCATATAAGGAGCCACGGTGAGCGCGTCGATGTCATACTCCTCGAAGAATGTGCGGGCATACATGGCCGAGGTGTTGCCGATGTCGCCTCTCTTGGCGTCTGCGATGACAAAATGGGTGGGATAGTATTTTCTGAGATACCTCACGGTGTGCTCAAAGGCTTCGATGCCTTTCACTCCGAGGCTCTCATAAAATGCGAGGTTGGGTTTGTAGGCCACGCAATAGGGGGCTGTGGCGTCGATGATGGCCTTGTTGAATGAAAACAGGGGCGAGGCCTCTGTGAGCAGGTGCTGCGGTATCTTCTTGATGTCGGTGTCGAGTCCGACGCAGAGGAAGGAGCGCTTTGCGCGTATTTGTTCTACGAGTTTTTGTCTGTTCATGCTGAATGGCCTTTTGTGTGAATTGGGTTAAAGTTCTGTTTCCTTCAGCCGCTCGGCATTCTCAGCCACGGTGAGGGCGTCGATCATGTCCTGGATGTTGCCGCCGAGGAATCCCTGCAGGTCGTGGGTGGTGTAGCCGATACGGTGGTCGGTGACACGGCCCTGCGGGAAGTTGTAGGTGCGTATCTTGGCAGAGCGGTCGCCGGTGGAGACAAGGCTCTTGCGCCGCGAGGCGATGTCGTCGATATATTTCTGGTGCTCTTTGTCGTAGATGAAGGTGTAGAG
>CADBLU010000292.1 GCA_902795605.1 uncultured Prevotellaceae bacterium | reverse complement strand
GTATGCGGTAGGCCTACTACCATCTCATCTGAAGTTACGAACTACGACCCTACAAACGGCCGATTTGTTCTCGTGACACACTATTTTTCGCAAATATAGTCAAAAATTTCGTGTCGGCCAACATTTTTCGCCAAAAACCTCACTGACGAGGGAAAACAGTGGAAAAATTTGACAGAAAAAACATGAGGATATGCCTGTAAAGACATACCCTCACGCTCAGTTATGACTTAGTCTTCCGCGAGACTCACGCCTTGCGCAGAGGATGATTCTCCTCAAAGATAGCCATGCGCTCCTCAAGTTGGGCATACTGATGGTCGCCGATGAACGAGGTGCACACGCGGAGTCCCTCCTGATGGCTTCCCGTGGTGACGAGACAGATGGCGCTCACGCCATAGTACATCAGTTCATGGGCCAGCTCACCGCTGGTCATGCCTTGGTAGCCGATGGTGAAATAGAAGCCGTCGGCCACAGGGCGGCCCATATCCTGGTCGTAGACGATATGGAAGCCGTGACGCAGGAAAATGTCCTTGAGCAGGGCAGCCCTGCGCCCGTATTCCTTCACCTCGTCGCGGAAGCAATAGGTGCCGTCGCAAGCGGCACGCATGATGGCCGCCAGCGCATACTGTGCGCTGTGGCTCGTACCCGACGAGAGGGCATAAAGGATGCGGGTGGAGAAGACCATTCCGAAGGGCAGTCCCTCATAGCGTGCCGAGAGTGCGTCGTAATGGCGGTGGAAGAGGCGGTCGCTGATGCAGGTGACAGCGATGCGCTCGCCGGCATAGCTGAAGGCTTTCGAACCACTGATGAGCATCACGTAGTTGTCGCAATAGCGCGCCACGGTAGGCTGGTAGGGCGGCTGGAACGGCACACTCAGGTCGGTGCGGAAATCCATGGCGAAATAGGCCAGGTCCTCGATGACGATGGCATCGTAGCGGGTAGCCAGTTCGCCGATGGAGCGCAGCTCTTCCTCTGTGAGACACACCCACGACGGGTTGTTGGGATTGCTGTAGAGAATGGCACAGATGTTCCCTTTCGAGAGATATTCTTCCAGTTTGGGAGCCAGGCGGTCGCCACGGTAGTCGTAGACATCGAACGACTCAAACTTACCGCCCATCACCTGAATCTGCATCTTCTGCACGGGGAAGCCCGGGTCGATGAAGAGAACGGTGTCCTTGCGCGGGTCGGCCTGCTGACAGAGCATCAGCGTGCCATAGGTACCCTGCATCGACCCCACGGTGGGCACACAGCCCTCCGCGGCGATGTCCACGCCGATGAACGCCTTGACGAAGCGGCTGGCCTGCCGTTTCAGTTCCGGATACCCCTGGATGTCGGGATAGCTGTTGGCGATGCCGTCGGCCAGGGCCTGCCGCTGGGCCTCCACGCCCACCTTGGCGGCGGGAAGTCCGGGGATGCCCATTTCCATCTTGATGAATTCCACGCCCGACTCGCGCTCGGCGAAGGCGGCAATGGACTTCACCTCGCGGATGGTGGCACGGGCGAAATCCTGTATGCCATAGTCAGCGATGGCGTTGTCTATCAGTTCCTTGGAGATAGGTGTCTGTCTCATTGCTGTGCTTCCTTTCCTATGGCGAGGGCCTTGATGTTGGCCTCCACGATTTTCTCACCCTTGCGTCCGAACACGCGACGGATGGCATCCTCTATCTTCTCGTAGTCGATGCCGAGCGCCTTCTGTGCGGCACCCAGCAGGATGACGTTGGCCGAGCGGGGCACACCATTGTCCTTGGCCAACTGCTCGATGTCTACCACAATCACATGGGCGATACCGGCCAGGTCGGCCTTGATGGTCTCGATGTCGGGATAGTTGGGGATGTTGACAAAAGGTGTGGCAGAGGTGATGACCCATCCCTCACGGTTGAGGAAAGGCAGGTAGCGGAGGGCCTCCATCGGTTCCATCGAGATAATCACGTCGGCCTGTCCGCGGGGGATAAGGTCGCTGGCGATGGGGTCTGAAGAGAGACGGAGATTGCTCTGCACGTCGCCGCCACGCTGCGACATGCCGTGCACCTCTGCCTGCTTGATATAGAGGTTTTCCTTCATGGCTGCCTCGCCGATGATGGTAGCGATGGAGAGGATACCCTGTCCGCCCACACCGCAAAGTATGATATCGGTTTTCATTTTTGTGCCTCCTTTGCTTTCTTCTGTTTGAGATGGCGCTGGAGCGTCTGCAGGCACTCGCGCCTTGGTATAATCACGCTCACGCCCTTATATTCGATTTCCTCGCGGATGACGGCGGTGATTTCGGGCATGTTCTTGGGCAGGGGCACCACCACGCGCAGGTGGGCATCGTCCACGCCCAGTCCCCGGCAGATGGCCTCAAACTTATTGGTGCCGGCAGAGTCCTGGCCGCCGGTCATGGCGGTGGTGAGGTTGTCGCTGATGATGACGGTGATGTTGGCATTCTCGTTCACGGCATCGAGCAGTCCTGTCATGCCTGAATGGGTGAACGTGGAGTCGCCGATGACTGCCACGGCCGGCCATTGCCCGGCATCG
Source organism: uncultured Prevotellaceae bacterium (assembly GCA_902795605.1). Taxonomy (GTDB): domain Bacteria; phylum Bacteroidota; class Bacteroidia; order Bacteroidales; family Bacteroidaceae; genus Prevotella. Next base: position 24,738 of record CADBLU010000292.1, on the reverse strand, counting down.
GCGGCACCCTTGGCCATGGTGATGCTGGCTCCCATGTCCACACACGAGTGGATGGCGTGGAACGGTGAGAGGAATCCCAGCGTATAGCACCCGATATCGCCGAAGACACGTGCGTTGGGATACTCGCGCAGCACCTCGTTGAGGGCGGTATACATGTCGCGGTGCCCACAGCCTTTGCAGAGGGCCGGCGGGCGACCCACCACGTCGTCGCATTTCTCATAGCCCTGCTCGGGTTTCAGTCCGAGGGCGACGGCCACGCAGTCGGGACTCAGCTCGCCCGTCCGGGGCAACTCGCCCGTCATGCGGCCTTTGATGACGGCATCGCCGGGCATCACGCCGCGCAGCATCTCCTCCACCACGGGCTGTCCTTCCTCCACCACGAGCACACTCTCACACTCTGCGGTCATGCGGCGTACCAGCGCCTTGGGCAGCGGATAGCGCGAGATCTTGAGCAGCGGATAGGGGCAATTGCCCTTGAAGCACTCACACACATAGTTGTAGGCGATGCCTGTGGCGATGATGCCCATAGAGTGGTCGGCACCGTCGGTATAGACATTCGAGGGCGAGGCGGCGGCATCCTCTTCGAGGGCCTTCTGCTGCGAGGTGACGTAGTCGTTGCGGCGGCGCGCATTGACAGGCAGCAGCACCCAGTTGGCGGCCACCGAGTCGTAGTTGAGGGCATTCTGCTCACGTGCGCTCTCTTTCACCTCCACCACGGCACGCGAATGGGCCATACGGGTGGTGATGCGCATGAGCACCGGCAGATGCACCTGCTCAGAATAGTCGAAAGCCTCGATGATCATGTCGTAGGCCTCCTGCTGCGAACTGGGCTCAAAAATGGGCACCATAGCGAAACGGCCGTAAAAACGGCTGTCCTGCTCGTCCTGTGAGGAGTGCATGGAAGGATCGTCGGCAGCCACCACGACGATACCGCCGTTGGTGCCTGTCATGGCTGAGTTGACAAACGGGTCGGCACACACATTGAGGCCCACATGTTTCATGCAGACAAGTGCGCGTTTTCCCATGTACGACATACCGAGAGCTGCCTCCATGGCAGTCTTCTCATTCGTGCACCAGTTGCGGTGCACACCACGCTCTATGGCAAGGGAGGAGCCCTGGATATACTCGGTGATTTCGGTAGAGGGAGTGCCTGGATAGGCATACACTCCGCTCAGTCCGGCATCGAGCGCACCTTGTGCGATGGCCTCATCGCCTAAGAGAAGTTTTTTCATTTGCTGATAATAATTATTGATAGATGATGATTATTTCACTTTTGCCTGCAACGGACTGTGGACGGCGTCGAGGAAACTGTTGATGCGGAGCACCCATTCGTCGAAATTGCGGCAGTCGTTCTTGCTCCATGCCGACCCGAAATAGTAGGTGTAGCGGGAAGCATTCTGATAGTCGTGGAGGATACCCACGGCATGTCCGGCGATGCCGTTGGCCGGCTTTTCACTCATCAGCGTCTTGGTGTCGCTGATGCCGTTGGGGAAGAGGGCAGCCACATAGATCTGGAAGTTCTGGGCGGCGGGATTGTCGGTGGGGTCGGCATAGGCCACAAAGTCGCGGCCGCACTTCACACTCTGCGTATCCTCCTCGTGGATGACCACGCCGGCAGCGATGTCGACAGGGCGTGTCAGCCCCTCATACCACACGGTCATCTTGTTGAAATTGGAGCCTTTGTCGAGACTCAGGATGCGGTGCTCCACGATGCCCGACATGCCGTTGGCGGTCGAGGGGTTGTAGACCAGTTCCACGGTGAAGCGGAGCGGTCCGTTGTCGAGAATCTTGTATTCCTTATAACTGTAGGGCATCACCAGACGTCCGTTCTCCATCATTGCGGGAGTGCCGCAGCCCAGCGACGGGCCCACCTTGTAGCAGTCGAGACCGTAACCGTGGTCGAAATGATAGGTCGTGGCTATCTCCATCTGCTTGGCCTCGGCGGTCTTCCCTTCCTTGTTGAGTTGCTGTATCTTGGCATGGTTGGAGAGTTCCACCTTGTAGCGTTTATCCACCTCCAGGTCGGGCGTGTTCTTCACCCACACATCGATGCCGTAGGCTTTCTCGCCCGAGCGCTGCAAGGCGGGTCCGTAGAGGCGGTAGGCGGTGCGCTCGTTCTCCCATGCGATGTCGTCGACACGCTCAGGATACATCTTGCCCGTGACGAACACCTTCATCTGCTGGGGTTGGCCGGCGCTGACGGTATAGACAGCCTGCCCGCACGGCCGCACGGCGGCGTCGATGAGCAGTTTGCCGTCATAGGCAATCTGGTATTCCACTTCCTGTCCGAGGGCATTGCGCACGATAAGGCTGGAGCCCTTCTTGACGCCCATGGCGTTATACACCTCGTCGATGTTCACCTCAACGAGTTCTTGTCTCTGCACCGGTTGGTCGTTGGTCACCACGATGTCGATGTCTTTTGCGTTTGTGACGGCTGGCAGCAGCATGGCAGCGATGCCCAAGCCGTGGATGATGTTTTTAAGATTCATATTCGTAGATGGTTTATTGATGTTTGTCGATATCTGTCAGTATCTGAATGTCTCTCACTGCATCTTCTCCATGAAGAACTGGGCGATCTGCCGCAGCAGGTGATTGCGGCTGTTGGCTCCATAGATGCTGTGGTTGCGGTTGGTGTAGATGAGTTGGCGGAAATCCTTGTCGGCCTGCACAAGGGCCTCGCTGTATTCAAAAGTGTTCTGCGGATGCACATTGTCGTCGGCCAGACCATGGCAAAGCAACAGGGCGCCGTGCAACTTGTCGGCCCTGACGGTGGGGTTGACAGCATAGCCGTCGGGGTTCTCCTCGGGTGTGCGCATGAACCGCTCGGTATAGATGGAGTCGTAGAACCGCCAGTTGGTGGGTGGTGCCACAGCCACGCCGGCCTTGAACACTCCCCTGCCCTCACTCATACTCATCAGGGTGCAGAAACCGCCGTAGCTCCAACCCCAGATGCCGATGCGGCTGGCATCGACGTAGGGCAGGCTGCCGAGATAGAGCGCTGTCTCCACCTGGTCGCGGGCCTCGAGTTCTCCGATACGGAGATAGGTGCATTTCTCGAAATCGGCTCCACGGCCCCCGGTGCCCCGTCCGTCGGTACAGGCCACGATGAAGCCCTGTTGGGTGAGATAGTGGTCGTAGATGCCTCCCTGCCCCATCGAGCCGAAGCTCCATGAATTGATGACCTGCTGGCTGCCGGGTCCGCTGTACTGGAACATGATGACGGGATATTGGCGCGAGGGGTCGAAGTCGGAGGGTTTCACCATCCAGCCGTTGAGGGTAACCCCTTCGGAGGTGGTGAAAGAGAAGAATTCCTTGACCGGGGTATCGAGTTGGCCGAGGCGCTCTTTCAGACGGGCATTGTCGACCACGGAGCGCAGATGCTTGCCCTGGATGTCGTAGACGTCGCACTCGAAAGGATGGCTGACGTCGCTCCAGGTGCGTACGTAGTAGTTATAGTCGTAAGAGAAGACGGCGCTGTTCCATCCCGCCTGCGGCGTGAGGCGCCGTGTCTTCCCACGGTAGTCGGTCACATACACCTCCCGCTCCATGGGCGACACGCCGGCGGCCTGATAGTATAGGCGGCGCTTGCCCTCGTCGTAGCCATAGACGCTGGTCACACCGTATTTGGCTGAGGTCAGGCACTTGACGAGGCGCCCGTCATAGTCGTAGAGGTAGACCTGCATCGTGCCGCTACGGTCGCTGGGCATGAGGATGTGCTTGCCGGTGAACGTGATCGACCCTAAGACTTCCTCCTTGATATAGCGGGGCACGCTCTCCTCCATCAGTTTCACGCACCTGCCGTCGGCGGCATGGGCCTGATAGACGGTGAGTGTGTCCTGATGGCGGTTCATCGTATAGAGCAGCACGCCACCGCCTTCCACACCGGTATAGATGCGGGGGATATAGCCTTCGTGGGGAAGGGGGAGTGCTATCTGCGCCTGTCTCCCACTGGCGAGGTCGTAGCTCCACGCCGTCACCACGGCATTGTCGCAGCCGGCCTTCGGATATTTATAGGCATATTCGCCGGGATATTCGGCATACTCCTCATGCTCGGGCGCAAGTCCCTTGAACATCTGCAGGGCATAGGTCTTAACGTCGGTCTCATCATAGCGGATCCAGCAGAGATGGCTGGCATCGGCGGTAAAGGCCATCGAGCAGCTGAGGCCGAACTCCTCTTCGTTCACCCAGTCGGGAATGCCGTTGATGATTTTGTTGCGCACACCGTCGCGGGTCACCTGTCGCTCGCTCATCTCCTCACTCACTTCCACCAAGAAGATATTATTGTCGCGGACGAAGGCCACACGGCGACTGTCGGGCGACCAGACAGGCGACTGCTGCGGTCCGCCCTCGGAGAGTGGGGTGAGACGGTGGGTGACGGTATCGTAGACGTAGTGGTCGGCAATATAGGAACGGCGGTAGATGGAGTGCAAGTTCGTGGCGACAAGGATCTGTTTCCCGTCGGGACTCGGGGTGTACCGGTCGATACTCTCGATGCGCGCGCCCTTGGTGTCGGCCAGGTCGAGGATGACGCCAGTCTGCTCGCCGGTGACAAAACTGTAACTGACCACCTTGTCGCGCTCGCGGCTGATCTGGGCGAAACTGCTCCCGTCGGCCAACGGGGTGAAAGAGCGCAGGTTCTCAGCGGCATACTTGCCCGAAGTGATGTCGGCCACAGTGAGACTATCGCCTGCCATGGCCACATGTATGTTCATCGTCAGTGCCATCAGGCAGAAGAAAGATTTGCAAAAGTGTTGATACCACATAAAATGTGTCGTTGTTTGATGAAAGCGAATGCAAAAATAATGCTTTTCTGCGTGAACGCCAAATGTTTTGACGCTTTATCGGCAAATGGACCGCCATCGGCGAGCCATTTGCACTTTTGCCCGCAGTCATTTCACCACTTATTTCCGTCCCCCTGACAGCCTCAAATCCCATGCAGGCTAAAGATCAGGATGAACAAAACACACCTTAAAAGTGACAAAATCGGGCGAAGAACGCCCTTATTCTCCACAAATCAGTCTGTAGTGAGGGGAATCTGACAAAAAATAGTTACTTTTGCACACAACTTAAAAACAACCTACATAACAAACGATAACCTATGAGAAGATTTTGGGGAACAGCGATGGTATTTGCCGTCATGCTGACATGGACGCTCCAGGTCCAGGCGCAACGGATGCAACAGAAACTGGGACGCGGAGTGGTGGCCGTAAAACGCGGAGGCACCAGCCGCACGACAGACGGCGGCAGCGGCGCCCTTGTGTCGTGGCGCAAACTGGCTCAAGAGTCTGAGGGCACCACCTACAATCTCTACCAACGGGCGCAGGGAGCCACCGGATACTCGAAGGTGAACACCCAACCCATCAGCAAAACCAATTATGCGACCACCCTGCAGCCGGGCACCGAATATGCGGTGACAGCGATAACCGACGGCGTGGAGGGCGAGATGAGCGCCCCCTTCCTCTACAAGACGAGGAAGTGGGACAACGTGTGGTTCGACTTCGATTTCGACAACTCCGTCATCAAGCGCAATGACTACCGCACAAAATTTGTATGGCCCATGGACACCGACGGCGACGGAGAGGTGGACGCCATGCTGGTGGACAGAATCTATGCCGGCGCCGTGGAGATAGACGCCGATGCCGGCGGCGTGAATGCGGGCGAGATGACCGCCACCACCGACAAACTGCAGGCCTACAGGCTCGACGGCACACTGCTATGGACCATCGACATGGGCCCCAACTGCCCCATCTGCGGCGGAAGCAACGACAAGGTGGTGGCCTACGACATCAACTGCGACGGCCGCTGCGAGGTCATCATCAAGAGCAGCGACGGCACCCGCTTCTGGGACAGCGGCAGCAACACCTTCGGCCAGTATGCCAAAGGCAGCAGCACGGCCGACACCGACGGCGACGGCATCGTAGACTACCGTGCACAGGGGAAGCGCAACCCGCCCTACTATGTCTCGGTGGTGAATGCCGCCACCGGAGAGGAGATCGACTGCAGCGAACTGCGATACGACTTGGTGAGGACACCCGGAGGCCAGGGATACGCCGACCAGTATTCACGCGACAACCGCGCCGACTACAAAGACGACAACTACGGCACCGAATACGCGTTCCTCACCGGAAAATTCTGCATCTGCTACTTCGACGGCGTGCACCCCTCGCTCGGCATCGAGGCTTACAACCGCCAGACCAACGGCACACACTACTATTATGTCTTCGCATGGGGGTATGACTGGCAGCAAGGCAAGCCCTCCAACTGGCACAACTACTATGTGTGGAGCCGCAACGACAAACGGCCGTGGCCGGCAGAGGCACACATGCTGCGCGTGGGCGACACCGACGGCGACGGCATCGACGAACTGCTCGACGGAGGCTTCGGCGTCAACCCGACGAAAGGCATGACTTTCTCGGCTGGAGTGGGACACGGCGACCGGTACATCTACTCCGACATCGATCCCGACCGTCCGGGCATGGAGTGCTTCTTCATCCAGCAGACGAGTCTGCTGGGGCAGGTGCTCTACGACGCCGCCACCGGCGAGCATCTCAAAGAGTGGTATCTGCCCTCGCTCTATGATGTGGGACGAGGCGCATGCATGGACATCGACCCGGCACACAAAGGCTATGAGATGTACAGCTTCGCCGACGACTTCATCTACGACTGCAAGGGAGAGAAGACGGGGAAGACACGGTCGGGATACGGCATCTCCACCACCTTCGAAGGGTTCTGGTGGGACGGCAACCTACTCAGAGAGGAGCTCAGTTCGCCTGGAGGCTCAGGATACGGCACCAACCTGATGGTGACTACCGTGCTCGGCAAAAGCCGCCTCATCGAGTTCTCACGCGAGTCGGACTGGGGAGCCATGGGAGCCACGGGCACACGCCCGGCCTTCATGGGCGACATCATCGGCGACTGGCGCGAGGAGGTGATACTGGCCAAACAAAACGCCGACTCGAGCACCGGGCTCGTGGGCTACTCCACCAACCTGCCTACAAATCATTCCATCTACTGCCTCCAGCAAGACCCTCATTACCGCGGCGACTGCACCACACGGGGATACTATCAGCACCCGAACACCAGTTTCTACCTGGGTGAGGGCATGCCCACCCCACCCCTTCCGCCAGTCATGCTCACCGACCTGAGATGGAAGGGCGGACAATGGCAGAACGGGTTCACCTCGTTTGACCAGACCGCCGCCCTCCCCTATGCAGACGGCAAGAGCCTCATCTTCGACATCTCGGGCGACAACAGCACGCCTGTGGCCATCGACTCTCCCGTGGCTCCCGGCGCAGTCTACCTGATGAGCCCCAAAGGCCACGACTATGTCTTCGAGGGCAAGGGAGGCTTCACCGGAGAGATGTCGCTCACCAAGTCGATGCTCGGCACGGTCACTTTCAACCAAGACCTCACCTATAGCGGAAAGACCATCATCAGCGAGGGGACACTGAAGGTGAACGGCAAAATCAGCGGACCCGTGGAACTGCGGGCCAAAGGCACGCTCGCCGGCAACGCCACCGTGGCCGGAGGCATCCACTTCGAGAGCGCGCTCAACTATGAGGGCTGCCGACTCCTGCCTGACGATGCCGACGGCTGCATCACTTTCGAAGGCGGCCTCACCCTGCCCGGCGACGTCTATATCGAAGTGGTATGCGCAGAGGGCCGATGCGGGCACCTCAGGGTGAACGGCGACCTCACCCTCACCGGTCGCAACACCATCACCTGTGCCGGTGAGAACCTGACAGCCGGACGATATATGATTGCCGAATGCACAGGTACACTGACCGCCGACCCGGAACTGCTCAGCATGCGGGGGCTCGAGGGCATCAACTATGACATCGTGACAGAAAACAACCGGCTGTGGATAGTGATACACGAGACGAGGACTCCGGCCGAGGAAATCCTGTGGACAGGGGCTGAAAACGGCACATGGGACTACAAGACACAGAACTTCAGCCTGAAAGAGACACCGACGGCTTTCGTCACCGACGACCAGGTGGTCTTCGATGCCGGCGCCAGCAACACCAACGTGGTGGTGAACGACAAGATACAGCCCGGAAGCATCACCGTGAACGGCGGACAATACACCTTCAGCGGCAACGGTGCCATCATCGGCAACGGCTCGTTGACGGTCAATCCCGGTGCCACTGTCAACATGCGCATCAAATACAACGAGTTTACCGGACCTGTCAACATCAACAAAGGCACTCTCTCGGTCATCAACTTCTATGACGGCGGACAGAGAAGCGCCATCGGCGCCTCGGGGGCTGAGGAAGGCAACCTCAACCTCAACGGGGGCACCCTGGCCCTGACACAGGACAACATGGCCACCGACCATATCATCAACGTCACCGACACCGCCGTCATCCGGGTGATACAACCCTCCAGTGCCCTGTCGCTCAAAGGGCAGGTGAAAGGCTCGGGATGCCTGGTCAAGGAGGGACTGGGCCAGCTCAACTTCAACTACGGGGGCGCCAACACCTTCACGGGAATCATCGTGAAACAGGGCGTGGTGGCTCAAGGCGCATGGAACGCCACCTTCGGCAAGTCGGGAGGTCCCATGGTGCTGGCAGGCGGCAGGGTCAACCTCCTCGACGTGAACAACTCGTCGACACGGCCCATCTTCAACCATGTCACCACCGTCGTGGAAGGCACGAGCAGTACGGTGCAGGGCACCACCCGCGGCGCCATCAACGGGTCGTTCAGGGGAAAAGGCAACCTCACCATCATCTCGTCTGGCGTCAGAAACGACATCGGCTCCAACTTCTCTCTCTTCGAAGGGCAACTCACCGCTGAAGGAGGCAATTTCCGACTGATGGACAATGTGACCGACATGCAGAAGACAAGACTCGTGATGGCCGCCGGCAACTATATCGGACACTATGCGTCGAACGGCAGCGGACTGCGCGCCGTCACCACAAAAATAGGGTCGCTCGCATCACCCGCCAACGCCACCACCGCCACACTGGGCCATACACAAGACAGTTACGAGATAGGCTATCTCGGCGAGAGCACGTCCTTCTATGGCAAACTGGCAGCCAGCCGCATCACCAAGGTGGGCGAAGGCACCCTCACTCTCTGCACGGCAGGCTCCACCTCGCCCGTCAGCATCAACGGCGGCACGCTCGAACTCAACAACACCGGCACTGCCCAAGTGGTGTCGGGACTCATCACCGTGCGCCAGGGAGGCACACTCACCGGCAACGGCGCATGCGGCAACGTGACCGTGCAGAAAGGCGGCACGCTGGCGGCAGGGGTCGGAGGAAAGACGGGGGTGCTCCGCGTAAAAGGCAACGTCAGTCTGCTGCAGGGAGCCACCACACGCATAAAGGCAGACCTCTCTGGCAATGACGCCATCGACGTGAGCGGCACCGTCACACACAACCAAGACACGCTGGAAATCGTGGTGGCCGAAGGCCGACGTCTGGAGGTGGGCGACGAACTCACTCTCTTCACCGGCTTCAGCAAGGCCTCCGGCGATGTCATCGTGAAGTGCGACGGCTACCTCTTCGACACGTCCACGCTCAACACCGACGGCCGCATCCGCGTCGCCGGCACATCAGGCATCCGCATGATTGCCAGCGACGACGAGAAGGTCGACATCTACACCACGGCCGGCATCCTCATACGCCGCCAGCAGCCTTACGGCAGGGCGCTGAAGACACTCCGGCCCGGTGTCTATATCATCAAGGGCAGGAAGGTCGTGGTGGAATGACACCCGCTACATGATGGCATCGAGCCAGCAGGTCAGGGCCACAAGGCAGGCGTTCCAGTTGATGGCTATCTCGTTGGAGGCGTAAGAGCCTTCCTCGTCGAGATACGACTCATCGGGAGCATTGGAGAGATACTTCAGACCAGAGCCTTTGTCCTGCTGGCCGGCATTGGGGCCACCCACAAGGAGTCCGGGCATCGGCTCATCAATGCCGTCGGCAGAGGAGATGCGCTGATGCGGATGCATCGGACTGTGCTGGCCGAAGCCCGTCACATAGCAATAGCCGAGGGCATTGCGGCCCAACACATAGTCGGCGGCACGCAGGGCATCATTGCGATAGCGGCCCTCGGCCACATATTTGTCGGCAAACAGGAGAGCCACGGCGGGAGCACAGAAGCCCTCTGCCAGACAACCCCAACCGAAATTCCTGGCCTCATCGCCGAAAGGCGACTGGAAACACGACGTGGCGGTATGCCCTACGGCGGTGTCGGCATAGGCTTTGAGCAGTCCCACGGCAGTGTCGCGCAACTCATTGTCGGAGACCGACAGGCAGGCGAAGAGCCCCAGTCCACTGACATTTCCCCATACAGGCACAACGAATTGCTTGGGCAAGTATTTCCAGGCATCGCTCAGATACTGCCCCTCGCCGGTGGCAAGATAGAGTTGGGTGGAGGCCCAGAAAAACTCATCGGCGGCATTGCCGTCGCCATATTCACCAGTATTCACCGCGGGTGCGAACTGCGTGTTCATCATACCCTGGCGATAGAAAGCGTCGGGATGGGCCTTGGCCCAGGCATAGGCGGCCTTGGCGGCCCGCAGCGCCTCGGGGCAGAAAGCGGCATAGTCGGTGCCACGGTAGAGACGGGCCGACTGCGCCATGCTCGCTGCGAAGTCGAGCGACGCCGTGACCGATTTCTTCACCACATAGCGCGGCTGATGGCAGTCGGTGGGCATGACAAAGCCCTCGAAATTGGGCGTGGTCAACTTATGATACACGCCACCGTCGGAGGGGTCTTGCATGGTGAGCATCCAACGGAGGTTATACATTATCTCATCGAGCAGGTCGGGGGTGGCGTTGCCGCTCTCGGGAATGTTGAGCGAGAGTTTACCGAAATAGTCGGGCACCTGCTCATAGACAGAGAGCATCATGCCTATCGTGAAGGCAGAGTTGACGATATACTTGTTGTAGTCGCCGGCGTCATACCATCCCAACGGCGACGAGATGACGGTCTCGGCAGGCCGCTGCTCCGTGGCGGCCGAAGGATGCACCAGCACATGGGTGTCGGGATGACCGAGCGGACGGGCGAAGCGGCCGGCATAGCGGCTCTCGATAGGGGTGCCTGAGCGCATGAGGTAGAAAGCCTTGGCACTGGCGATGGCCAGGTCGTGAAAAGCATGTTCGCGCACGTCGATGTTCACAGTCGCCTCATCCACCTTCACCTGATAGGTGCCAGGCTTACTGAGCCGCGTGAGGTCGACCACATAGCGGGTCTTACCGGTAAAGGGCGACACGGCGCTGCGCGCCACCTTCGCTTTCATCACTTTCTTCTTGCCGGCGGCATCATACACCACCACTTTCCGGGGCTGGGCGCCCTCCACCACAATGACTTTCTCCTGACCGGGCAGATATCCCACCTGATTGTAGCGCACTGCCGTTGTTTGGGCATGCAAGGAAAGCATCGGGGCAGCTGTCAGAGCCACCGCCATAAGGATTTCTCGTGTTCTCATGTGATTGTCTTTTTATTGTTGTTGGTTCATGTTTTGTCTTTGCTCGTCTTTGTGCCTGTGTTCCACGGTCATTTCAAATAGTCGGTCTTGTCAGGCCCCAGATAGTAGCCGGTCTCGGGCGGTTGGTTGTAGCCCACGTTCTCCGTGGCCACCGAGAGCCGGTAGGGGATGTCGTGCATGAGGCAGTCGATGCGGTAGTCGGTGGGAATGGTCGTCACGAAGATGCGCAGTTCGCTCGACTCCCGGTCGCGGGTGATGACCTCCTCACGCCAGTCGCCGAGGATATCGGCCGAGAGGCAGGGGTTGGACTTGCTTCCGTTGTTGAACTGACATCCGTCGAAGTGCTGCAGCATGTCCACCGACCGCGTCTGCCAGTTGTATTTCGTCACCGTCTCATGGTCGAGGAGTTCACGCGACAGGTCGCCGTCCCACCAGATGCCGAAATTCACCGACACACGCACGCCACTCATCACCACATCGCCACGGATATTACGGACGCCGTGACTGTCGGAACTCCACATCTCCACACCGGGCTGCGTGGGGTCGATATCGGCGGCCATGGCACGCCCCACATCCTCGCCGCTGGGAATCTGAAAGATGACCTTGCCCGTGCCGGCATCGCGGAAATCGCTGCCGTCGCGGCGGTTCTCATGGCAGTCCCACACCTGCAAGCGGTCGCTGGCGGGGTCGAAGGCGGTGAGATGGATGGCGTCGCCATGCCCCATCCCTGTATTGTAGAGCCCACGGCCGTCATGGTCGACGGCCATCGAGCCATAGGTCAGTTTGTCGCATCCGTCGCCGTCCACATCAGCCACACGCAGGTTGTGGTTGCCTTGTCCGGCATAGGCGCTCCACTCGGGTTTGTTGGTGTCGAACGTCCATCGCTCACTGAGGCGATGGCCGTCCCAGTCCCACGCGGCGATGACGGTGCGGGTGTAGTAGCCTCTGCAGAAGATGGCCGAGGCACGCTGCCCGTCGAGATAGCCTACGGCGGCGAGGTAGCGCTCGGATCGGTTGCCGCGGTTGTCGCCCCATGCGGAGAGATCTCCTCGCTCAGGGATATAGGGCCGTGTGTCGAGCACCGCACCGGTGAGGCCGTCGAAGACGGAGAGATATTCATTGCCTTCCAAGATACGTCCTTCGTTGGCAGGACGGTTAGCCACCGGTCCCCGGCGGCGCTGGCCTCCACGCTGACCACCGCGCTGGCCTCCGCGAGGCCCTCTCCCGTCGCCACGGTTCAGGGAGTCACCACGCATGAAAGGCCATCCGCCCGAGGGGGCACCGCCCATCTGCTGGAAGCGGGCGAAACGCTCCCTCTCCCTGCGCTCACGGTTGAGGGTGGCGGTATCGATGGGGTGCGCCAAGGCTTCCGCCACACCATAGCGGTAGTCGGCGGTGCTGTCGCCGATGACGGTTCCTCGGCCGTCTGTCGTCCCGTCACTGGTCTTCACTACCAGTTCGGCACGCCCGTCGCCATCGAGGTCATAGAAGATGAAGGGCACATAGTGGGCGCCGCTGCGGATGTTGCGCCCCATATTGATGCGCCACAGGCGCTCACCGTTGAGCCGGTAGCAGTCGAAGAGCGTGGGTCCGGTGAAACCGTCGTGGGAATTGTCGCGGGCATTAGAGGGGTCCCATTTCAGGAGAATCTCATACTGTCCGTCGCCGTCCACATCGGCCACACTGGCATCATTGGCGATATAGGTATAGGGGCGGCCTTCAGGGGTGACGCCGCCAGCGGGTTTGTCAAGTCTCAGGGGGAGATAGCCTCGCGGCGCATCGGCCTCAAGCACAAAGCGTCCGTCGGCACCACCGCCCCTCACCTCGTAGACGGCTCGCTGCCCCTCGGGCAGGGCATCCACGAAGAAGGTGCCGCCGGTGGTCAAAGGGGTGGCGTTCAGCCGCTGGCCGTCGCGGTAGACATCGAATGCCTGCCCCGCCCCATCGCTCTTGAGGGTGCGCCAACTCACCACCACGTGCCCTTCATCCTGACGGACAGCCACCACGCCACGGTCGAGCCGCTCTGTTTTCAGCCGCGTGAAATCGTAGCGGGGCTGTGCCCAAAGGGGCAAGGTGCCCACCATCAAACAGAGAATCATCAATAATCGAACTTTCATTGTTTCCGCCTTTTTCAAATACTGATGCAAATGTAGAAAAAATCATTGACATTTCGCTACGATGTGTGTCTATTTTCCACAAAGCGGAGGAAAAAACACTGTGGATGACGGTACACTCACAGGGTATCCAGTTTTGCGACACCCATCAAAAAAACTGTGGAACCACACACATGCAGTTCCACAGTTTTCCTTTTTCAGACTATATGTATTTCCCCTATTCCGACAACATCGTCACTTCGATGCAGCGCTTGGCGGCAAGAATCTTTTGTGCCATTTGCTTGACATCATCCGGAGTGGTCTCCATGACCAGTTTCTTGTAGTCCTTGTCAAAGTCGGCGTCATCATCTATCTCGTGCCATATGATGTAGCTCCAGTAGTCATTGGTGATGGCTGCCTGGTCATATTGCTTCACCAGATATTCCTTGATTTTCTGCATCGACGACTCCACCGGACCATATTTGGCGATATTCTCCAACTGTTGATAGATAATCGGCGTGAGCTCTTCATATCGCTGTGGGTCTGCCTTGTAGGAGATGGCCAGCGTAGTGTTGGGCACGTCATCCTTATTAAGCTCAAACGATACACTCACGCCATATGTGCCGCCCTTCTCCTCACGCACAGAGTCGGTATAGGCGATTTGGAGCACTCTGCGCAGGAAGTCGAGCGAGAGATCGCTCTTGGGTGAGAATTCCACATCGGCCGTATAATAGACACTGACATTGGCCAACGGAGTCGCTTGCTGCTTGCTGAACTTATGCACGGAAGTGCCGCCCACTACGCGGGGCACACGGCTATAGTCTGTCTTCTCCTGCTTGTGTGTGGCAGGAAGCGAGGCGAGATACTGACAAAGCAGAGGTCTCAGTTCATCGATGCTGATATTGCCAATGATGACCGTATTGAAATTGGCGGCATCGCTGAAACGCTCCTTGTAAATCTCAAGGATACGGTCGTAACTCACCTTGTCGAGTGTGGCTTGCCTCACCGGTTCCACCCGTGGATGATGATTGAAGAGGATGGCATTGATTGAGTCGTTGTAATCCACCCTCGGACTAGCATTGCGGTTGGTGAGGAATGAGCGGGTGCGGTTGACAAGTCCCTTGAAGGCCTCGTCATCACGCCTCGGTTGGGTGAAATAGAGATGGGCAAGTTCCATCATGGTCCTCACATCCTTGACCGACGAAGAACCGCTGATGCTCTGGCCCTTCGACCCAACCGACGGTTTTACTCTCGCGATTTTCCCCGTCAGCATCTTCTTCAGCGTGAGTTGGTCGAAGTCTGCCACACCACCCTCAGTGACTGCGCTCGAGATGAGCGAGAAGTTGGGGATGTCCTCATCGGGATAGAGCGATGTGCCGCCCTCCCCTTTCATCAGCATCGTGACGGCATCTTTCTGGAAGTCTGTCTGTCTGAAATACACCTTCATCCCATTAGACAGCGTAAGAAGCGTGAAGCCGTTGTTGCCGTAGGGCTTCTCGCTGACGATGGTGCCCGCCGTCGGCAGCGAAGCCATCAGATGGTCGGCCATTTCGGCCTCGACATAGGGAGCATACGTCTGCGACTGAGCGGCCTTGACAATCTGCCTCAACATCGCGGCGGAGGGGAACTCCACCTCAGGTTTGTCGGGACCGAAGAGCGTGAGCACCTGGTTCTTGTCGGTGATTAGCTCACGAGCGGCACTGTTCACCTCCTCGAGAGTCACCTCACGGTCAAACCGTTTCATCAGCTCATAACGGTCGTCAGAGGAAATCAGTGGTTCTGATGAGAGGAAGTTGTTGACACACCTGTTCACAAAAGAGTGGTTGGTCAGGTCGCCCTGCTGTTTCCACTGTCTCTCAGCCGAGGCGAGATAGAGTTTCTTGGCCCGCTCCAACTCCGAAGCGGTGAAACCATGCTGGCGGGCCCGCTCTGTGGCACCCAGCGCACTGATGATACCTCCTAGGATGTTGTCCTGCTTGCAACTGATGCTCATGGAGAAAGCCTCCTTGGTGCGGCTGACATAATAGATACCGCCACGGCCAGAAGCGTTCATGATAGGAGGATCGGGTTGCTGGCGGATCTCGCTCAAGCGGTCGTTGAGCATGGTGGCGATCAGGTCATCTACATAATCCCCCCTGAGATAGGCCACGGTGTTTTTCTCGCTGTCGGGTGTGGCGTCGCGTTTCATATAAAGGTGGGCCAGCACCACAGGTTGCTCCTTGTCACGCTCGATGACGACAATCAGAGAGTCGTTGTCGGGCACAGGATAATAGACACGCTCGGCCCTGTTCTTTGGCAAGGGTATCGGACTGAACATCTTCTTGATCTTGCGCTCTACCTGGTCGACATTCACATCGCCGACGACAATGACAGCCTGCAAGTCAGGACGGTACCATTTCTGATAGTAGTCGCGCAAGTCCTTGTAGGGGAAGTTGTCCACCACATCCATCGAGCCGATGGGCAGGCAGTCCTCATATTTCGACCCTTTGTACATGGCGGGCATGGCATTCTCCATCAACCGCTGCATGGCCATTCCAGCCCTCCGGTTGCGCCACTCCTCGTGGATGACGCCACGCTCCTTGTCTATCTCCGCATCCTCCAGCAGGATATAGTGGCTCCAGTCGTGCAGCACCAGCAGGCAGGAGTCGAGGATGCCTTCGCGCTTGAGCGGGGCGGCTCCGATGTGGTAGACGGTCTGGTCGACACTGGTATAGGCATTGAGGTTGGCGCCAAACTTCACGCCGATTGTCTCACACCATGGAACGATGCCCAAGCGCTTACCCTTGCCGGGGAAATTCTTCGTACCGTTGAAGGCCATGTGCTCCAAGAAATGGGCCAGACCGCGCTGGCGGGGTTCCTCAAGGATTGATCCCACCCGCTGTGCGATATAGAAATCAGCGAGACCGGGCTCCTTGGCGTTGTGGCGGATGTAGTAAGTCAGGCCGTTCTTGAGTGTGCCTTTCCTCACCTGCGGATCCTGTGGCAACTGTTCCTGAGCCTGTAATGACAGGACTGCCGACAGGCACAAGCATAAAATGGATAATTTTCTCATTACAATTGTTATTGATTGATGATAAGCCAATGATCTGAATAGGACAAACAAATCGATGACAAAATTAGCAAAAATAGTGTGAACAAAAGAAGCCCCCAGCGCAAAATACTCATTATTAGGTATATAGCCAATAGGACAAAATACCATTTAATGAGTATTGCAAGGCGTACATGATTTATCTAATTTTGCAGCGCCAACAAAATTTGAGTATACTTGATTATATTCATACGATTATATACCATCTTATTTTTCATGTGCTGCTTCTCGGGCAGCGCCAAGGCACAGCATGCCGTTCTCTCAGGCCGGGTGATCGACGACGAGACCTCCCAACCCATTGAGTTTGCCTCCATCCTGATTACCGAAAATGGTCTGTGGGCCATCACCGACGAGCATGGCGCTTTCAGCATCAGGCTCGTGCCCCATGGCAAGATGACCATGACTGTGCAATGCCTTGGATATCAGAAACGCAGCTGGCCCATGACCATCAGCCGTGATGTCACCAACCTGACGCTGAAACTCAAGCCCGACAACCTGAAACTCGACGAGGTGACCGTCGTCGCCAAACGCAAGACCGATGAGGCCACGACATCCTACACGATAGACAGGACAACGCTCGACAATCAGCAGTTGCTCAACCTCGGAGACATCAGTTCGCTGCTCCCTGGCGGCAAGACGGTCAACTCCACACTGATGTCCGACCCGCGCCTGGCCCTGCGCAGCGGAAGCCAGGAGAAAGGCAATGCCTCCTTTGGCACAGCGATAGAGGTGGACGGCATGCGGCTTGACAACAATGCGGAGACCACGGAGACGATGGCCGCCTCCACACGCACCGTGGGGGCATCCAACATCGAGAGCGTGGAGATTGTCACGGGCATACCCTCTGTGGAATATGGCGATCTGTCCAACGGTGTGGTGAAAGTGAGCACACGCAAGGGCAAGTCACCTTTCATCGTCGGGGGAAAGGTCAACCAGCACACACGGCAGGTGGCAATCAACAAGGGATTCGACCTCGGCCACCGCCTCGGCGTGCTCAACACATCCCTCGAGCATGCCCGCTCATTCTCTGACGCTGCCTCTCCCCACACGGCCTATCAGCGCAACATCCTCTCCCTGCATTACATGAATGTCTTCCTGCGCGACAGCGCTCCCCTGACGCTCAATATCGGACTGAGCGGCAATATCGGCGGCTACAACAGCGAAGCCGACCCCGATGAGGACCTCGACGACTACAGCAAGGCACGCGACAATATGCTGCGTGGCCATTTCGACCTCCAGTGGCTGCTCAACAAACCATGGATCACCAACCTCTCGCTCAGCGGCAGTTTTTCCTACAGCGACAAGAAGACCGAGAGTTACACCAGCAAAAACAGCGCCTCGACACAGCCTTATATCCACTCCATGGAGGAAGGCTACTTCATCGCAGAGGAATATGACCAGAATCCGAAGGCCGACATCATTCTCGGTCCGACAGGCTATTGGTATCTACGCGGCCTCAACGATTCGAGGCCCATGTCATGGGGCATCAAAGCCAAAGCCGACTGGACACGCCGCATAGGCATTGTCCTCAACAAACTGATGGTGGGAGCCGATTACAGCGGAAGACATAATACTGGCCGCGGCACCTATTATGAAGACATGCGCTATGCGCCCACTTGGCGTGAATACCGCTACGACCACCTCCCGGCCATGCACAACGTGGCGGTCTATGCAGAGGACAAAGTTGTGATTCCCACCACAAGGAATGCCTCACTCGAACTGACTGGCGGTCTGCGCGACGACATCACACTGATCGGCGAATCCGACTACGGCACCGTGTCGAGCCTCTCCCCAAGAGTCAACGGCCGCTATGTGTTTTGGAGACAGAAGCGGAGACGCTGGGTCTCCGACCTGAGTGTCCATGCCGGATGGGGGAAAAGCGTGAAACTGCCTTCTTTTCAGGTGCTCTACCCCACCCCGTCCTACTTCGACCGGTTGACGTTTTCCTCGACAAGCACCAGCGAGAACAAGTCGTTTTACGCCTACCACACCGTTCCCACCGCCGCACGCTACAACCCCGACCTCCGCTGGCAATACACCAATCAGACGGACTTAGGCGTGGAGGCCACGGTAAAAGGCACGCGTATCAGCCTGTCCGCCTTCCACCACCAGACACACCGCAGCTATATGTCGACTGACATATTCCAGCCCATCACCTATCTTTACACACCGCCGGCCTCACTCAATGGCCTGCCCATCAACATCACCGACCGCATTTTCACCATCGACCGCCACAGCGGTGTGGTGACTGTCTCGGACGCCAGCGGCACCCATCCCTCTGTGGCACTGGCAGCCAACGAGCGGAAGACCTACACCGTGAGTTCCCAATATATCAATGGCAGCCCTGTCAATCGCTACGGGCTGGAGTGGATCATCGACTTTGCCGCCATCAAGTCGTTGAAGACACAAATCCGTCTTGACGGAAACTATTACTGGTATAAAGGGCTCGACGATGTGCTTTTCGCCGACATTCCACTCGGTGTAAACTCCACCATGTCGGGCAATCAACTCTACGGATATGTAGGATACTACCGGGGAAGCAATGTGACCAGCACAGGATACAGTGCCAGTGCCGCCATCAGCAACGGCGCGCTGTCAAGACAGACCAACCTCAATGCCACGGTGACCACACACATCCCCCGCATCCGACTCATCGTCTCGCTCAGGGTGGAGTGCTCACTCCAAAACTACCGACGGCCTTTGAGCGAACTGTCAGGCTCGTCGCGGGGTATCATGCTGGCCGAGAAATCCGATCTCTTCGGTGAGCCCTATGACGGTCACACCACCAACCACTACATGGCTCTCTATCCCGAGTATTACTCCACCTGGAGCGAGCCCGACGTGCTGCACCCATTTGCGGAGAAATTCCTGTGGGCCAAGGACAATGCCCCCACTCTGTTCAGCGACTTATCCCGGCTCATCGTGCGCACCAACTACGCCTACACGATGAATCCCAACCGCCTGTCCCGCTATTATTCGGCCAATATCAGCGTCACCAAGGAGATTGGCGACCATGTGAACATCTCTTTCTATGCCAACAACTTCTTCAACAACATGAAGAAAGTGCACTCGTCACAAACCGACCTTGAGACATCGCTGTTCGACAGCGCATACATACCCAGTTTTTATTATGGACTTTCACTCAGGCTGAAAATCTAAACCATCAGCCTCTAAAGATAAGATGCAGAATATGAACCAAGGAATGACAACATACAGGAAACACATCTTGATGATGATGGCCACCATCATGTGCATCATGTGCATCGCATGCGGCTATGATGAGCATATCGAGGTGTGCGAGGTTGCCGTCAGGCTGACCTATCCCGAAAACTCCATCCGACCCTACCCCGGTGCCCGTGTGGAGATGAAAGATGCCGTCGCCTCCATCTTTGTCGATTCCACCGATGCCACCGGCACCGCCCACTTCACCCTGCCGCCGGGCATCTACGAGGCCACAAGCAGCGACCAATATGTCGACTCCACAACCAATGAGTGGTGGCGGTATATCTTCAATGGCGTGCGGAGCATGATCATCGTCTCGCCCGACAGCACCAATCAGATACTGCTCGACCTCAAAATGTCGAAAAAGAGAATCGTTCACTGACCGGGCAAAAACCGCCACGATGGGTCGGATTCCTCAAACATGACAATAATAACAACATCTATCATCTAACAATTTAAACTTAACAGCATGAAGAAAAAAGCAATCATCAGATTTCTGGGACTCCTGGCTTTGATGCTGCTGCCGATGACAGCCATCCATGCCCAGGAGAACGCGGAGACCGTTCTTTGCATGGTGCTGACACAGAAAGACGGCACCGTAACGCAATTCGCCCTGAAAGACAGTCCCGTGGTGACTTATGAAGGCGAAAACATCATTGTGAGTTGTGGCGAACAACAGTTGAGCACCTCACTCGCCGGCATTTCCAACTTCAAGTTTGAAGAGACGGTCGTCGATGCCATCAACCTCGTCCACCAAGTTGAGCCACAGATGGCATTCTCTTTCAATGAGGCAGTTTTCAGCGGACTGAAAGCCCAATCAGCCATCCGCGTCTATACCATCGACGGCAAGGCTGTGTCCACAGCCAAGGCCGGCATCGACGGCATGGCCCGCATCGACCTGGGCAACCTTCCCCGCGGCATCTACATCATCCGCACATCCACACAAAGTTACAAAATCAAGAAATAAACACCAAAGAATATGAAAAAGACTATACTCACACTGCTTGCAATCACCACCATGGCACTGAATGTCAGTGCACAAAACTGGAACATGGTCATCACCAAGGCCGACGGCACAACCATCCAGGTGCCCACTGCCGACATCAGTCAGGTCACCTACATCGACCTCCCTGCCTCTCTGCCCGACCAGAATGTAGACCAAGTAGTCATCAAGGAAATCTACAACGGCGGATGCAAGACCGACGACGGCAAGAATTTCCAGTATGACAAAAGCATCGTGCTCTACAACAACTGCCACCAGCAGGCTGTCATCAACAACCTTTGCCTCGGCCAGGTGTCTCCAGCCAACTCAAACAACAAAAACGAGAATTACGACGAAAGCGGCAAACTGGTCTACGACAGCGAGGGGTTCCACCCCATCTGGCAGGGCATGTGGTACTATCCCTACTCCCTGGTGATCGAGCCCTACAGCCAAGTGGTCATCAACATCAATGGCGCCATCGACAACACACTGACGGTGACCAATTCCATCAACTACGCCAATCCCGACTACTACTGCCTGTATGATCCCGAGAGTGGCATGGTCAACACCAACTATTACCCCACGCCGTCAAGCGTCATCCCCACCTCCCACTACTGGAAGTGCAAATTCATCGCCATGGGCAATGCGTGGGCCTACAGCGTAAGCTCACCCGCCACCGTCCTCTTCCAAGTGCAGGACACAGATGCCCCCACATGGGGTGATGACGCCAACAACATCTACTATCCTGGAGGCGTTGAGTCGGCAGCCATGATTTGCCTGAAGGTGCCCACAGCCTGGATTATCGACGGTGTGGAGATCTACAATGCCGCCAAGATGGACGACAACGCCAAGCGCCTGACTGCAGAGGTCGACGGCGGCTATGTGAAACTGACCAACTACATGGGCCACACGGTCTATCGCAATGTTGACAAGGAGGCCACCGAGGCGTTGGCAGAGAATGCCGGCAAACTGGTATACAACTATGCCCTTGGTGTCAATGACAGCACTGATCCGAGCGGTATTGACGCCGAAGCCAGCATGAAAAACGGTGCCCACATCATCTTCCAAGACACCAACAACTCAAGCGCTGACTTCCATGAGCGCCAGCAGAGTTCCCTGAAGTAAATCACCATCTCTCACTGATTCTTCTTGAAGAGTCGGAGGATAAATAGAACAAGGCAAATGGAAAGGATGCACTATCGCGACCAGAATCACCCATGTCTGCGCATGGTCTCGTCTGTCCTCATCCCCTCTGGGGTGAGGCAAGGACTCATGTGCATCCTTTCCATGCTTTTCCTTCCCGTCTTGGCCCAGACAGATGACCACCATCATGCCAACGACTCCTTGCTGCGCCGCGACTTCGACTACGTGGTGTCATCCGACTTGTGGCTGACAAGCCGTAACGGGGCCGCGCTAACCCGTTTTGACGCCGACAACATCAGTGAGGCCAAGGTGTCCATGACGAGAGAGCGTGGCGGACTGCACGACTTTTCCGGTTCAGGCGATGTCCTCCAGGCTGATGCCGCTGTCGCATCCTACTTCCGCGTCAGTCCCCGTACGGTGGTGTCCGGGAGCATGAGCTATGGCAATTTCAACGGCAAGGGGATGGGAGGCTCTGTTTTTATCTCCAACAGCCGCCTGCCTTTCGATATCGACGAGGATTCGCTGACCAATCTGGGCAAGAAACATCTCGACACCTATCATCTTACCGGCGGGGTGGGCATCGACCTCTATCATGGTCTTTCCGTGGGCGCACGCATCGACTATACGGCAGCCAACTACGCCAAATACAAAGATCTGCGCCATAAGAACAAACTGATGGACATGACGCTGACCATCGGCGTGATGTCGCCCATAGGGTCCCATTTGACGCTGGGAGCCAACTATTATTACCGGCGCAACACGGAAAGCATCACATTCAGCACCTACGGGCGCTATGAGAAAGTGTATAAATCGCTGATCAATTACGGGCCTTTCATCGGAGAGGTAGAACAGTTTGAGGGCAATGGATTCACGGAGAAGTCACGCGAGATGCCCTTGGTCAACGACTGCAATGGCGGTAGCGTGCAAATAGGCGTGGAGATGGGAAAGGCCAGGTTCATCAATGAGTTCACGGCAGCCCACCGCACAGGCTACTACGGCCGCAAATCGCCTTACACCATCACTTTCTCACACCACTCCTCCAACATCTATGACTACCTTGGCCAACTATCCATGCGGTCATCCCATCATCACCACCTGCTCGACGTGAATCTCAATGCCGAGAACCTGGTCAATGATTTCACCACCTACCGTGAGAAAAGCAACGACAACGGCGCCTACTATTATCAGTATTATGATGATGTGAAAACGGCCAACAAACTATGGGTCAACGGCGCTGTCGCCTATACCCTGCATCTTGGCATCCATGGCGAACTGCCCACATGGACGCTCCGCGCCAGATATGGATGGATGCACCGGAAGCAGACCGCATACGTCTATCCCTACTATCGTCGGCAGTCTCTTGACAATCATGAGATAAGCCTATCCATCGCACGCCACTTTCAGTTGCGCCATGGCGTGCTGGCATTGGAAGCCGACGGCGGATTCTTGAAAGGCAAAGGGAAGCCTTACGAGGATCTCACTTTCGCCCAACCCTCAGACCGACAGTCGCCGCCCCCCACCATGGACGCATGGCTCTATAGGGAGTACCAGTGGTTGACCGCCGCCCAATACACCGTAGGCGGACGAGTGAGATATTCGTTTGTCATTCCTCATGTGGCCATTGCCTCATTCGCCGAGGTAAGAGCCCGACATCGCAAGGCCAATGAGACAAATGAGTGGAGTGCAGGCCGAGACCATACAACCGTATCCGTCGCACTTGGATGCCGGTTTTAGAATGAATGAACGACAACAAGAAAAAAAAGGATGAGAGGGACTTTCCTCATGCCTCTTTCTTGTTGAACTGTTGGCGCAGTTTTTTCAGTCCTTGCACAATATGCTTATTGACGGCAGAAAGGCTGATGCCGAGATGCTTGGAGATTTCCTTGTACGACTGCTCATTGTCGTAGTGCATGCGGATGACACGCCCGGTCTGGGGGGAGAGCCGCTCATCGACATAGCGCTGAATCATCTCTGTCTGCTCCTCGTCGGAAAGTCTCTGCCAGGAATCGGGCTCACACAACGTGCCAGACAATGAAAGGCGGGCAGTGGCGTCACGGTGTGCCTGCCTCTGCGCTATGATGTTGAGACAGCGGTTGCGTACACAAGTCAAGAGAAATGCTCGCACAGAACCCTCGTTCAAGGCGATGCCGCTGTCCCACAGATGGGCGAAAACATCCTGCACGGCGTCCTTCGCCTCTTCTCCATCACCCAAAAGGATATAGGCTGCCTTATACATCCTGCCGTATTCAGAATGGAAGAGTCGGTCAAACAGTTGTTCTCGGTCTGGCATCATTGGTTCGCTTTTTCTATAAATACAGCCGGGCATGGGAAATCATCACCCCCACAACCATCTTTTTTGCAAAAATACGAAAAAAAAGCGGCCTGCCGTGGAAATGTCCGAATTTTTCTACTTCTCCTTTTCTTCCTCTTCCTTATACAGGTCAAGGGTTTCCTTCAACTTGTCACGCATATAGTTCACGGCAATCCGTGGATAGAGGATTCTGATACCGGGACCGTAGGACATGAAGACCGAATACATCTCGAAATTGATGACCACATCAATCCTGAAGACGCAACTGCCGTCCTCGGGATTCTCTCTCAACAGTTGCTGAGAGCAATGTATCGGTTTGGTCTTGATGTATTTGCTCTGCTCACGGCTGGCCCAGAACTTGATGGTACGTGGTTTGTTCCCGATATTCTTGCTCACCCCGATCACGTCATCAAAGAAGTGCTCTGAATCGAATTCGGGTTTCTCCCGGAACGGGACATC
>CADBLU010000291.1 GCA_902795605.1 uncultured Prevotellaceae bacterium | reverse complement strand
TGGCTTCGGGGTAGGAGAGCCATTCCTGAAAAAGAGTAGAGAAAGAGTTGCGGTAGATGACGACGCCTGTCTTGTGGTCGCGCATGATGATCTGCGCGTTTCCTTTCACCGGCACTTCTGCCAATCTATTGCGTTTGCCATACCATCGGGGAGTGCGGTGCAGTTCGTCAAGTGAGATTTCTTGACTGTGTGCATCCCCAGTGAAGGTATAGTCTATGCGCAGGGTCGTGTCTGTGAAATAGCGGTTGTACTCCTGGGCATTGGCCATGCTGGCTGTCATGAGACAGGCCAGCAGCAAACCGATTAGTCTATTTTTTTCTCTGTTCATCATTGGTAGGAAGGTGAGGTTCACCGGATTGGCGGATATCCGCATGGGCGCGTAGCTCTCCGACGAGTGCTTGGATGTAGTCTCTCTCCCAGTCGGCGGTATGATGGCGAATGCCGTCGTATTCCAGCAAGTCGATGTCGAGCAGGATGAGGTGTTTGCGCCGGAGACTCTTCCTGTCACCGCAGCGGTACTCTGTCTGTTTGAGCAAATCAATGAGTTGGTCAGCGGACAGGTCTGTGAACCCTGTCGCTACACAATTGAGAAAAGACCCCGACGTGATACCTATGGGTGCCGTCTCGAGCACGCTCGAGACGCTCATCTCTGTAAGGTGTTCACCCAGAAGCGCGATGCCTTTGTCTATAGCATCCCTGGCCTGGTAGTTGGACCCCAGTGCCACGGTCACGCGGAATCGTTTGGATGTCATCCTATTTGTTGAAATAGTAGAGGAAGGTGGCCACACCCTGGAGTGCGGGCTTACGCTCGTTCTCTATTTCTATCTTGAAGGAGATTTCCGTCTTGCAGATACCGTGCAGGTCTTGGATGTTTTGCAGTTTGGTGACAAGCCTTATCTTGTTGCCTGTGATGACGGGTTGGCCAAAACGCATTTTGTCCATGCCGTAGTTGACGAGCATCTTGATGTTGTTGACCTGGATGATCTGGTCCCACAAGTGGGGCAACAGTGACAGTGTGAGGTAACCATGGGCGATGGTGCTCTTGTAAGGGCTTTCTTTTGCAGCCCGCTCGGTGTCTACATGTATCCACTGGTGGTCGAGTGTGGCGTCTGCAAACAGGTTGATACGTTGCTGGTCGACGGTAATCCATTCTGAGCAGCCCAGATCTTCACCTAAATGTGATGCGAATTCTTCGTATGAGTTGATGACTAACATAGATGGTTGTTTTTTTGTGATAATTGTTTTGC
The DNA here is from genome assembly GCA_902795605.1 of uncultured Prevotellaceae bacterium. Classification (GTDB taxonomy): domain Bacteria; phylum Bacteroidota; class Bacteroidia; order Bacteroidales; family Bacteroidaceae; genus Prevotella. The sequence goes on along the minus strand of CADBLU010000291.1, from coordinate 14,848 downwards.
AAAGGTAGTGAAAAATCCGCTGAAGTGAGCAAAAATCAGATGAAATTGATTGCTAATGACTTGTCTTTCTATAGCAAAAGTAAGTGGGCGGGGTAAAAAAGGAATCTGAAATTTGCTGATGTGGAATAAAACCGCTATCTTTGTCGGGCCACATTGTCGTAGTTGGCTTTGTGGCAATTGATTATAAGTAAACCAATGACTATGAGACAGATTATCACCCATTTCACAGACGATGACCTCTATAAACTCTCTATGTGTTGTGCCGTCATCGACAATTATCCCCGCGCCATGGTTAAGTATGCCTTTGTAGACCGCAACAACACAGTCTATCCCGAAGGCTTTGCCGATGAACTCAACCGTCAGGTCGAAACACTTGAGAGCGTGAAGGTCACCGAGGAGGAAATCGCTTTCATGAAGCGTAAGTGCTATTATATTCCCAATTGGTTTTATCCTTATCTGAAGGGATTCCGATATAAGAAGGAATGGGTGAAGGCCTGGCAGGACGATGAGGGTCATCTCCATTTGGAGATTGAGGGCTATTGGGCCAATACCATCTTGCTGGAAGTGAAATTGTTGGCTATCATCTCCGAACTCTACTATATCATGACAGGACAAGTGGAGAAGTTGGACTATGACAAATGTTATACCAAGGCTTATGATAAGGCTACGCGATTGCTTGGGGCCGGGTGTGTGTTCACGGATTTCGGCACCCGTCGTCGCGCTTCGCTGCAGGCAGAGGACACGATAGTGAGGGCGATGAGCGATTGTCAGAAATCAGGTCAGTGGGACGGTTTGTTCGTGGGCACGAGCAATGTCTATTTGGCCATGAAATACGACCTGATGCCCATTGGGACGATGGCTCATGAGTTCATCTGTGCCATAGCGGCCATGTATGGGCCACAGATGGCCAACTATATGGCGATGGAAGCGTGGCGCCGTACTTTCAGGGGGGCTTTGGGAACATTCCTCTACGACAGTTTCGGATGGCATGTGTTCAGCCTCAATTTCTCTGAAGACTTTGCCAATCTGTTCAAGGGGCTTCGTATAGACAGCGGCGATAATTTCGAGCAATTGCAGAAAATAGTGGAGAAATATCGCTCATTGGGCATCAATCCCCTTACCAAGCAGGTGATTTTCAGCAATGCGCTCGACACCGACCGTGCTATCAAAATTCATGAGTATGCCCGCGATTATTGCCAGCCCTCATTTGGCATCGGCACCCATTTCACCAATGATTTCGAGGGAGTAGTACCGATGAATATCGTCATTAAGTTGGTGGCTGCCAAGATTACTGAATCATGGGATTTCTACAACGATACGTGTAAGCTCAGCGAGGACAAAGGAAAACATACCGGCAAACCAGAAGTGATTCGCCGGTATATGGAGATGATCCATTTCCATGAGCAGGATTAGTACTTGATGCCGAGGGCGTCGAGAATGCCACGGATCTCGTTGCCCACACCAAGTATGCCTCCGATAGCCCCATTCTTGATGCCTTGAACCATATACCTTGCACACTGGCCTTCGATTTCGCCTATCTGGCGTCGCTCGGTTGGTGTGTATTGGAATTTGGTCATCTTTTTCCGGATATCGCCAAATCTTTCAGCAGCGTTTTCCCAGTCTCTGATGGTGTAGTAGCTGCTGTTGTCGCGCAGGTCATAGGCCAGATTCTGCATCTGCCTAATGGCCCCTTGTTTGGTGGTACAAGAGTTGAGTGTGGTGAGGCCGAAGATGGCTATCACGATGGCTGTCAGAAATGTACGTAGTTTCATAATGAATGTGTTTTAAGTTGTAATGGATGAGTCGTCACCAGGTTCCCGTAGCGCCTCCACCACTTGACGAGCCGCCTCCGTAGGATCCTCTGTTCACTGGCGGTGGGGTGTTCTCGTGTGTCTCTTGCTTGAGCTTTTCTGGTTCGACTTCGTCGTCATGTGTTTTCTCGGGGGGTGTCGCCATAGCTTGTGCCAACTCTTTCGACGGCTTGTTCCATTTGTTTTTCTCGTTGAAATAGCCGTAGAGCAAACAGAGAATGAGGCAGATCAGCATGTTGAACCCAGACTCTCCGCTGAATATCCCTTTCTTGGAGATGGAAGTGAATCCCATCAGGTCGTCTCCGCTCTCCTGTTTGGCGCTCACGGTCTCATAGATGGCCTGTGCCAGGTGGAGCATGGCGCTGTCGGGCTGTTCGTTTTTCAGGAAGGGCTGCAGGTAGGTCCGTCCCAGTTGGGCGCATTCCATGTCAGTGAGTTCGCTTTCCATGTCACGGCTTGGCGTGATGGTATATTGGTGCTGGTCGTAGGCGACCACAACGCAAACGCCGCGTCCGGTGTCTTTGTTTCCGATGGCATATTTGTTCATCAGGTCGACGGCGGCCCTGTAGCTGCCACCCTCGTCGAGGTAGTGGCAGATGACCATGGCCGACTTCACGCCTGCGATAGAGTCGAGGTCCTTAAGAACAAGGTTGATGGCGTCTACCGTCTGTGGACTGAGGATGCTGTCGCTGTTGGTGACATATTGGCTGGCGTCTTGCAGGTGCACCATCTCAATATTGTCGGCATTCCAGATGGTGCATGTGTCTTGTTCGGCCAGTGCTACAGTGCGGCCTGTTTTCTCTGCAGATTCCGGACTGATGGCGTGGGCGGCACGGGCCCTGGCCCTTTCGTTGCGGGTTGTGGTGCTGTGAATCATCTGATAGCTGCAGCTCAGCATGCATGCAGAGAGGATGCCCGACCACAACATGGGATAGAATTTGTTCTTGTAACGTTTAAGCGGACTTTCCTTGTCCTCGTCGGTGGGGTGCACCTCCACAAATTTCACACCTGCCTTCTCTGCCTCTTCCGTGGCTTGCTTGGCGGCAGGCATCTCCTTTTTCCATTTGTTGGAGTAGTAGATGATGACAGCCATCACGGAAACGCCGAAGACGACCATCGGGTCAACCGGGTGGAATATGAAAAAGATAATCGGTACGAGCAGACCGAACAGAACCCAAGATTTTGCGCCCAGCAACAGTCCGTTGAGGCAACTTTTTATCAATTTTCCCATTTCTAAAGCAATTGAGTTTGATTTGTGCAAATTTAGGTAAAAATAATGATATACAATGCTTGAAAAGGAAAGTTTTTGTCACAAATAAAAAAACGCCAGATCTCTCGACCTGGCGTTGTCTTGCGATTTGTCCGTGGGGCAAATTACTTGGCAGCCTCTTCAGCAGCGGCAGCGGCGTCCTGAGCGGCGTCAGCAGCAGCCTCAGCAGCCTCACCAGCAGCCTCAGTAGCAACAGCAGCGGCGCTGTCAGCAACAGCAGCGGCGCTGTCAGCAACTTCCTGAGCGGCAGCAGCAGTGCTGTCAGCAACTTCCTCAACAGCCTCTTCAACAGCGGCGGGAGCCTCAGCGGGCTTGTTCTCTGTGCAAGCTGCGAAAGCCATAGCAGCGGCAGCCACGAACATAAATGCGATCTTCTTCATTTTCTTTGCTTTTTTAAAATTGTAAAACAATCATTTGTTTATTAAAACGCTGCAAAGGTATATATAATTTTTGATTCGCATTCATTTTTTTGGGAAAAAAAACATGTAATTTTGTAACTTTTTTGTAATGTGCTATAAATCAGTTGGTTATCAACGGTTAATTAAAGTTAATTAATTTGTGCTCCCGCACAATTTGTGTGTTGCGGTAAAAAAAGCATCATTTTTGTTGTTGGATTTGGAGATTAAATCGTACTTTTGCAAAACTAGTTCAGTTTCACCTTATATAATAATGATGATAGACAGTTCCGCTTTTCAAGGCAAGAAAGCCGCCTATTACACCCTTGGTTGCAAGCTCAATTTCTCTGAGACGTCCACGTTTGGCCGTATGCTTCAGGAACTGGGGGTACGACCCGTGTCAGAGGGTGAGGTGGCCGACCTGTGTCTCATTAATACTTGTTCGGTGACAGATGTGGCCGACCACAAGTGCCGGCAGGCCATCCATCGCATGGTGAGGAAGCATCCAGGTGCCTTTGTGGTGGTGACAGGTTGCTATGCACAACTTTCTCCTGCGACGGTCAGTGAGATTGAGGGTGTAGATCTGGTGCTCGGTTCCAATGAAAAGGCCACTTTGCTCCAATATCTGTCTGAGGCTTGGGACGGTAACCCCAAGACGGATTCACTTCATCAATACTACACGGTGAAGACGCGTGAGATCAAGTCTTTCGCGCCAAGTTGTTCTCGTGGCAACCGCACTCGTTTCTTCTTGAAGGTGCAAGACGGATGCGACTATTTCTGCACCTATTGTACGATTCCTTACGCCCGAGGTTTTAGCCGCAGCGCCTCCATCTCTTCGCTTGTTGGTCAGGCGCGTGAGGCCGCTGCTGAAGGAGGCCGTGAGATTGTCCTCACAGGGGTGAACATCGGCGATTTCGGCAAGAATACCGGTGAGTCGTTTCTCGACCTCGTGAAATCGCTCGACGAGGTAGAGGGCATCGCCCGCTACCGTATCAGCAGTCTTGAGCCCGATCTGCTCTCGGATGAGTTGATTGCCTATTGTGCGCAAAGCAGGGCATTTATGCCCCATTTCCATATTCCACTCCAGAGCGGCAGCGACGAGGTTTTGCGTCTCATGCACCGTCGCTACGATATATCGCTTTTCGCCGCGAAAATAAAGCTTATCAAGTCGCTGATGCCCGACGCTTTCATCGGTGTCGATGTCATCGTGGGTATGCGTGGGGAGCATGAGGAGCATTTCGAGCAGACTTACCGCTTTTTGGAATCTCTCGATATCAGTCAGTTGCACGTGTTTCCCTATTCTGAGCGACCTGGCACTCAGGCATTGAAAATCGACTATGTGGTGAGTGAGCGCGAGAAGAAAGAGCGCTCGTCGCGCCTGTTGGCCCTCTCAGAGTCAAAGACGCATGCTTTCTATCAGCAGTGGATAGGTCGTGAAGCTGAGGTGCTCATGGAGAAAGCCCCTAAGGGTAAGGCGATGCATGGCTTTACCCGCAACTATGTGAGGGTGGAATTGCCGGCCTCCTTGGCCGATCCGTCACTCGACAACCAGTTGGTGAACGTGAAGATGACAGGGTTCAACCACGACCAGAGTGCGCTGCTGGCACAATTGATAGGGAGGTGAGAGATGGATAAGGTAGCGATAGTGATACTCAACTGGAACGGCCGGCAGATGCTGGAGAGGTATCTGCCGTCGGTGTTGGCACACTCTGATGATGCCGTGGTCTATGTGGCCGACAACGCATCGACAGATGACTCCGTATCTTTCCTGCGCGAACGTTTTCCTGATGTGAGACTGATACTGTTGGACCGCAACTGGGGGTTCGCCGAAGGATACAACAAGGCATTGGTACAAGTGAACGCCACCTATTATGTGTTGCTGAATTCCGACGTAGAGGTGACTCCCCGCTGGCTTGAGCCCTTGACGGATTTGATGGACAGATGCCCGGATGTGGCGGCCTGTCAGCCTAAGTTGTTGGCAATCGACGACCGTCGCCGTTTTGAGTATGCGGGAGCGTCAGGAGGCTTTGTCGACCGCTACGGCTATCCCTATTGCCGTGGCAGGCTGTTCGACACGGTAGAAATGGATGAGGGACAATATGACGACTTGCATGATGTGATGTGGGCCACTGGCGCCTGTCTGTTCGTTCGCTCCGCCGACTACCATGCCTGCGGTGGCCTCGACGGCCGTTTCTTCGCCCATTGCGAGGAAATCGACTTCTGCTGGCGTCTGCGTATCATGGGGCGCCGCATCTGCTGCCAGCCAGAGAGCCATGTCTATCATCTCGGCGGAGGAACGCTTCCCAAGGGAAATCCCCGGAAAACGTTCCTCAATTTCCGCAACAATCTGACGATGCTTTATAAGAATCTGCCTGATGCGGAGTTGCGCCGGGTGATGTGGATGAGATGGTTTCTCGACTATCTGGCAGCGTTTCAGACATTGCTTATCCAGCGCCATTGGGGCGACTTCAAAGCCATTTTCCAAGCCCGATGGGCATACCGCAAGTGGCGGCGGCAGTTCCGTGCCGACCGTGAGCGCATCCAGCATTCCCGCCAGGCGGGAAGGGCAGGGGAGTGCTCACCTTTTTCTATCCTCTGGCAATACTATTTCCATAAGCATCGCCACTTTTCACAACTTCCAGACAAAGAGGTCAATTGAAGATTAAGCTTCGCTTGAATGTCGGCTACACCTCAGCAATCGAAGCAAGCTTCATTGCATTCGGTTTGCACGACATTTGAAAATTGAATCCGGTTATTTCCACACTTCCTGTATGGCGTTTCCTATGCAGCAGTCAGGCATCTGGATATGCAGCATGGCGCAAACAGTGGGGGCAATGTCGGTCATGAACGTAGGTGTGCTGGTACTGCCTTTGGTCACATGCCAACCCATGAAGAGGAGAGGAATGTGGGAGTCGTCGGGATTCCATGTGCCGTGTGACGTGCCTTTGTAATCAGGGCCAACGCTTCCATACATGTGGCTGCCTTGCAGGATAAGGCAGAGGTCGCCACTGCGCATGCGGTGATAGCCGTTGATGATGCGCTCGCGCAGGAAAGCAGGCACACTGGCATTGGCGATGTCCTCATAGTCTACCACGTATGCGAACTGTGGGTCTTGGCGCAGGCATCTCACTGCCTCTTTGCGCACTTTACATTCGTCGAGTCCTTGAGCAAGGATGAAATCATGGTCGAGATAGACGCGGCAGTCGGCTATCCATTTGATATATTTGCCTTCTACGCCGAATGTCTTCGACAGCTGTTTGTTGACCGCCTCGCTGGCAACCCGTCCGGAGAAACCGCCGCCCGGGAGCTTGTGCGCATTCATGAAATTGCCGTTGTGGATGGCTCCGTGGTCGGCAGTGAGAAACAGCAGGTAATTCCCTTTGCCCACCTCCCGGTCGAGAGCGTGCATAAACTTGGCGATGTCTTTGTCGAGTTGCATATATACCTCATAGTTTTCCTTACCTCGGGTGCTTGTGGCATGGCCGATGGCATCGGTCGATGAGATACTCACGGCCAGAAGGTCGGTCACGTCGTCCTTGCCCATACGTTCCTTGATAAGTACTTCCTCCGCCATCTGGAAGGTCATTGTCACCCCTTTGTTCGATGTCTTGATGTCGAAGCCGGGCTCTGTGTGGTGCAGCCTGTTGAAGTTCTCCACCCATTTAGGCAGCTGGTTCATATAATAGCTGCTGGAGATGAAATGTCCTGCCTGTCCGTCCCACCAGTAGGCGGCATCGGCGGCATGTCCTGCGGGCAGGATGGAGGCACGGTCTTTGAGAGCCACGCCCACGACCTTGGCCTGAAAGTCAGTGGCCACTTTGAGTTGGTCGCCAATGGTGTTGGCCAGCAGGTTGCGTGGCGAGCATTTGCCGTCGCGACTCTGCTTGTCGCTACCCACGGCCGTCACCGTCGTGTCGGTGACGCTTGTCACGTTTTTGCCGTCGAGCAGGAACGAGTTGCCTGCGATTCCGGTGAAGGCGGGCACCGAACCGGTATACACACTTGAGTGTCCGATGGCAGTGACTGTCGGCACGTAGTTGATCATCGTGTTTTCGCAACTGAATCCTTCGTTGAGCAGGCGTTTAAGCCCATCCTCTTTATATTTGTCGTAATAATAATAGAGGTAGTCCCATCTCATTTGGTCGACGACGATGCCCACGACCAGCCGTGGACGTTGCAGTTTCTGTGCCCATAGGCAAGTGCTGGTGGCAAAAAGTAGTAGGAAAAGAGTGATTTTTTTCATTGATGGTAGTATTGATTATTTTTTCGGTGAATGATATTGCAAAAATAGGAAAAGTCTGTCAGATGAGCAAATTTTTTATGTATGTCATCGCTTTTTTCATCCGTCTTTTCGTAAAAAACATTTTTTTTTCCGAATCGTGAAATTTTCTTCAACTTTTATTTGCATATCCCGCCGAAAAGTATTATTTTTGCGACATTAATTGATTGAGGAAATAAAAACACAGCTTTTTGCGATTGGTTAGTGGAGAAAGTAGAGGATATGATGTATCCTTCTCTTAACACTTCGATTCGTCATGGAATCATAGGCTGGTGCTTGTGCATAGGCTGAGTGAGTCTATTGTGTTGTGTGATTCTCTTTCCTCATGGCGGTTCTGGGAGAAGAATTGCCGCATTCATTTGATAATTCTCATAGATAAATTCATATTTTTTACTCGACAGGATAAATTGAGTGTTAGTTTCAGGGTATAATTAAGAAAAGAAAAATTTCAATGCTGATCTTTTAATTCTGTGACCCCAAAAATTTCTCCGCCGTGAGGTGCAGGAATTGGCGAGGGTCATTTTTTTACCTCGCTCCTGTGTCCTCCGGAAGGGGGATTCGTCGGTGGGGTAAGAATCCTAAAAAAGAGCGTGACATCGTCAGTGATGCGCACGCTCTTTCTTTTGTTTTAGGGGCTTTTTTTATACTTCTACGATTTCGGCTTCGATCCACTTGTCGAGCATTACTTGGGCGTCGGCTTTGGCCTTTTCATAGCTGAGAGGAGTATTCTCGTCAATCATGTAGTTGTCGACAAGCAGCTGAGCCAGGTCATCAATCGTGAACTCCCTGCCTTGGACTTTTTCCCAGAGGAATGCCGAGGTCTCGTTCATGCTGATGATGTTGGTAAAGTCGATGTTCTGTTTGCCTTCTGCCACAATGATGTGCTCACCGCATACCTCGCGCAGATTGAATCCTTCTTTTGCTTTCATTGTTTCTCTTTTTTATTGATTGTTGAATATTTCGTGACGAATGATTATTTCAATTTGAAGATATTGAGCCAGATGTACCTATAGGCAGCCAGCAGATAGCGGCGGATGGGGGTAAGACGGACCCACCACCATGAGTAGATTTTCCATTTCCGGCCATCAATACGGTCGAGGCGGTTGCGCCCTTTCCGGTAGAAGCCTACTACGCTGGCCCTGAAGTCTTTGACCGTGCAATGCTCAAAGGTGAGGTTGCCGTCGCCCATGAGTGTCACGCTCTCGCCGTCGATCTTCCAGATGCGGTGGAGCACATAATGTCCGGGTTCTATTTCGGCGAGCACCGGGTCGCCAACTTTCAGGTTGACTGGTTGTGAGAGCAGCGCCTTGTCACGGTCAGACTCCAGGAAAGGCCTCATGCTGCGTCCGCGCAGGTTGATGGTTGCGGTATGCCCTTTGTTGATTTCTTCAATGATGAGTGGGAAGAAGACCGCATTCTCAAACTGAATATTTTGTCCTTTGAGGGTAGTTGTGCGGTCGCCTCCATCATATTGATGCAGCCACTTTTTGAATTTGCTTTTGGCCATGTCGGTGGTGTTTAGTCCTTCACAGCGATGGCTGCGTTGCACACCTCAGCAGCCTCACGGTTGGGCAGACAGTGCAGAATGTAAATCCCCGTGGTTTCCACGATTCTTGTCACTGTGTCGCAGATGTTCCTGTAGATTTTCACGTCCCATTTGAGGGTAGAGCACGAGGGCACGACAGACGTGAAAGCCTCTATGGGAGAGAGTTTCTCTACCCAGTTGCGTGAGTCGCGGTCGATGCGTGTGAGTGCGCCGAGTTTGGCCTTGATGGGGCGGTAGCAGGGTGTCTTCCCGCTCCAGGGTGAGCCATAGATATAAGGTGTGCCGTCGATGACTCTGATGACAGGGTTGTCATCGTTCATCAAGTCACAACCAGGCAGGTATCTGAGCCACATGCTCACTTGCGTCGACTTTCCTGTTCCGCTGGCCGCATGGAAGGCATAGCCGTATCCGTTTTGCCTGACAAGTGATGAGTGGATGAGCAGAGTCTGTTTCTTGCTTGATGCCATGGCAAACGACACCATCATGACATTCTGCATACCAAAGTTGCGCATGTCGTAATTGCCGTTGAGGGCACAGTTGACATGAGAGCAGTCGCTGTCAATTTGCATCAGTGAGCATTCATTCTTCTTGGTGTCTTTGTAGATGAACTGATGTCCTCCTCCTTCGATCAGGTCGACGATGATTTCTCCGTTGCCTGATTCGAAATTACGCAGTTTCTCTCTTTTTTCTTTGGGGATGGGTTGGAGTGTGTCGTCGACGACAATGGTCAGCAGTAGTTTGTCATCATCTACTTCGTCGACCATAAAGGGGAAGCATGACCTCAGCAGAGTCATGTTGTTGTATTTATTGTCGACAAACACCACTTTGATGTAGTGGTCGGCAATAGAGAAATACCTTGTTTCTGTCATTGAAAAAATAAGTGTGGATGGTTGTAAATTGATGTCAGTGGCGAGGGGGCATCGTAGGTGGCATAGAAGAATCGGCGTCTGCAGGCTTGCCTGGAGTTTGCAACTTGCCTTTGGATTTCTTCTCTTTGGATTTTTCTGCGCGCTTGGTTGCCTTCTTGTTTACTTCGGCCACCTCATCGTCGATGTTGGCAGGTGTGATGGAGATGAACTTGAACTCATCCTCATCCAATTCCCGTATTTCATATCTTGTTGGTTTCTTGGCGGTGCCTTTGAACTGCTTTCTCATCTTGGCGTATTTCTTGAGGATGTCTTTCTCCTTCAGCGCATACGACACGATACATGTGCGGTTAGGGTGGCCAGTGGCATTGAAGTGGTTGCGCAGTTGGCCGGAATATTCGCCTCTGTTGATGAGAAACTCTGTCTTTTCGTCCACCCAAGCGCTATCCACGATTTGAATGTCCGTAAAATAGACGATAGAGTCGTTGAACGATGCTGAGGCTCCGAAAATATAAATAGGTGTGCAACGCATTTTTCCCGCCGCATCATTGACATGAAGCAGCAGGAGTGCAAGCGTAAATACAAAAAAACAACGTCTCATTAAATATGTTGAAAACACTAATACCTTTAAATTCTAATCATTGATAGTTGTCATTGCCCCAGATAGGACTTAAGCAACTTGTTCTTGGTGTTGTGGCGTAGCCGCCGGATGGCTTTTTCTTTGATTTGGCGCACCCGCTCCCGCGTGAGTCCATATTTCTCGCCTATCTCCTCAAGGGTCATCTCGGGCTGGTTGATACCGAAGAATGCCTCGATGATATGCCGTTCCCGCTCGCTGAGGGTAAGAAGAGCGCGGTTGATCTCATTGCGCAGCGACTCCATCACGAGTTCGGTGTCGGCCATGGGGGAGTCGTCGTTGGGCAGGATGTCGAGCAGGCTGTTTTCCTCGCCGTCGGTGAAGGGGGCGTCTACCGACACGTGCCTTGTGTTCACTTTCAGGGCATCTTCTATCTTGTCCTCGGGCAGGTCTACGATGGCGGCGATCTCATCCACGCTGGGTCTCCGCTCGTTGGCTTGCTCCAGTTGGTGCTGCACCTTGATGATTTTGTTGACAGACCCTACTTGGTTGAGCGGGAGTCTGACGATGCGGCTTTGCTCTGCGATGGCCTGCAGGATGCTCTGCCTAATCCACCATACGGCATAGGATATGAACTTGAACCCTCTGGTCTCGTCGAATTTTTCAGCGGCCTTGATGAGTCCCAGGTTTCCCTCATTGATGAGGTCGGGCAGGCTGAGGCCGTGGTTTTGATATTGCTTTGCCACCGAGACTACAAATCTCAGGTTAGCGCGTGTCAGTTTCTCCAGCGCTTTCCTGTCACCTCTTCGTATGCGCTGAGCAAGTTCCACTTCTTCTTCGACGGTGACCAACTCTTCGCGCCCGATTTCTTGTAGATACTTATCGAGAGATGCGCTCTCACGATTCGTAATCGATTGTGTGATTTTCAGTTGTCTCATGTAGCATAAATCTAAGTGAATGCAAAATTACGACATCTTCGGGAAAAAAACAAACAAATGCGCAAATATTTGCGCATTTGTCTGTCTTTATCACTTGATTTAGGTATTGTCGGCGTGTGTCAGCCGGCAATGCCTGCCATGATGCGCTGACGGTGATGAGGAGTGGTCACTCTCGGTTATTATCTTAGTCTTTGAGAGGCACTGCGAAATATTTCCTCTTGCCGGTGGGATAGATACCCTGGATGTAAAGCACCGGTTCCTTGCTGGTAGATGCCTCTTTGACAGCTTTCTGGATATCGTCGATGGTCTTCATCGGTTCCTCGTTCACTTTCTGGATGATGAATCCTTTGGTGAGACCTTCCTCTTGCAGGATGCCTTTGTTGAGTTTGATGATTTCCAGACCATAGCTGATGTTGAGTTGCTTCTTCTGCTCATCGCTGACAGCCCTGAAGTTGGCTCCGAGAAGGTCGAGGTCGGCCGACTTGATGACGTCGGTGTTGCCCTGTGCGTTCTTCAAGGTCACGCTCTTCTCTTTCTTCGCTTTCTTATGGAGATAGCCCACCTTCACGTGGTCGCCCGGACGTTTGTTGGCCAGGATTTCCTGCAGTTCGGCCATCTTCGACACTTTCTTGCCGTCGATGGAGGTGATGACATCACCCTCTTCGAGACCGGCATCAGCACCGGCACCACCGTCTTCCACTTTTTCCACATAGACACCGTCGTTGGTTCCGAGGTCCACCTCGTTGCCCTTGAGCTTTTCGGCATCGATATAGTTGTGCACGTCACGTCCGGCGATGGAGAGCACAGCGCGTTGCACGGTGCCATACTGCTTCAGGTCGCTCACCACTTTATTCATGATGGTGGTGGGGATGGCGAATCCATAGCCGCTATAGCTGCCTGTCTGCGAGTAGAGCATGGCGTTGATGCCTACCAGTTCGCCCTGAGTATTGACGAGAGCGCCTCCCGAGTTGCCTTGGTTGATGGCGGCATCTGTCTGTATGAACGATTCCACACCATTGGCGTAGAGAGAGCGGGCTTTGGCGCTGACGATACCAGCGGTGACGGTGGAGTTGAGGTTGAAGGGGTTGCCGACGGCGATGACCCATTCACCCACTTTCAGCTTGTCGGAGTCGCCGATGCTCATACAAGGCAGGTTTTTGCCCTCTATCTTGATGAGTGCCAGGTCAGTGGTCTTGTCAGTACCTATGATAATGGCTGAGAACTCTCTGTTGTCGTTGAGGGTGACGGTCAGTTCGTCAGCTCCTTCCACCACGTGGTTGTTGGTCACTATATAACCGTCGGAAGAGATGATGACTCCCGAGCCGCTGGCTTCCCGTTTCGGGGTCTGCACTTGGCGGCGTTGCCTGTTGCCGCTGCCGGGATTTCCGAAGAATCCGAACGGGTCGCTGAAAAATCCGCCGAACGGGTCTTCCACTTCCACTGTCTCCACTTTCGAATTTTGCACATACTTGATGTGCACAACTGCGGGAACTGCCTTCTCTGCGGCATAAGTGAGGTCTACTTGTCCTCCACCCACAGGAGCGGCAATCATCCTGCTGTAAGCGCCTGCCGCCAGGACGACGGCGATAGCGAAAATAGCTTTCTTCATCATAGATTTGATTTTGATTGACATATTACTGTTGTTTTATGTTTAACCTGTAGATTTGTACTGCAAAATTAGACGCAAAAATTGGTAAAAGTAAAATTTCTCCCGATTATTTGTCCTCTTTTAACACTCTTTCGTGGCGTGTTAACTATCGTGTTGGTGTTTTAAATATTATTTTACTTTTGTTTACGTCCTTGCCGGTGTCATAATGTCACCTGTCACCCGCTTTCCTTGTCAGTCTGTCATCTTGGCCGAAATCAGGGGCAGAGCAGGTAGTTTTTCTGGTTACGTTGCTCTCCCTCGTGTCGCGCACGCTCATCATGCGCAATCCAGCGGTTGAAGACATCGGTTTTACTTTAGAAACATTGCCTTCTCTATTTCCAATACGCGGGAGATATCGAAGAATAATTTCGGGCGCGTGTAATATTCATTCGTCTCTGCCAATTCAAAAACGTCAAAATGGCCTGTTATATATTGCATTTTGGTTCTTTCTATCTCAAGATAGTGGCGCATGAACAAATATTCGTCGGATACCGCGGTCACATAAAAAGGCCGCTCCTCGGTACCGTCGCCGGTAACAGCTATGGTATTGAGGATTCTATGCATCCGGTTGTAATAGATACGAGCTTCGTCACGGCTGACACCTTGATGATTCGTTGAGTCTTTCAACATATATATCATGGCATATAGAGCATTGGAGAGAGCTTTAAGACTAACAGGGTTCTTCTTGAGCAATTCCTTCGCTCCAGACAGACATTCCTCATATTTGCCGTCCTTCAACAGTTTGTCAAGCGTTATGCCTTCACTCAACTCGGTCATAGGGGTGAGGTACGATTGTCCGTAGTATGCCAAAATGCGCTCATTCCATGTCATTGTGGTGTCAATTTCACTGGCTGCCATCCTCGCCACCTGATCATTGATCTTTTGAGGGTCATTCTCAGCCACTTTTTTTATTTCCTTCCAGTCAACAGGTATGAAATCACTTTCTTTCTGCGCGTGTGTGTATATCGGTAGAAAGAGAATCAATGCGAGAATGGTTAATAGCTGTCTCATCATCTTTGGTATTTGGTTGACAATGTGGTCTTTAAAGATAATCAACGGGACATTAAGTGTTCAGTTTTTCCATGAATCTTTTCCTGTCCACGATGAACCGAAGGTGGGTGCCCTCTCCGAGCAGGTTTTCCCCGCAGTAGGCCGCCACCTTGAAGAATATTTTTTTACCTTCCACCTTGGTCACCTCCACCACGGCGGTGATGACGTCGCCGATCCTGGAAGGCCGGAGGTGTGTCGACTCGATATGTCCGCCCACGGTGGTGCAGCCTTCCGGCAGGTGTTCCCTGACGGCGAGCATGGCGGCGTTCTCCATCAGCGCCATCATCATCGGGGTGGCGAGCACCAGCATGTCGCCGGAGCCGACTTCAATGGCCGTCATGGCATCTGTCACGATCAGCTCGCTGGTATGTCTCAGTCCGGTCTCTATCATCTCTCCACGGGTGTATAGTCGATGGTGGCTTCCTCGTCGGTCGCCTCCAGTTTCATGATGACGGGGCGCAGTCCGTC
>CADBLU010000290.1 GCA_902795605.1 uncultured Prevotellaceae bacterium | reverse complement strand
TGACATTAGCCACTTTGGACGACCATCCGGGTTTCGTCGAACCGCTGTTGAGATGATAGAGGTCAAGAGGGCTGCCAGTCCATGACATGTCGTCGTAGATGTCGTATTTGAAAGTCAGTGTCGTTCCGTCGGAAGACAGTTCGGCGTATCCTGTCTGCAAGTTGTAGAAATAGCCGCCCTTCCATATATAATAGGTGGGCATGATGGTGGAGGCCTGTGGCATGGCGTCCCAATTGTGGAACTCCAGCAGGCAAGGTGAGGTGGCTGTGCCCACACCCGAGAGCGCGCTGGCGTTGAGCGCGTTCATGTTGGTGTTGATATAGAGCGACTCGAGCGCCGTGCAGCCTTTGAGCATGTCAGAGGTGTTGGCACCCGATTTGATGGTGAACTCCACGAGCACCAGATTCTTCAGGCTGCTGCAGCCGGCGAACATATTGCTCAGGTTGGTGGCTGCCGCCGTCGTGAAGGTCGACCCGTAGACAGCGAACTCCAAACCGGGCTCCGGAGTGGCAAGCCACAGGGAGCTCAATTTCGAGCATCCGGAGAACATATATGCCATCGTCGACACATTGCTGGTGTCGAAGGTCGAAACGTCGATGCCGGTGAGTTGTGAGCAGCCATAGAACATATAAGCCATATTGGTCACACCTTCTGTATAGAGGTACTCCATGCCTTCCACAGAGGTCAGGTTGCTCATCTGGCCAAACCAGTAGTAGGTGCTGCTGGGATAGGCGTCCTCGAAACTGCTGTCGAAGACCACCTTCTTCACCGAGGAGGCCTTGGCGTTCCATCCGGGCTTGTCGGCGTCGGTGTTCAGGTTGTAGACGGTGCCTGAGCGGCTATTGTATTTATCGTCATAGTAGAATGTGAGGATAGAGCCTGAGAGGACCGCATACTCTTTGGGCTCGTCTTCTTCCACACTTGAGTCGGTGAAATAGCCTGACTTCCACACATAGTAGCCGTTGCCTGTAGAGGTCTTCTGGGGAGTGAACGAACTTGGGAAGACGAGTGTGCAAGGCAATGAGGCTGTGCCCACGCCAGAGCAGGCGTTGTTGTTCAGGTTCGCGGCAGAGGAGGGAATGGTAAGTGTCTTCAGTGCAGAACAATTGGCGAACATACTTGCGGAGGTTGTGGATGACGTGATTGTGAAGCTGCTGATGTCGATACTCTTCAGCTTCTTGCATCCAGAGAACATCGCTCCATAGTTGGTCGTACTCGAGGTGTTGAGGTACTTCAGGTTCACTATGCTGGTAAGATTACTCATATTATAGAACCACTGGAAGCAAGCCTCGGGACGAGCATCCTTGAAACTCTCCTCAAATTCCACCTTCTCAATATCTGTGGCATAATCATTCCAATCGGGGGTGTAGAATACCTTGTTCAGGTCGTGGGTTGAAACACCGCCGTCATAGAGGTCAAGGACGATATCTGTCTTATATCTATCCTCGTCATAATAGAACGTAAGGGTACTTCCCATACGAATGGCGTAAGCCTCACGCGGGTCTTTGAAATAACCTGCTTTCCAAGTGAAGTATGTGGGATAGCGCGTGGCATTCTCCACATAGTAGCCTGTGAGCAGACAGGGACTGGTGGTTGAGCCTACACCTGTAAACGCATTAGAATTAACAGACTTAAAGCTATTGTTCAGATGCAGGTTGCTAAGCTTCTTGCAACCATAGAACATATTGGACGTGTTGGCCGATGAACCTAAAGTGAAACTGGGCAAAGCCAACATTGTCAAACTGCTACAGTTGTAGAACATATTGCTGAAATCGGTTGCCTTACTGGTGTTCCAATAGCTTCGGAATGTTGGGATTTGCTTTACTATGACACTCCCACCGGAATCATAGATGTCTTCTACATCCTCATCAAATAATCCTATCCACTCTATGCTTGTGCATCCATAGAACATATTTGCGAAGGTGGTGACATTGGAGGTGTCCCATCCGTAGATATAATCAACTTGTTGCAACGAGGAGCAATTTTGGAACATCGACGCCATGTTGGTCACCTTCTCCGTTTTGATACGCCAAACCTCATCTATAAGCTTGATTTTCGTCATGCCATAGAACCATCGGTAGCAGCTTGTAGGTCTGGCGTTCTCGAAACTTTCATTGAACTCTACCTCGGTCACTGTCGACGCCTTGCTGTTCCAACCAGGGGCATTGGCGCCTGTGTTCAGGTCGTAGACGGTGCCTGAGCGGCTGCCCGACTTGTTGTCGTAGTAGAATGTGAGGGTAGTGCCAGAGAGCACGGCATAGCCCTTAGTGGTGGGAGTATCTCCGCCGCCACCGGGTGTGATGTTGGGGCCGTCCTTGAAGTAACCGCCTTTCCACACGTAGTAGGTGCTGGTGGTCTTGGTCTTTTCAGGTGTGAATCCCGAGGGGAAGCAGAGCGTGCAAGGTGCAGACGCAGTGCCTACCATGTTGCAGGCGGTCGCGTCCAGGTTGTTGGCCGTGGAGGGGATGGACAGCTTCTTGAGTCCGCAGTAGCTGAACATGTATTGGCTCGTTGCGGAGGAGTTGATGGTGAACGACGAGATGTTGAGCTCTGTGAGGGAGGTGCATCGCTGGAACATATAGTCCATCTCCGTCACCTTGCTGGTCTTGAACTTGCTCACGTCGAGGCTCGTCAGGGCCGTGCAGTAGTAGAACATGCCGTAGGTAGAGGTGGCCGACTCGGTAGACAGATTGCTTATCTTGAGGGTGGTCAGTGCGGTGTTGTTGTAGAACATGTTCCTGAAGGTGGTCACCTTTGGCGTACTCCATGTGCTGATGTCGAGTGTCTTGAGCGACGAGCAGCCATAGAACATCTGTGCCATGTTGGTCACGTTGGTTGTTTTGAAATACTGCGTGCCGCTGACGCTTGTGAGGCTGGCCATGTCGCGGAACCAGGCGAAGCACGAGGTGATGTTGGCGTTGGCGAAGGAGGAGTTGAACACCACGCTCGTCACCTTCGAGCGGTCGTTATACCAGCGGGGGGTATTCGCGGTGGTAACGAAGTTCTTATACACGGTGCCGGTTTTTGAACCCGACGCATTGTCGTAGTAGAACGTCAGCGTGCCGTTGTTGAGCACAGCATAGGGCGCTTGGGCGTTCATACGTGTTGCTCCCAGGAGCAGGAGCATGGTGAGAAATAGTAAGGTCTTTTTCATTGTATGATAGTATTGGTGATAGTCAGATGAGTAATATAGTGAAACGTAAACAGTTAGTGTGCGCACACAGTGGCCTTGTCGCTTTTACTTCGTAAAGATAGTGAAAATAAATGTATAATCAATCGCCATTTGTGAATTTTTTATATAATTAACAATTCGGGAGGCGGCAGGGAGGGGAGTGATGGCAAGAGGCGAGGGGGTGTCATGTGTCGAACAGAGTGAGTTAAAAGTTGTGAAACCCTTGTGTTTTACCTTTCCTTTCGCTACCTTTGTAGGCATATAAGGAAATGTATAAAGATATCTGAAATTTTGGAGGTTATGACAGGGGAGTAGGGCGAACTGCGTGCCTGCAGCACGTCGTATACCGAACTTTAGACCGACAGAAATTCCGCGGGCAATACGCCTGTCTCAAGGAAACGAGAACCATTTAAACAACAACCAATTTCTAAATTAACTTTTAACAATTATTCGTTTATGATGATGAAAAAAGCTATTTTCAGTTTCGCCATCGCAGCTGTAGCAGCATTGATGGTAGCATGTGGAGGTAATAAAACCGACAACAACGCAGGTGACGCAAAGCAGGAGGCTTACACATTCTCCGTGCAGAACAACATCACCGGTACTACGGGAACTGCCAACTGTCATATTCCTGACCTCGGGGCTCCCATGTCGTTCGAGGTTGCTGGCGAGGGTGACATCCTTGACGTGACAGCCACCGTGAAAGTGACACATCGCGACAAGTCAGAACTCGCAGACGAGCCCCGTGCCACCACCGAACTCTGGATCAGCGGCCGTCAGGATGACAACAAAGACACCCAGATCACCCTCACTGCTGACGAGGAGATGCAGAAGCAGATCATCGAGTGGCTCAGCCAACCGGCAGGCACAGAACTCAACATCGTCTTCAAGGGCAGAGTGCCCAAGGCTGACCTTGACAAACTGAACGCTAAGGAGTGCACTAACACGTTGGTTCTTTAACACACTTGAACTGCGAATCATCATTAAAGAGCCTCCGGGGTTTTTAATGATGAAAAAAGGGGCCGATACCTCACGGTATCGCCCCTTTCAACAAACTTATATAATACATTTCAGTTAACCTTCATCTATATTCCGGTCATGGGTATGCCGATACTACGGGCATACTATGCTGTTGCCGCGGGTGCTGTTCCCCGCTGTAGAAAAGAATGTCACACGTTGCGCCTCGCCCCTTACATCGAGAGGATTCGGCAAGCTCGGATATGCTTGAACAGGCAGGTCTTCTGACTTCGTTCCGCTCTCAGGCGCCTTCCCGCCTCATGGGCAGTGGCTTTGAGCCTGATGCTGATAATGGAACTCACAGCTGCGAGACAGTCGGGGATTTGCACCCCGTTCCCTTTGCTAATCGCGTAAAGCGAACCTATTCGCTGCAAAGATAGTGCAAACCGAGTGAAAAGCAAAATAAAAAAGGATTTTTTTATTTTCTTTTCCGAGGTGCCGCCTATCTTCGCGCCAGCAAAGCAGTGCAAACCGAGTGAAAAGCAAAATAAAAAAAGGATTTTTTTTATTTTCTTTTCCGAGGTGCTGGCTATCTTTTTATAGCTGCGGCAATGCCGCAGCGTACCGGACACCAAGACGGGGCCTCTTAAAAGGGCTTTTATTGGTGGGCTATGATGGGCTTTTATTATTTCCACTCTTCTTTCTCATTCCTTAATAAAGACAAATAAAAATGGGCAGAAAAGAGTGATTTTGCGTTTTTTTGTGAAAAAATTTGCACGGAAAGGCAAAAGTCGTTATCTTTGCAACATCAATTATAGCTTTTTATTTTAAAACTTAAAAATCAGGCGCCTATCGGAACATCATTACTTATATTAATCATCTAATTTAAGGAATGGAATATCTGAATGAGATGACAGATGAGCAGTTGGCTCTGTCATACATTGATGGTAACAATAGAGCGTTTGATTTGTTGTTGTCAAGAACACAATCCAAACTCTTTACTTATATCATGTTCATGGTTCGCGACCGTGACGTGGCCGACGACATCTTCCAGGAGACGTTTGTCAAAGTCATCACGAAGTTGCGCCAGGGCAAATATGTCAATTCGGGCAAGTTCAGCGCGTGGCTTGTGCGTATCGCGCACAATGTGGTGATGGACTGGTATCGTGAGCAGAAGTCGGAACGAATCGTGGAGCCTACGGAGGACAACGACCTTTCGAATCTGGGCATGAACCTTCTCGACATGAATGTGGAGAACCAGTTTGTGAACGACCAGGTGCTCAAGGATGTCCGCAAGATGATGAACATGCTTCCCACGGCGCAGCGTGAGGTGGTCTACATGCGATATTTCCAGGAGATGTCGTTCAAGGAGATTGCCGAGGCCACGGGAGTGAGCATCAACACATCGCTGGGCCGCATGCGCTATGCCATTATCAATCTGCGCCGCATGGCGAAAGAGCATAACGTGGCCTTGCAGCTCGACTGACGGCATTCCGTCCTCATCGCCGTAAACGTATTCGCCCCCATCTCGACGAGAGATGGGGGCGAATGCATATTGGTGCCTGCAGGGCGTCTGCTACTCTGCGCGGTAGCTGTCGAGGTCGTCGGCCTTGAAGTTCTTGATGAACTCATAGTGGGCGGCGCACTCAGCTTCAGCGTGGCGCACATAGACGTTGGCGCTTCTTTCGAAGAGTTCGGGTGCACGGGTGGCGTCGTCGAGGATGAGGAGCGACATGATGATGTCGGCGGTCATCTCGTAGAGCCGGCGGGCCACGAAGTCGGTCTTCTCCTGGTTGTCCTCAGCCTTCACCTCGGTGAGCACCTCCTCGTAGCGGGCCACCATGGCCACGACGCGGGTCTTGAGGGCCTTGAGGTTGTCGGCCACCTCAGACTCCAGCATCTCCTTGATGATGCCGAGGTAGGTGCTGTTGGTGATGTATCGCAGAGCGGCCACCACCTGCAGTTGGGTGGTTCCCTCATAGATGGAGAAGATGCGTGCGTCGCGGTAGAGGCGCTGGCTCTTGTACTCCATGATGAATCCCGACCCGCCGTGGATGGAGATGGCGTCGTAGGCGTTCTGGTTGGCATACTCCGAGTTCATACCCTTGGCCAGCGGTGTGAAGGCGTCGGCCAGGCGGGTGTATTTCTTCAGTTCCTGACGCTCCTCCGCGCTGAGTTTGGTGTCGCGCTGGATGTCCTCAAGAGCCTTGTAGATATCCACATAGCGGGCGGTCTGATAGAGCAGTGAGCGTCCGGCGTCGAGTTTGGCCTTCATGCGTGAGAGCATGTCGTAGACGGCGGGGAACTCGATGATCTTCTTGCCGAACTGCATACGCTCGCGGGCATATTTCAGACCTTCGTTGTAGGCCTCCTGCTCCACGCCCACACTCTGGGCGGCGATGCCCAGACGGGCGCCGTTCATCAGGGCCATCACAT
>CADBLU010000289.1 GCA_902795605.1 uncultured Prevotellaceae bacterium | reverse complement strand
GCGCGGACGCTTATCCGTGTCTGAGGTTGTAGGAGACCCATCCGCTGATAAGTTTAATGTCCACGCCTATGCGCAGACACTAACACTCATTCATTGCGGATTTCTTGAAACTTCCTACATTTCAGACACGCCGAATAACTGCTAATGCTGTTATTATTTTCCACGAAATGGCTGTTGCTCTTCACCAAGAGTCAACAACTCGGTAGCAAAGTTAGTCTTTTTTTTGAAAAGTACATCATTTTTATCGAAGAAAAAATGATATTACCATTCTTGTTACTATGAATTACGGAATCAATCTTTCAGACAGACGCTCCATCCAACTATCTTTATACAAATAATTCAAGTGCGCAAGTTCTGAGAACCTATACGACAACGGCCAAAGCAAGGGCAAATATGGCTTTGCGAGAATCTCATCTGCGGGCTCTGCGGACATACATAAAGTATGTCCCTACAGCAATAAATGGCATTTGCGACGAGAGCATTCACGATGAGGGAGACACCCTCGTATGCAAACGACGCATTATAACACATGTAAGAAAACAAAATAGTGGGGCAGGAAATAAGTCACCCTACCCCACTAACTCTCTCACTCTTAGTTCCTTTTATCATCCTCTAATAAGCCTGCTCGTGCACCCCTCTGACGGCGCGGCCGCTGGGGTCGTTCATGTTGCGGAATGCCTCATCCCATTGCAGGGCGATGGCGGTGGAGCATGCCACGCTGGCCTCGGAGGGAACGCTGAGTGCGGCGCTGTCGCTGGGGAAATGCTCGGCGAAGATGCTGCGGTAGAAATATTCCTCCTTGTTCTTGGGCGGGTGGATGGGGAACCTCTCGGCAGCATGGGCCATCTGCTCGTCGCTGACGGCTTCAGAGGTCATCTGCTTGAGGGTGTCAATCCATGAATAGCCCACGCCGTCGCTGAACTGCTCTTTCTGCCGCCATGCCACTTCGGCTGGCAGCATGTCGGCGAACGCCTCGCGCACAATCTTCTTCTCGATAGTCTTGCCGGGGCACATCTTCGCCTCCGGATTCTGTCGCATGGCGACATCGAGGAACTCCTTGTCGAGGAAAGGCACCCTCCCCTCTACGCCCCATGCCGACAGACTCTTGTTGGCCCGCAGGCAGTCGTAGAGATGCAGTTTGGAGAGTTTGCGCACCGTCTCCTCATGGAAGTCCTTGGCAGTGGGCGCCTTGTGGAAATAAAGGTATCCACCGAACACCTCGTCGGCTCCCTCGCCGGAGAGCACCATCTTGATGCCCATCGACTTGATGACGCGTGCCAACAAGTACATGGGTGTGGAGGCACGTACCGTCGTCACGTCGTAGGTTTCGATGAAATAGATGACATCGCGGAGGGCGTCGAGTCCCTCCTGGATGGTGTAGTTGATCTCATGATGGACAGTGCCGATATGCTCAGCCACCAACCGGGCTTTCGCCAGGTCGGGAGCCCCCTTCAGTCCCACGGCAAAGGAATGCAGGCGGGGCCAGTAGGCACGGCTCTGGGAGTTGTCCTCGATGCGCCGCTCACTGAATTTCTCTGCCACGGCAGAGATGACCGAGGAGTCGAGACCGCCGCTGAGCAGCACGCCGTAGGGCACATCGGACATGAGTTGCCGGCGGACGGCATCCTCAAGCGCCTCCCTGACGGCCTCCACAGAGGAAGGGTTGTACTTCACGGCATCGAAACTCATCCAGTCGCGGGTGTAATAGCGTTTCATTCCCGGTTCACGGCTGCTGTAGTAATGGCCTGGCAGGAAAGGCTCATAGCGCTCGCACTGACCCTCAAGGGCTTTCAACTCGGATGCCACGTAGACCGTGCCATCGCTGTCGTAGCCGATGTACAGAGGGATGACGCCGATGGGGTCGCGGGCAATGAGGAACTCATCACGCTCCTCGTCATAGAGCACAAAGGCGAAGATGCCGCTCAGGTCCTCGAGGAAACCGATGCCCTTGTCGCGGTAGAGGGCAAGGATGACCTCGCAGTCGGACCCTGTCTGGAAATCGTACTTGCCAGCATAACGACGGCGGATTTCCTGATGGTTGTAGATTTCGCCATTGACGGCCAACACCTGTTTGCGGTCGGGCGAGAACAGCGGTTGTCCGCCCGACTCGGGGTCCACGATGCTGAGTCGCTCGTGCGCCAGGATGGCAGAGCCACCGCAGTAAATCCCACTCCAGTCGGGTCCGCGATGACGGATTTTCTGACTCATCTTCAAAGCTTTCGTACGCAGTTCACCAGTCTGTCTCCTTACATTCAGAATAGATACGATTCCACACATAATTCATCTGTTTTTATTGATTGTTCTCTTCTTTTTCCATAAAACTCACAAAGGCCAGATTGACCATGCGCACCCCTCCGGCTGTGGGGTAATGCCCCGTGAAATACCAGTCGCCAGGATGACGCGGACATGCCTCATGAAGTCCCTCGATACTCTGGAAGACCAGTTCGATGGGCACATCCACCCCCTCGGGCCTGAGCATCTCCACCATCTTGCGGCTGATTTCCTCCGTGCTGAAAGGAGCATAGACCGCCACCACATGATTGGCTCCCCCCGGGTCGTTTTTGCAAAGGCGGAAGACATCCGTCAGCAACTGACGCATGCCACGCTCCCTGATGAGCGCGACGGCAGCGCGGAAAGCGCACAACCCCTCTAAGTGCGACATGTCAATGCCATAGTAGTCGGGATAGCGGATCTGGGGGGCGCTCGACACCATCACGATTTTCCGCGGATGAAGGCGGGCGAGAATCTTGAAGATGCTCTCTCTCAGCGTAGTGCCCCGCACGACACTGTCGTCGATGACGACGAGCTGATCTACATAGGGATCGAGAGAGCCATAAGTGACATCATAGACATGGGCGGCCAGGTCGTTGCGCTCCTCCCCTTCTGTGATGAAAGTGCGCAGTTTGATGTCTTTCCACACCACTTTCTCTATGCGCACGTCATGATTGAGGCGGCGGATGCCGTCGGTCATGCCGTGGAAAGCCACCTCGGCCGTATTGGGGATATAAGAGAAGACAGTGTGCTCCACATCCCCTCCGATGGCTTTCATGATAGGGGCGGTCAACTGCTCCCCAAGACGTTTGCGCTCGAGGTAGATATCACGGTCGGACCCTCGGCTGAAATAGATGCGCTCAAAGGAGCAGGCACTGTAGTCTTGCGGTGGCAGGATCTGCTGCCTCTCGGCGATGCCGTTGCGGTGGACGACGAGCGACTGCCCCGGCGGCAGTTCATGGATATCTTCGGCAGTGAGGTCGAAGCACGTCTGAATGACAGGCCGCTCACTGGCAAGCACCACCACCTCGTCGTCTTGGTAATAATAGGCCGGGCGGATGCCCCAGGGGTCGCGCACGGCGAACATCTCTCCACTGCCGGTGAGCCCGCACATCACATAGCCTCCGTCGAAATGAGGCATGGTGGTGCGCAGCACATTGACCATCGACACATGCTCGTCGATATAGCGGGTGATGTCAATGCCCTCCAAGCCTCTCGCCCTCGCCTCGGCATAGAGCCGCTCCACCTCGCGGTCCAAGCGGTGGCCCATCAGTTCGAGCACGATATAGGAGTCGCCGTAGACACGTGGCGACTGCCCTTGGCTGGTAAGGAAGCCGAACACCTCGCTGATGTTCGTCATATTGAAATTGCCGCACAGGCAGAGATTCTTCGCGCGCCAGTTGTTGCGGCGGAGGAAAGGATGGACATGCTGCAGTCCGTGCTTGCCTGTGGTGGAATATCTCAAATGCCCTAAGTAGAGCTGACCGGCGAAAGTGCCGTCGGCATGCGCTGCCGGAGCGCCGTCGGCTCCCCCGTCGCGTGTCAGCCTGCCCTCACGCCCCACAATCTGGGCATAGATCATCTGCTGCACCCGCTCTATGGCATCCTTCCCCTCGGCACGCTCGCGATACATATACTCCTCTCCGGCAGGAGCATCGAGATTGACGCATGCCACACCGGCACCCTCCTGACCACGGTTATGCTGCTTCTCCATCATCAGATAGAGCTTGTTCAGGCCATAGCGCCAGGACCCATATTTCCTTTCATAAAAGTCGAGCGGTTTCAGAAGGCGGATCATCGCTACCCCACACTCATGCTTCAGTTCTTCCATAAAGAATATTTCTTGACAATGACAACGGCCGTGCTCCATTATAATTATAATAATGTATACACTCCCCAACTCCTGCACTCCCAAACTCCTTCAGACGTGAGGGTCTTGAATGATTACTCATCGTCAGCATAAATAACGTTTCAAAATCACTATGTCACAAATTCTCGGCAAAATTACGACAATATGTTTGAAAATCGAAAATTTTGATAAATTTTTGTTTCTTCATTTTTCTATCGAATTACAGATTGTTACTATTTATTATTTTAAACGAATAATAATTGTCATTTTAACAACAAAACGGGCATTTTTGACACATATCGTAAGAAAGGAGGAATTATTAAGAAATTTTTGTCATCAAAATCTTCGCTTTTCTAACATTTTGCACTACCTTTGCCGCCGAAATATATCTCTTTGAAGGTAAAAACGAGGATAATATGACAAAGTGTAAATTTCAAGACACAGCAAAAGGGCTCTATCAGCCGGCTTACGAGCATGACGCATGCGGCATAGGAATGGTAGTGAACATTCACGGAAACAAGAGCCACGAACTGGTGGACAATGCGCTGAAAGTGTTGGAAAACATGCGCCACCGTGGAGCCGAAGTAGGCAAAGACGGCGACGGTGCAGGCATTATGATCCAGATACCGCACGAGTTTATCCTGCTGCAGGGCATTCCTGTTCCGGAAAAAGGAAAATACGGCACCGGTCTGGTGTTTCTGCCCAAGGACGAGAAAGCCCAAGGCGAGATCCTGAGCATCATGATAGAAGAGATAGAGCGCGAGGGGCTCCAGCTGATGCATCTGCGCACCGTCCCCACCAACCCCCAGTGCCTGGGCGAGGCGGGTCTCAGTACCGAGCCCGACATCAAGCAAGTGTTTATCACGGGTGTGAGCGACGACAAAGTGGACACGCTCCCCCGCACCTTATATATAATAAGGAAGAAGATTGAGCGGAGGGTCAGCCACCGCGACTTCTACATCTGTTCGCTGAGCAACCAAGATATCATATACAAAGGGATGCTGTCGTCGATGCAGGTAAGGCAATACTACACCGACCTGACCAATCCCTACCTCACCAGCGGCATGGCGCTGGTGCATTCACGTTTCAGCACCAACACCTTCCCCACATGGAGTCTGGCGCAGCCGTTCAGGATGCTCTGCCACAACGGAGAGATCAACACCATCAGGGGAAACAGAGGGTGGATGAAGGCACGCGAGAGCGTGCTCAGTTCGGACGCGCTGGGCGACATCAGGGGCATCACGCCCATCGTGCAGGAAGGCATGTCCGACTCTGCCTCGCTCGACAATGTGCTGGAGTTCCTCGTCATGTCGGGACTGTCGCTGCCACATGCCATGAGTGTGCTCGTGCCCGAATCGTTCAATGACAAGAATCCTATCAGCGAAGACCTGAAAGCGTTCTTTGAGTACCATTCCATCCTCATGGAACCCTGGGACGGACCGGCGGCACTGCTATTCTCCGACGGCAGGTTCGCGGGAGGCATGCTCGACAGGAACGGTCTGCGCCCCGCCCGCTACACCATCACCACCAACGACACGCTGATAGTGGCGTCGGAGGCGGGCGTGATGGACTTCGACCCGACAGAGGTGGCCTCGAAAGGCCGTCTGCAGCCGGGAAAAATCCTGTTGGTGGACACACAGGAAGGCAAAATCTACTACGACGGCGAACTCAAGCAGCAGTTGGCCGCCGAGCATCCCTACCGGGAATGGCTCTCGACCAACCGCATCCAACTGGAGAAACTGAAGAGCGGGCGGCATGTGGCCAACAGCATCGACCACCTGCTTCGGCGCGAGATGATGTTCGGCTATGGCGAGGAGGATATCGCCCAAACGCTCGTGCCCATGGCCGTCAACGGTCAGGAGCCGACGGCGTCGATGGGCAACGACACCCCGTTGGCTGTCTTGAGCGACAGGCCACAGACGTTCTTCAACTATTTCCGCCAGCAGTTTGCGCAGGTGACGAACCCCGCCATCGACTCCATCCGCGAGGAACTGGTGATGAGCCTGACAGAGTATATCGGCCGGGTAGGCACGGGCATCCTCAATCCCGACGAGACCAACTGCAAGATGGTGCGACTGCCCCACCCCATCCTCAGCAACACGCAGCTCGACATCCTCTGCAACATCAGGTACAAGGGCTTCAACACCATCAAACTCCCCATCCTCTTTGAAGTGGACAAGGGAGAGGAAGGGCTCCGCTCTGCCCTCGACAGCCTGTGCCACTACGCCGAGAAGGCGGTGGACGACGGCTACAACTACATCATCCTCTGCGACCGGGACACCGACGAGCACCATGCGGCCATACCGAGCCTGCTGGCCGTCTCGGCGGTGCACCACTT
Source organism: uncultured Prevotellaceae bacterium (assembly GCA_902795605.1). GTDB lineage: Bacteria > Bacteroidota > Bacteroidia > Bacteroidales > Bacteroidaceae > Prevotella. The sequence continues at coordinate 6,532 of CADBLU010000289.1, read as the reverse complement.
CCTCATCAGTGTAGGCAAGCGGGTGCAGACGGCGCTCATCGTGGAGTCGGGAGAGATACGCGAGACCATGCATGCCGCCCTGTTGTTAGGCTATGGCGCCTCCGCCCTCTGCCCCTACCTCACTTTCGCCGTCCTCGACGACCTGGTGAAACGGCACAAAATACAGGAAGACTATCCCACTGCAGAGAAGAACTACATCAAGGCCGTGAAGAAGGGACTCTTCAAAATCATGGCAAAGATGGGCATCTCGACCATCCGCAGTTACCGTGGAGCCAAAATATTCGAGAGCATCGGACTGAGCGAGCGCTTGCTGAAGAACTATTTCGGCACAGAAGTGAGCACCATCGGCGGCGCCGACCTGGAGAAGATAGCCGCCGACGCCATCGCCATGCACCAGGCCGCCTATGCCCTGACAGAAGATGAAGAGCAGATGCCCATGCTGCCTGACAACGGACAGTTCCATTGGCGGAAAGACGGCATCAAGCACGCCTGGAACCCAGAGACGATAGCCACGCTGCAGTTGGCCACGCGTACAGGCAGTTATAAGAAATTCAAGGAGTTCACACGATTGGCTGACGAGAAGGAATCGCCCATCTTCATCCGCGACTTCCTCGGATTCCGCCGCAACCCCATCAGCATCGACGAGGTGGAGCCCGTGGAAGACATCGTGAGGCATTTCGTGACCGGCGCCATGTCGTTTGGCGCGCTGAGCAAGGAGGCACACGAGGCCATCTGCCTGGCAATGAACAAACTGGGTGGGAGGAGCAACACCGGTGAAGGCGGAGAGGACTCCGCACGATTCCACGACTCCGTCGACGGCATCAGCCTGAGTTCGAAAACCAAGCAGGTGGCCAGCGGCCGCTTCGGGGTGACCACGGAATATCTCGTCAACGCCGAGGAGATACAGATCAAGGTGGCACAGGGAGCGAAGCCCGGCGAGGGCGGACAGCTGCCCGGATTCAAGGTGGACAAGGTCATCGCCAAGACGAGGCACTCCATCCCCGGCATCTCGCTCATCTCACCGCCACCCCACCACGACATCTATTCGATAGAAGACCTGGCACAGCTCATCTTCGACCTGAAGAACGTGAACCCCACCGCCACGGTCAGCGTGAAACTCGTGGCTGAGAGCGGCGTGGGCACTATCGCCGCAGGTGTGGCCAAGGCCAAGGCCGACATCATCGTCATCAGCGGCGCCGAGGGCGGCACAGGCGCCTCGCCGGCCAGCAGCATGCGCTTCGCGGGCATCTCGCCCGAGATAGGACTCAGCGAGACCCAGCAGACCCTGGTGCGCAACGGCCTCCGACAGAATGTGAGGCTCCAGGTGGACGGGCAACTGAAGACCGGCCGCGACATCGTCGTCATGGCCATGCTCGGCGCCGAGGAGTTTGCCTTCGGCACGGCCGCACTGATCGTGCTCGGATGCGTGATGATGCGCAAGTGCAGCCTCAACACCTGCCCGATGGGTGTGGCCACGCAGAATGCCGAACTGAGGAAGCATTTCATCGGCCGATATGAGTACTTAGTCAACTACTTCACTTTCCTCGCACAGGAGGTGAGGGAGTATCTCGCCGAGATAGGGTGCCGCTCGCTCAACGACATCGTGGGACGCACAGACCTCATCGAGGCCCGTGAGACGACACTCGACTTCAGCCGTCTGCTCCATCAGGAGAAAGGCATCCTCTCCTTCACGGGAGATGCCACGAAGCCCGCCGTGCCGCTCGGCATGCAGGGCACGGTGCTCGACCATCATATCTTAGCCGCCGTCACAAAGACCATCGACAGTCAGGAAGAGAGGCTGAAGGCCGGCGAGCAGAGTGCCGGACTGATATGTCTCGACTACGCCATCAAGAACACCGACCGCGCGGTGGGAACCATGCTCTCTGGCGCCATCGCCAAGAAATACGGTCTGCAAGGACTTCCCGACGACACCATCAACATCAGGTTCAAAGGGGCCGCGGGACAGTCGTTCGGCGCCTTCCTCGCCCACGGCATCAGTTTCAAACTCGAAGGTGAGACCAACGACTATTACGCCAAAGGACTCTCAGGTGGACGCATCGCCATCCTGCCGCCTACGAGGAGCCAGTTTGCCGCTGAGGACAACATCATCGCTGGCAACACAGGCCTCTATGGAGCCACCTCGGGCGAGCTATACGTCAACGGCAAGGTGGGCGAACGGTTTGCCGTGCGCAACTCCGGCGCCATCGCCGTCGTGGAGGGGGCCGGCGACCACTGCTGCGAATATATGACCGGCGGGCGCGTGGTGGTGCTCGGCGAGACAGGCCGCAATTTCGCGGCAGGCATGTCGGGCGGCGTCGCCTATGTGTGGGACAGGAAACACACCTTCGACTATTTCTGCAATATGGACATGGTGGAGATCAATCTCGTGGAAGACAGCGTCTCGCGGAAGGAACTCCAAGAGCTCATCCGCAGGCACTACCTCTATACCGGGTCGGAACTGGCCAGGAAGATGCTCGACGACTGGGCACATTATGTCGACGACTTTATCCAAGTGGTACCGATAGAATATAAGAGTGTACTGCAGGAGGAGCAGATGAACCGCCTGCGCCAGAAAATCGCCGACATGCAGCGCGACTACTAAACTTGTTGCAAAGTCGCAGCATCAATGATCTTCACCGAAAAAGAAACGTAGAAAAAAGACAACAGATATGGGAAACCCAAAGGCTTTTTTAACAACACACCGGCAAGAGGCGGGATATCGCCCCATTCATGACCGTATCCATGATTTTGGAGAAGTGGAGCAGACGCTCAACACCCGGGAGCGCAAGACGCAAGCCAGCAGATGCATGGACTGCGGAGTGCCCTTCTGTCACTGGGCATGCCCCTTAGGCAACAAACCGCCAGAGTGGAACGACGCGCTGTATAAAGGAGAGTGGGAACTGGCCTACCGCCTGCTCACCTCCACCAACCCCTTCCCCGAATTCACCGGCCGCGTCTGTCCCGCGCTCTGCGAGAAAGCCTGCGTGCTCAACCTCATCGAGCATGAGCCGACGACCAACCGCGAAGACGAGTGCGCCATCATCGAGGCGGCTTTCAGAGAGGGATATGTGACGGTGAGAAGCCCCAGGCGAAACGGGAAGAAAGTGGCCGTCGTGGGCGGAGGCCCCGCCGGACTCGCCGCCGCCAACGACCTCAATATGATGGGCTATGAGGTCACAGTCATTGAGAAGAATGAAGCAGCGGGTGGACTGCTGAGATATGGAATACCGAATTTCAAACTCAACAAAGCCATCATCAACCGCCGGCTCGCCCTCCTCGGGGAGGAAGGCATCACCTTCCAGTATGGCACTGCCATCGAAGGTGAGGAGGCTGTCGCCCAACTGGCAGAGCAATACGACGCTGTGGTCATCGCCACCGGCACACCCACTGCCCGCGACCTCAAGGTGCCCGGGCGCGAACTCAAAGGAGTGCACTTCGCACTCGAGTTGCTGTCGCAGCAAAACCGCGTGTTAGCAGGCATGGAGTTTAGCAAAGAAGAGCGCATCACCGCCAAAGGCAAGGACGTGCTCGTCATCGGCGGCGGCGACACCGGAAGCGACTGCATCGGCACCGCACACCGCCAAGGGTGCAAAAGCGTCACACAGATAGAGATTATGCCACGGCCCGTGGAAGGATTCACAGACCCGCAGAACCCGTGGCCCAACTACCCCAGGACGCTGAAGACCACCTCGAGTCACGAGGAGGGCTGTGTGAGGCGATGGAACATCAACACCCTGGAGTTTCTTGGCAAAGGCGACTGGCTGACCGGCGTCAGAGTGCAGGAGATCGACTGGGTGGCCAACCCCGAAGGAGGACGGCCACTGATGGTGGAGAAAGGAAAACCCGAGGTCATCAAGGCCGAACTCGTGCTTCTCGCCATGGGATTCCTCAAGCCCCAGCACCCGCAGTACGCCGCCAACGTGTTCGTGTGCGGTGATGCCGCCAATGGCGCCAGTCTGGTGGTCAGGGCCATGGCCAGCGGCAAGGAGACGGCCAAGAAAGTAGACCTATATATAAGAAAATGAGACAGATACATTTCACCAAGATGCACGGGTGCGGCAACGACTATATCTATGTCGACACCACACGCCATCCTGTGGACGACCCTTCGCGAAAGGCCATCCTGTGGAGCGACCGGCACAAGGGCATCGGCAGCGACGGACTGGTGCTCATCGGCCGGCCCGAGACGGAGAGGCAGCCGACTGCGGATGCCGACTTCAGCATGCGCATCTTCAATGCCGACGGCTCTGAAGCCCTGATGTGCGGCAACGCCTCACGGTGCATCGGGAAATATCTCTACGAGCGCGGACTGACCGACAAGAGAGAAATCCGCCTGCTCACCCTGTCGGGAGTGAAGACCCTCGCGCTGACAGTAGACGGCCACCAAAAGGTGGAAAGTGTCACGGTCGACATGCTCGAGCCCGCGCTGAAAGACCCCGACCTTTTCCAACCGACGGCAGACCTCTGCGAGGGGACGTTCGTCTCTATGGGCAATCCCCACTATGTCGTCTTCACTGACAACGTCGACGAGGTGGAGACGATAGGACCGCTGTTAGAGCGCCACAAAGCCTTCCCGCAAAGGTGCAACATCGAGTTTGCCCAAGTGACACGCGACGGCGCCATACGCGCAAGAGTGTGGGAACGGGGCAGCGGCATCACCCAAGCCTGCGGCACGGGAGCCTGCGCCACCGCCGTGGCCGCCATACTCACCGGCAGGTCGCCGAGGACCGTGCAGATAGTGATGGACGGAGGCACACTGACGGTGGAATGGAGCGAGGCCGACAACCACGTCTATCTGTCGGGACCGGCAGAGTTCGTCTACGACGGAGAAATTGAAATTTAAGCAACAGAAGAACCATGGCATTAGTAAACGAGCATTTCCTCAAGTTACCCAACAACTACCTGTTCGCCGACATCGCGAAGAAAGTGAATGCGTTCAAGGTGCTGCACCCGAAAGCCGACGTCATCAGCCTGGGCATCGGAGATGTCACACAACCGCTGTGCCCGGCTGTCATCGACGCCATGCACAAGGCCACCGACGAGATGGCCACGGCGCAGACTTTCCGCGGATACGGTCCCGAGCAGGGGTACGATTTCCTCCGTGAGGCAATCATGCGAAACGATTTCCTGCCTCGCGGCATCCATCTCGACATCGACGAGATATTCATCAACGACGGCGCCAAGAGCGACACTGGCAACATCCAGGAACTCATCAGATGGGACAATTCGATAGGTGTCACCGACCCCATCTATCCCGTCTACATCGACTCCAACGTGATGATCGGGCGCGCCGGCACATGGGAAGACGGACGGTGGTCGAACGTCGTATACATGCCGTGCACAGCCGAGAACGGCTTCATCCCCCAGCCACCGAAAGGACGGCATGTGGACGTCATCTACCTCTGCTACCCCAACAACCCCACCGGGACGGTCATCAGCCGGCAAGAACTGCGCAAATGGGTGAACTACGCACTCAAGAACGATGCAGTCATCTTCTACGACGCTGCCTACCAGGCATATATACAAGACCCCGACATCCCCCGCTCTATCTATGAGATAAGGGGAGCACGCAAATGCGCCATCGAGTTCCACTCCTACTCCAAGACCGCCGGGTTCACTGGTCTACGCTGCGGATACACCATCGTGCCCAAAGACCTCACGGCCTCAACCCTCGAAGGCGAGCGCGTAGCCCTCAACCCCCTGTGGCGGCGCAGGCAGTGCACCAAGTTCAACGGCACCAGCTATATCAGTCAGCGGGCGGCAGAAGCCATCTACACCCCCGAGGGAAAGGAGCAGGTGAAAGCGACCATCGACTACTACATGCATAATGCCCACACGATGCTCGAAGCATTCCGCCAATTAGGTTTCCAGGCCTATGGCGGCGAGAATGCGCCCTATATCTGGATGCGCACACCCGACGGTGTCGGTTCATGGCAATTCTTCGAGCAACTGCTCTACGGGGCCAACGTCGTGTGCACCCCGGGTGTGGGCTTCGGTCCCAGCGGCGAGGGCTATGTGCGCTTCACCGCCTTCGGCACCAAGGAGTCGACAGAAGAGGCATTGCAAAGAATCAAGAAATGGATGAATCAATCATATTAACTAAAGGTAAAAGATTATGGAGACATTAAGATTTCAAGTTGTCGGAGAGGCGTTCAAGAAGAAGCCGCTCGACGTGACAGCACCGGCAGACCGCCCTGCCAAGTATTTCGGCAGCAAGGTCTTCAACCGTGAGAAGATGTACAAGTATCTGCCCAAGAGCGTATACGAGAAGATGGTAGACGTGATGGACAACGGCGCACGACTCGACCGCGAAGTGGCTGACGCCGTGGCTGCCGGCATGAAGCAATGGGCCACCGAGAACGGTGTGACCCACTACACCCACTGGTTCCAGCCCCTTACAGAGGGGACTGCCGAGAAGCACGACGCCTTCATAGAACATGACGGCCGTGGAGGTGTGATAGAGAAATTCACCGGCAAGCTGTTGGTTCAGCAAGAACCAGACGCCAGCAGCTTCCCCAGCGGAGGCATACGT
>CADBLU010000288.1 GCA_902795605.1 uncultured Prevotellaceae bacterium | reverse complement strand
GTCCATCGGCAGGTTGAGGGTCTCCATGAGCTCCTCGAACTGCACCTTGTGGATGTATTTGCCGATGACCTCATGGTTGCAGGCGTCGCGCACGATGTCGACACCGCTGAGGTATGCCACGGGAGAGAGCACGGTGTGCGGGCCGTTGAGCAGGGTCACCTTGCGCTCGTGGTAAGGCTTCTCGCTCTCGGCGATGAGCACGTGGAGTCCGGCCTTCTCGGCGGGGAACTCAGCGCGGAGCTCTTCGCAGGTCATGTTTTCTGCCTTCTCGATCACCCACAGGTGGAAAATCTCGGCTTGCACCACGAGGTTGTCCTTGTAGCTGATCTTCTGCTGTATCTCGGCAATCTCCTTGCGGGGGAAGCCCGGCACGATGCGGTCGACGAGGGTGGCGCAGACGTAGCAGTATTTGGTGAACCACTCCTTGAAGCCCTCATAGTCGGCTCCGAAGTCGTCCTTCCACAGTTCGATATACTGATAGATGCACTCCTTGAGGTGGTGTCCGTTGAGGAATATGAGCTCGCAGGGCATGATGATGAGTCCCTTGGTGGGGTCGCCCTCGAAGGTCTGGTAGCGACGGAAGAGGAGTTGCACGAGTTTGCCGGGATAGCTGCTGGCGGGTGCGTCGCTGAGCTTGCAGGAAGGATCGAAGGCGATGCCTGCCTCGGTGGTGTTGGAAATGACGAAGCGGATCTCAGGCTGGTCGGCGAGAGCCATGTATGCCCAGTTCTGTGTATAGGGATTGAGTGCACGTGAGATGACGTCGATGCGCTCGAGGCTGTTGACGGTCTCACCGTTCTCACGGCCTTGCAGGTTGACGTGATAGAGACAGTCCTGACCGTTGAGCCAGTCGACCAATCCACGCTCGATGGGCTGCACCACCACCACGCTGCCGTTGAAGTCGGTCTTCTGGTTCATGTTCCACACAATCCAGTCGACGAATGCGCGCAGGAAGTTACCCTCACCAAACTGGATGATTTTCTCGGGCATGACGCTCTTCGGAGCCGTCCGCTTGTTCAATTCTTGTAATTTCTTCATTTGTTCTATAGATTAAGTTGTTGTTTTTCCGTCTTTACTTTAAGATGGTGCAAAGATAGTTATTTATTTGTGAAAAACAAAGTATCAGAGGAATAAAAAAAACGTAAACCTTTGCGCCTTTTGAGAGGGCGGAGGGGGACTCTGCCCGACAGCGAATGAAAACGCGTCACAGGCGTCGGCGTGAAAAGCCGGGATTGCCTATGACGCGATGATGGTGTGGTGTGCCTTACCGGGCTTCCACATACTTGTGGAGGGTGGCCCTCACGGCACCGGGAGCGGCATAGAGCTCACGCACCATGCCCTCAATCTGCTCGCCCAGACCGGCCTCGTAGAGGTCGGTGCCGAAGACGTCGGCACGGCTGTAGAGCTTACGCAGGCACGAGAAGTCCTGGTCGGGCTTGCCCACCTCGAGCGGAGCCACGATGGCCTGCAGCTCGGCGAGCATAGGGTCGGGCGAGGGCTCGAAGGGTGTGCCGTCGTCGCGGATGCCTTTCAGGTAGCGTGCGTAGCCCGCCAGAGTGAGCGGTATGAGCACGAGGTTGCTCATGTCGAGACCGCGAGCGATATATTTCTTGATGGTCTCGCCGAAGCGGATGGGCAGTTTCTGGCTGGTATCCATGGCGATGCGCTGCGGTGCGTCGGGCATGAAGGGGTTGGGCAGTCGGCGGTTGATGACAGCGCCGATGAACTCATAGGGATTGAGCACGCCAGGGTCGGTGACCACGGGCATGGCTTCGATGTATCCGATTTTCTGGATGAAGCTGCGCAGGTCGGCATCGGCCATCTCGGCGGAGATGAGCGTATAGCCCAGCAGGCATCCGTAGATGGACATGGCGGTGTGGAGCGGGTTGAGACAGGTGGTCACTTTCATCGTCTCCACGCGGTCTACCGTCTCGCGGGTGGTGTAGAGGGCACCGCCGAGGTCGAGCGGTGGCCGGCCATTGGTGTAGTTGTCTTCGATGACGAGGTATTGCACCTCTTCGGCATTGACGAACGGTGCGGTGAAGGTGTGTCGCTCAGTCTCGATGTAGTTGTTGTCCTCGAAGCCGTCGTCGGCGAGCATCTTCTGCACCAGTTGGTGCGGGCGCGGAGTGATTTTGTCGATCATCGACCAGGGGAAGGTGACTTTCGACTCATCCTTGAGATAGGCGAGGAAGCCTTCGTCGACGAGACCGTCGCTCAGCCACCGCTCTGCGTAGGCGAAGATGCCGGCTTTCACACGGTCGCCGTTGTGTGAGCAGTTGTCCATGCTCTGCACGGTGAGTGGCAAGGCTCCCGCCTTGTAGCGCTCGAGCATCAGCGCGGCCACCTTGCCCATGGCGAGCACGGGGGTGAGTCCACGCTCCAGGTCGGCGGGTGCCACGAGGTAGCCTTTCTCTGTGATGGTGAAAGAGATCATCTGCAGGGAGGGGTTGCGGAAGATTTCGACGAGCCGTTTCCAGTCGTCGAACTGATAGTCGGCCTTGAGGGCTTCGGTGACCGATGCGATGACCTTCTTCTCGATGGTGCCCGTCGACTGCAGGCTGACGAGCAGAGAGAGGTTGCCATAGGGCGCGTAGGCCTTGTCGATGACTTCGAAGTCGAAGGTCTCTGCGACGATGACACCACGGTCGTATTTGCCTGTGTTGAGAGCATCGTTGAGGATGGCGGCGGGGAATGCGCGGAAGATGTTGCCTCCTCCGAAATGCACCCATGTGGGTTCGTCGTGCGTCTTGCGGATGACGGCTTCCCTGTCGAACTTGGGCAGCTGGTAGCCTTTGGCCTCCCATTCTGCGGCATTGAACTGGCCGCTCAGTATATCGTTCAGTTTCATAATGAAATTCTCAATTTTCAATCTTCAATTTTCAATTTTCAATCCTCAATTATCAATCTTCAATCTTCAATTTTCAATCAAAGAAACCCGGTTGTTTGTAGTCGATGCCCAGTTCGCGGTCTACCGTGGCGAGGATGCCCTGCACCTGTCCGAGTGCGAACATACGTCCGAGGAAGGAGTAGCCGGCATTGTAGCCACGCTCCTCGTCGCCGAGCATGGTCATGCCGTGGTCGACGCGCATGGGCAGTTCGGGATTCTCCTGCTCGAAGATGCGTGCCAGTGAGATGAGGTCGGCGCGTCCTCCCAAGTGGCTTGCCTCGGTGAAGTCGCCGTTGGGGAAAATGTGGCAGGAGCGAAGGTGGACGAAATGGGTGCGCGGAGCGAATTTCTTGGCCATGGCCACCACGTCGTTGTAGGCACCTGCGGAGAGAGAGCCGGCGCAGAAGGTGAGGCCGTTGTGCTTGTTGGGCACGGCATCGAGGAACCACTGAATGTCCTCCTCTGTGCGCACGATGCGGGGCAGGCCGAGGATCTCAATGGGCGGGTCGTCGGGGTGCACGCACATGTTCATGCCGCATTCCTCACAGGTGGGCATGATCGCCTCGAGGAAATACTTCATGTTGGCGCGGAGCTGTGCCTTGTCGATGCCTTTGTAGAGGTCGAGGAAGTCGCGGAACTT
>CADBLU010000287.1 GCA_902795605.1 uncultured Prevotellaceae bacterium | reverse complement strand
CTCTAATTTTTGATAATTATGGACGTAAAAAGTGATTTTGCGGGAAATAAAATTTGGACGTTGGCATTTTAATTAGTATTTTTGCACAATACTAATAAGCAAGTCGCAGACGACACGGCAATCCAACCGAATCGAATAACCTAACAAAATACAAAGTAACCAAAACATGAAGAAAAGAAAGTATGTCACTGGGCGTGCCCTGATTATCGCAGCCTTGTTCTCAGCTTTCACTATTCCGGGCCTTTTTGGCACGTCTACTGTCTATGCAGCTCCCACAGAGCAGCAGCAATCTGACGTGATTACCGGAACAGTGATTGACGAGACCGGAGAGACGGTCATCGGAGCTACCATCACCATCAAGGGTGGCGATGCGTCCAAAGGTACGATTACCGACTTTGACGGTAATTTCTCCATCCAATGCAAGCCTGGAACCCAATTGGTGATTTCCTATGTGGGCTATGAGACGATTACCGTGCCTGCCAAGAACGGCATGCGCGTACAACTCAAAACCGACGCCATCTCGCTACAGGGCGTGGAGGTCGTCGCCTACGGTGTCCAGAAAAAGGTGACCGTTACCGGCGCCCTCTCCTCTGTCAAGAGCGAGGACCTGGTGCGCACCCCCGTGTCGTCTGTCAACAATGTGCTGGCTGGTCAGCTTTCCGGCGTGACCACCGTGCAGTACTCCGGCGAGCCGGGCAGCGATGCCGCCTCCATCTTCGTCCGTGGCCAGGCCACATGGGTCGACTCCTCGCCCCTCATCCAGGTCGACGGTGTGGAGCGCGAGATGTGGGACATCGACCCCAACGAGATTGAGAGCATCACGGTGCTGAAAGACGCCTCCGCCACTGCCGTGTTCGGTGTGCGCGGAGCCAACGGTGTGGTGCTCATCACCACGAAGCGCGGTTCCGAGGGCAAGGCAAAGATCAGTGCCAACGTATCGTTCTCGGCTCTCACCCCCACCAAGATGGTGGAGCAGACCTCTTCGTATGAGTACGCCACCTTCTACAACCAGCTGCTTGTCAACGACGGCAACAATCCTTCCTTCTCCGATGACGTGCTGAGGAAATTCCAGGACGGCTCCGACCCCATCCGTTTCCCGAGCATGAAGTGGGACGAGTATATCATGAAGGACGTCACCCTGCAGCAGCAGCACAACATCAATATCACCGGCGGCAACAAGAACGTGAAATACTTCATCAGCGCCGGTATGTTCACTCAGGACGGCATGTTCAAGGAGTTCGGCAAGTCGTGGGACTACGGCTATGAGTACCAGCGATTCAACTACCGCTCCAACCTCGACATCAACGTGACGAAGACCACCCAGCTGAGTTTCAACATCGCAGGCAAGGTGGACGATGCCGCAAAGCCCCGCACCGGCCAAGGCTCGGGCGGTATGATCAAGGCCATCTACTACGCCACACCGTTCTGCAGCCCGGGCATCATCGACGGACGCTACATCGTCAACACCAACCAGCGCGCCGACAATGCCGACGGACTCGTGCTCCCCTTCGTAGGCGAGTCGCCCATGACCTACTACGCCTATCAGCCGGGGGCCATCCAGACCAACAACAACAAACTCTCGATGGACCTCGTGCTCGACCAGAAACTCGACATGATCACCAAGGGCCTGTCCGTCAAACTCAAAGGCTCCTACAACAGTAGTTTCATGGTGCAGAAGACACTCACCGCTTCAGTGGCCTCCTACACTCCCGTGTGGACCTGGAGCGACGAGACACAGACCGACGGCTACCTCATGTACCGCAAATCTGGCTCCGACGTGGAACCCACCTACTCCTACGGCTATGGCAAGGGCCGCGACTGGTATGCTGAGGGCTCTCTCAACTACAACCGCTCCTTCGGCGACCACACTATCACCGCCCTCGCCCTCTACAACCAGAGCAAGGAATACTACTTCGGCGCCGAGGATGCCTACAAGGACATCCCCCGCACCTATGTGGGCTTTGTGGGACGTGTGACCTACGACTGGAAAAACCGCTATATGGCCGAGGTCAACTTCGGATACAACGGCTCTGAGAACTTCGCTCCCGGCAAGCGCTTCGGCTCCTTCCCCGCAGGATCTCTGGGATGGGTGGTGAGCGACGAGAAATTCTTCGAGCCCCTCAAGCCCGTCGTGAGCTTCCTCAAACTGCGCGCCTCATGGGGCCTCGTGGGCAACGACAAGGTGAGCGCCAAGCGATTCATGTATATCGCCGACCCCTATAACGTCAATCAGAACGCCCTCCTCGAGCGTACCGGCAAAGACACAGGCGCCTTCGGCTACAACTTCGGTGTGGAGAACGGCACCACCTCTATGGGTGCTGTGGAATCGGCCAAGAACTACCCCGACGTGTCGTGGGAGAAGGCCTTCAAGCAGGACTACGGCTTCGACATGTATTTCTTCAACGACCGTCTGCGCACCACCTTCGACTACTACAAGGAGCACCGTAAGGATATCCTCTGGCAGGATGCCACCGTGCCCCGCATGCTCGGCTTCACCGTGCCTTACACCAACTTCGGCGAGGTGGACAGTTGGGGCTGGGAACTCTCCGTCAACTGGCAGGACCGCATCGGCGAGAACTTCCGCTACTGGGGCAAGCTCAACATCTCGCACAACCAGAACGAGATCATAGAGAACCGTCAGGAGCCGCAGCGCAACGAGTATATGTACACCAAGGGCCACCGCATCGGTTCACGCACCCTCTACCGCTTCTGGAAACTCTATTATGAGGGCTGCGAGGCTGACTATGAGAATGAGTTCGGCTCCAAATTCCCCAAGCAGTTCGTGGGCGTGCTCAGACCCGGCGACGCTGTCTATATCGATATGGACAAGGACGGTCTGGTCGATGGCAACGACATGGTGGTGGGCACAGGCTATACCGACGACCCACAGTATATCGCAGGTCTCTCTATCGGTTGCGCATGGAAACGCCTCACCTTCAATGCCCAGTTCACCGGTGCATGGGATGTGAGCCGCCTCATCAGCGACGTCTTCCGCCGGCCGTTTGCCAACGCCAGCGGCACCAACCAGGGTGGTCTGCTCAAATATCACCTCGACAACACATGGACCGTGGACAACCAAGACCCCAATGCCGAATATCCACGTGCCACCATCCTCAACTCCAACCAGAACTACGCCAACACCGACCTCTATGAGAAAGACGCCAAATACCTGCGTCTGAAGACCTTACAGGTGGCTTACGACTTCCAGTTCCCGCTGATGAAGAAACTCGGTCTGACACAACTCCAACTCTCACTGAGCGGCTACAACCTGCTGACCTTCACGCCATACCTCTGGGGCGACCCCGAGACACGTGCCAGCAACTCGCCCTCATACCCGTTGCAACGCACCTACACCGCCAGCCTGAAGGTGGGATTCTAATAATATAATAAGGTATAAAGGATATGAAACTCTATCATACAATCACCAAAGGCGCTGCCGCGCTGCTGACCGCCGTCATGGTCATGACCTCCTGCACCGACCCGGTGAAATTCGGCGATGACTTCATTGAGAAACAGCCAGGCGGCACCGTCACCCTCGACACCGTCTTCTCCAATGCAGAGTACACACGCCAGTTCCTCACCGGCATCTACGCCCTGCAATACTATGGACTGCCCTTCGGCTCCAACACAGCCCACAGCCAGAACTGCTACACCGGTAAGCTCGACGCGCTGACCGATTGCTACCAGTTGGAGTGGAACGGCACCTCCGTCTACACCTACTTCTATTCTGGTACGCTCTCTGCCAACAATGATCCCCTCATCAGTTTCACCAGAGACTATGTGTGGGAAGCCGTCAGACAGGCCTGGCTCCTCATTGCCAACATTGACAATGTGCCCGGACTCGACGCCAGCGAGAAAGCCAATATGGTGGCACAGGCCAAATGCCTCATCGCCGCAAGATATTTCGACCTCTACTCGGTCTATGGAGGTATCCCTATCGTAGACCATGCCTTCACTGGTGGTGAGGGAACCTACGAACTGCCTCGCGCCACGGCAGAAGAGACTGCCGAATTCATCGTCAAACTCCTCGACGAAGCCATCCCCAACCTCCGCTGGGCCTACAACGGAACCACCACCGACACCGATGCCACCAACAACACAGGACGGTGGACGGCGGCAGGAGCCATGGCACTCAAAGCCAAGGTGCTGCTCTTCAACGCATCGCCTCTCTACAATTCCGACCAGGGCTACTACGGCGGCTCCACAGAGGCTGAGCAACAGCATCTCGTGTGGCACGGCAACTACGACGCAGCACGCTGGCAACGCGCCCTGCAGGCCTGTCAGGACTTCTTCAACCGCCTGGCCTCTGAGGGCTACTATGAGCTCACACAGCCCACAGCCAGAAACGCCAACGCCTACCGCCAGGCCTACCGTATGGGCTATATCTACCAAGGCAGCAAGGAAGTGCTCCACTCCACACGTGTGGCCACCGTCTACGGTTCGCAAGGCACCTACTCATGGTGGAACTGGGTGGGTATCGGCCGCAACTCCTACCTGCCCACGATTGAATACATGAGCATGTTCCCCTGGAGCGACGGCACGCCTTTCGACTGGGAGGCAGACTCGCTGCGCGGACGCATCACAGGCAGCAACGGCCGCCTCTTCTACCAATACAAGGAATACCGCGGCAGTATCTCGAAGACCCCCACCCGCGACCCGCGCCTCTACGAGAACATCCTCGTCAACGGCACCACCGAGACGTTTGACTGGACCTCAGGCACTCCCACCGGCACCACTTATGAGCTGTGGGTGAACGGCTATCACGAGGGCATGCAGGTGATGAGCGCCACCTACAACCAGGCTACCCAGCAATACGACCTTGCCCTTCAGGAGCAGCCGACACAGAAATACTCCACCGGATTCGGCGTCATCAAATACTACCTCGGCGAGGAATACCACCGCAAGTTCATGCACTGGGTATACCTCAGCCTCGACGAGATGTACCTCATGTATGCCGAGGCTCTCGCACAGACAGGCAACCTGACTGAAGCCATCAAGCAGGTCGACGTGGTGCGCAGCCGCGTGGGACTCGGCGGCCTCAGCGTGCGTAACGCCGCCCTCAAGCTCAACGAGAACAAGGACAACCTCATAGAGGAGATCCTCCGCGAGCGCGCCTGCGAACTGGGCATGAGCAACAACCGCTACTACGACATGATCCGCTACAAGCGCACCGACTGGATGACCAAGCAACTGCACGGACTCGTCACCTTCAGAATGATGAAGAACAGCAAGGGCGAAATGGTGCGCAACTACGAACCGTGGAAGGGAACTCACCAGGACAATGGCATCGTGGAGCCCTCGCAGTTCGACTACTGGCGCTTCCCGCTCTTCAGCCTTCCCCGTGTGATGTGGAAGATGGATCCCAACTCTCCCGATGTGAAGAAATGGCTGCTCTTCCCCTTCCCCATCGGCGAGATCAACAAGGGTTACGGACTTATCCAGAACCCCGGATGGTGACAATTCTTACATGATGAGTAACAGTTAAGAATGACAGATTATGAACAACAATAGACAACATATCATCGCACTGGCCATGCTCGCCGGCATCTCGATGACCGCCGCAGCACAGACCGACAGCACTGCACTCACCGGCAATGCCTTCCTTGACCAGACGATTGAGATAGGAACCAACAAGAACCTCACCCGCGCCCAATCGACGGCCGCCGTCTCGGTCATCACCAGCGAGACCGTCGACAAACGCTCGTCGAAGAACATCGGCAACTCCATCCTCGGACAGGGCAACGGACTCGTCTCGCTCGACGGTGCAGGCATCTACTATGCCGCCAACCCCACCTTCTACGTCCGCGGACTCCAGAGCCTCAGCACCAGTGCACCCCTCGTCCTCGTCGACGGCATCGAGCGCGACATCTCACTCGTCAGCCCTGATGAGGTGGACCACGTCACCATCCTCAAGGATGCGGCAGCTGTGGCCCTCTACGGCTACAAAGGCGCCAACGGTGCCATCCAGATTGTCACCAAGCGCGGCAAGTACAACAGCAGCAGCATCCGTGTCAACTACGACCACCTGATCAACTATCAGGTCGACAGGCCCAAGTTCGTCAATGCCTACACTTATGCCAGCGCCATGAACGAGGCACGTGCCAACGAGGGACTCTCGCCCCGCTACACCCAGGAGGAACTCGCAGCCTACCAGAGCGGCAACTATCCTTATCAGTATCCCAATGTCAACTGGGTGGACGAGACCTTCCGCCACCATGGTGTCACCAACAAGTATGCCGTGGAGTTCAAGGGCGGTGGTGAGCGCTTCCGCTACTTCGCCATGCTCAACCTGCTCTCCGACAAGGGCTTTGTCAAAAACTTCGATAAAAACGAGGGCTACTCCACACAGGACAAATATGTGCGCGGCAACCTGCGCACCAACCTCGACATCGACCTCACTCCCACCACCGACCTCAAGGTCAACCTTTTCGGTGTGCTGAGCGAAATGTCGAGACCAGGCTCACAGGCCAACCTCTGGGACATGGTCTACAGCCTCCCGTCAAACGCCTTCCCCGTCTACAGCGAGAAAGGCAACTGGGGCGGCACCTCTACCTATGCCGGCACCTCCAATCCCGTGGCCATCTCCTCGGATGCCGCCTATTACAAAATCCATGAGCGTGCACTCTTCGCCGACATGACCCTGCAGCAGGACCTCAAATACTGGATTGAGGGTCTGAGCTTCACCGCTCGCCTCGGCTACGACACCTACTCCACCCTCTACGAGGACCACAGCAAGACCTTCGTGTATGGCAACTATCCCGTCACGGCATGGGTCAACGGTGCTCCTCAGGTGGGCGACTACTGGTCGGGCGGTGCCGACGGCACCATGGGCAAGAATGCCAACACCGACGCCTACCAGCGCCGTCTTACCTTCAACGCCGGTTTCAACTTCGACCGCCAGCTCACCGACAACGACTATCTCTACAGCCAGCTGAAGTATGACTACGACTACACCAACTCCACCGGTGCCAACCAGAGCATCTATAGGATGAACGTGTCGCTGTGGGGACACTACGCACACAAGAAGCGCTACCTCGCCGACGTGGCTCTCGTCTACTCAGGCAGCAGCCGCCTCGCACCCGACACCAAATGGTCGTTCTCGCCCACTGTCTCCGCAGGATGGGTGCTCTCTGAGGAGGACTTCCTCAAGGACAACAGCGTCGTCGACTTCCTCAAGCTCAGGGCCAGCGCCGGCATGATCAACGCCGACTACCTGCCAGGCGACAACGTGTGGACCTACTACACACAGGCCTACTCGCAGGCCGGCGGCGGCTATCCCTTCGGCAGCGGCTATGACGCCGCCAGCTACGGACCGGTGTCCATCGGCCAGATGGCAGCCGTCAACCCCTCACACGAGAAAGCCTATAAGTACAACTTCGGTGTCGACGCCGTGCTCTTCAAGGGCCTCAACCTCGAGCTCGACTACTTCATCCAGAATCGTCAGGACATCTGGGTGGCCGGCGACGGATACTACTCCTCACTCATCGGCTTCACCGCTCCCTATGCCAACGAGGGTAAGGTGTCGCAGCACGGATTCGAGGTGAAGGCCGACTACACCAAGTCGTTCGGCGACCTCACCCTCAACCTGGGCGGCAACCTCATGCTCTACAGCAACAAGATCGACAATATGGCCGAGGAGCCCCGCGCCTTCGACAACCTCGTGCAGACGGGCAACCCGCTGAGCTCCACCTACGGACTCATCGCCGAAGGGCTCTTCACCAGCGAGGCTGAAATCGCCAGCAGCCCCACCCAGACCTTCTCAGCAGTGCGCGTGGGCGACATCAAATACCGCGACGTCAACAATGACGGCCAGATTGATGCCAACGACATCTGCAAGATCGGCTACTCCACCGCCTGCCCCGAACTGTTCTACAACTTCCATCTCGGTGCTGAGTACAAGGGCTTCGGATTCAATATGATGTTCCAGGGCGTAGGCCGCTACTCTGCCGTGCTCAACACCAAGAGTATGTTCTGGGGACTGGTCAACAACAACACCCTCTCGCAGTATGTCTACGACAACCGCTGGACATCCGCCAACAATGACGCCAACGCCCTCTTCCCGCGCCTGAGCTCAAGCAGCAACGCCAACAACTACCAGACCAGCACCTACTGGCTGCGCGACCGCTCCTTCCTCAAGCTGCGCAACGTGGAACTCTTCTACAACTTCGACAAGAGTCTGCTCGAGAAGACCAAGATTGTCAATGCCGCAAAAGTCTATCTGCGTGGCGTCGACCTCTTCACCTTCGACGACCTCGACGAAGTGAACGCCGCCTCTTATGGCGCCACCAACCCGCTCACACGGAGTGTGGTGCTCGGACTGTCAGTGACCTTCTAACATGCAACCCCAACAACAGAAAACATAAGATTATGAAAATCAATCATTATATCTTTGGAGTCTTCGCCGCCATGGCTCTGGCATCCTGCTCCGACAAAATGGACTACCATGAGTATAAGGTCGATGGCGCCGACTACATCAAGGAGATGTTCAGCCGCACAGGCGGACTGATCACCACCATCTACCAGAACCTCGACTCCGACTTCGGCAACTATTCGGGTGCCATGCTCAGCTCTGCCACCGACGAGTCGGCCTACTCACACCCCGGCAACCAGATAGAGGATTTCTACAACGGCGCATGGGGACCCTCCAACGCCAAAGGCTCGATATGGACCTCGTGCTATCAGGGCATCAGCTACTGCAATCTCTTCCTCGACGAGTTCACCGGGCTCACATTCCCCGATTACAGACTCGATGTCGACTACCAAAAAGAGATGTTCCAGTACAACAACTACCAGTGGGAAGCACGGTGGGCACGCGCCTACTTCTATTTCCTGCTCGTACGCCAATATGGCGACGTACCCCTGAAAGTGAGCAACATGGATGCCGGTGAGGCCAACAACCTGCCGCGCAACTCGGCAGAAGAGGTCTTCCAGTTCATCGACAGCGAGTGTGCTGCCATCAAGGACACCATCATCGAGGACTACTCCAACCTGGGCAGCATGGCCATGTCGATGGCCGAGAGCGGACGAGCCAACAACCTCGCCGTGCTCGCCCTCCGCGCACGTGCCGCCCTCTATCACGCAAGCCCGCTGTTCAATCCCAACAACGACCGCGAGCTGTGGCACCAGGCCGCCCTCCGCTGCCAGGAGTGCATCACTGCCTGCCGCGCCCGCAACATGAACCTCGTGGCCGACTACAGTTCGCTCTTCCAGTCCGACAACTACAAGGACACCAAAGAGATTATCTTCGCACGCCGCCAGAACAGCACGTCGACCAACAACAACTTCGAGAAATACAATTTCCCCATCGGCATGGAGAATGCCGGAGGCGGCAACTGTCCCACGCAGAACCTGGTCGACGCCTTCGAGATGACCAACGGCAAGGCCATCAACGAGGCAGGCAGCGGCTATGACCCGCAGAACCCCTATGCCAACCGCGACAAGCGCCTCTCATGGATTGTGGCTGTCAACGGTGAGCAGTGGCCCAACGCCAACCCCAACCCGCTGGAGCTCTACTATGGCGGTGCCAATGCCGAGCCTATCACCTATGCCTCCACCACCGGCTACTACCTGAAGAAGTATTGCAACCCGGGCACCGTCATCGGCGCCACCGGAGCCAACTCCTTCTACCACAACTGGGTCATCTTCCGTCTGGCTGAGGTCTACCTTAACCTGGCAGAGGCCATGCTCAACTACACCGGCGACGGCTATGCCACCACCTCCGACCTGCCCATGTCGGCCGCACAGGCCCTCAACATCGTGCGCGCCAGAGCTGGCCAGCCCGCCATCGCCGAGGGGCTGAGTGCAGCCGATTTCAAGAAGAAATATGAGAACGAGCGTTTCGTCGAACTGGCCTTCGAGGGCCACCGCTTCTTCGACGTGCGCCGCTGGAAAGAGGCTCCTGAGTATTTCACCACCATCCGCAAGATGCAGATGACACTCAATGCCGACAGCACCGTCACCTACACTCCCGCCACCCTCGAGCAGCGGCAGTGGAACGACAAGATGTACTTCTTCCCCATCCCCCAAAGCGAGATTCAAAAGTCAGGCAGCCTGACTCAGAACCCGGGATGGTGACACCTCTCACGCCACGGGCCGGCGGACCAGCACGACAGCTGTCCGCCAGCCCGTGGACCTGCGACCTAAGGATTCGCGTTTTTTTAATACCATAATCAACTAATTAAACTTTATCACAATGAGAAAACTTTACATGTTTTTGACCCTGGCGGGGATGCTGTTCGCCACATCCGCCTCTGCAGGTGTCAGCAACCTGCTGAAACAAGACTTCGAGTCGGGCACTGACCCCATCGCCCTTGGCTGGGCCTCCCCCAACCTCGCTGCAGGCATGTCGATTACCGGCGACGCCGAAGGTAACTATTTCCAATTCAGCCTTGGCCAGAACAACGGCCGTAGCTGCAACTGGATCTGGGGCTCCGACATCTACAACGGCAAGGTGAACGGCGGCAGCTACCACATGGAGTTGGAGTGGTGCTACAAGCAAGGTTCCAACAACCAGTATGGCACGCAGTTCCGTGTGATCAGCTCGGAGTCGGCTCCTCAGGCCAACACCAACGACCTCTCGAAAGGCAACTGGCTCTTTGCCATCACCGAGGTGGACGACACCCGCGCCTTCTACGTGAACGACGACACCAACAACACCTTCATGGTGACCATCGGCGAATGGATGAAGATCTCGCTCGACGTGGACATCAACGCCCGCACCGTGGATTATACCGTGAGCGACATCTTCGGCAACGCCACCTATGCTGAAGGCACCCGCACCGTGCCCGAGGAGGAGAGCATGTTCGCCACCGGTATCAACCAGCATCTGGCACGCTACCAGAGTATCGTGCAGATGGACAACATCAAAGTGCAGGTGATCACCGACTACGACGTGGCCAATCCTCCCACAGTGGCCCTCACTGGCGTCAACGGCAATGAGCGCACCTACTCCATCTCCTTCGGAGAGGAAGAGGAGCTCACCATCAAGGGCACCGACGGCAAAGAGGAGACCTTCTTCTACATGGACTGCGACGGCAAGTATGTCTACACCACCACCACCTCTGGTACTCTCGAGGCCTGGACCGTTTCCGGTTCTGCCACCTCTGAGGTTGTGAGCACCGAAGTGGAGTGCGTGCCCATCGCCCTGCCTGGCGCCACAGCCACCATCATCGACGTGACCGACGGCTATTCAAAGAGCTATCGCCTGACAGTGAGCAACAGCGACGTGCCCACACAGCCCACCATCTTCATCAACTATGAGTTCAAGAACGAGAATGGCACCGTCGAGGCCAGCGGTACCGACAAGTACTCTGGCGAGGTTGTCAGCGTGAGCGGCAAAGGCACCCTCACTGTGACCACCCTTGCTCCGGGCTTCACTGAGACGACTGTTACCATCCAGAACGACAAAGAGTTTGCCACCACCAACGACATCGACATCCAGCACCTGACTGCTGAGGATCTGCTTGCCAAGGGCTTTGAGGCCATGGATCCGCTGGACAGTTCCTCAACCTCTGGCGAGACCAACTGGACTGGCCGTATGAGAATGTACTATCAGGTGGCCACTGGCGAAGTGGACGAGGAAGGCAACCCCACCTACTCCAACGTGCCTGTCTACGGTCCGTCGGAGAGTGGCTACGAGCCCATCCAGCGCTATCGTTTCCTGCAGTCGAAACTGAACGAGGAGACCGCTCACCAACTGTTTGCCCCGCTCTACACATGGTACGGCTCAACGGGTGCTACTCCGAAAGCTTACTTTGAAGAGGACGGCGTCACTCCTCTCGTTGACGACGCTGGCAATCCTGGCGGTACCACCAACCTCCAGGTGAAGTTGGGTATCGGTCTGGTGTTCTCCGGACAGGTGAATGACAACGAGAACTACAACCCCAACAACCTCAGCTACTCGCCGATTCTGATCAACTACACCACCTTCGGTGTTGACGGCCTGACAGACGACGACTTCATCGTGGTCTACAAGATCGACAACTATGGTGGCGGTTCGATTCACCCGCAGTATCCTGCCGGCATCGATCCCGAGGTAGCCAAGGAGCAGTACAAGGCTGAGCACCTCGGTGGTATCGTTGAGGTCTACACCGGTCTGCAGACCTTCCAGCTCTACCGTGTCGACACCGCCCTCAGCCGCGTCTGTATCCTGAAGACCACCAGCGACGGCATCGAGGAAGTGGGCACTGGCAAGCTGGTTTCCGACCACAACGCTCCCGTCTACAACCTCAATGGTATCCAGGTCAACCCCAACTCTCTCAAGCAGGGCATCTATATCAAGCAGGGTAAGAAATTCATCGTGCGCTAATCCACAGCACACGCATCTATCAAGCCTCCGCTCATGCGGAGGCTTTTTTTGTAAAAAAAATAGCTACATCGTTGCCACTTTGCTTTTTTTTTGCTATTTTTGCCTATTCTTCGGCCCTTATGAAAAAAGGCCGCCATAGATGACTCAAACTAATCCATAAAACAAGATGAGAAGAAGAATGACGCTGATACTTGCCCTGGCAGCGATGACCGCCAGCGCACAACTGAGTTGGCCGGAGGCAAAGCCGGAGAGCAAGGCCGGACTGCGATGGTGGTGGCCAGGCTCCGCCGTCGACGACGCCAACATCACCTACAACATGGAGCAATATGCCAAGGCAGGCGCCGGCAGTGTGGAAATCACCCCCATCTACGGTGTGCAGGGCAATGAGAGCCATGCCATCCCCTTCCTCTCCCCACAATGGATGGCAGCCCTGGCCAAAGTGGAGGCCGAGGGCCGGCGCAACGGCATCCTCGTAGATATGAACACCGGCACAGGATGGCCCTTCGGCGGACCAGCCACGCCCATCGAGGAGGCTGCCTGCAAGGTGGTGTTCGTCGTGGATACCGTCACCGTCAGTCAGGTGACCGACCAACCTGTCACCGTCGACATCAGCGTCAAGAACGAGAAAGAGCGCCCCTACGCACGGCTCGCCACCGTGATGGCCTACCCCATCGACGTAAAAGGCTACAAAGGCCGCTGCCTCGACATGATGGGCAGCGTGGAAGGCACACAATTAGAAATGCTGCGCCTGCCCGGCACCTGGCTCGTGGTGGCACAGTATGTGAGCCGCACCCGCCAGCAGGTGAAACGGGCGGCTCCCGGCGGCGCCGGCTATGTGATCGACCATTTCGACAAAGAGGCTGTGCGCCACTACCTGGAGCGTTTCGACCAGGCGTTCGCCGCCAACGGCACTCCCTGGCCCCACAATTTCTTCAACGACTCCTACGAGGTGTATAACGCCAACTGGACCCCCACGCTGCTCGAGGAGTTCAAGGCCCGCCGCGGCTATGAGTTGGAGAAGCACTTCCCTGCCCTCCTCGGCATCGACCTCCCGGGCAATGACCCGACGAAAGACGTGCTCTCCGACTACCGCGAGACGCTGAGCGACATGCTGCTGGAGAACTTCTCGCAGCAGTGGACCGCCTGGGCCCACTCCCACGGCTCGCTCACCCGCAACCAGGCCCACGGCTCTCCCGCCAGCCTCATCGATGTCTACGCCTCCGTCGACGTGCCCGAGATTGAGGGATTCGGCCTGTCGGAGTTCAACATCAAGGGTCTCCGTAAAGACCCGGGCTTCACACGTCCCAACTTCAGCGATGTCTCGATGCTGAAATATGCCTCTTCGGCTGCCCACATCACCGGCAAGCCGCTGGTGAGCAGCGAGACATTCACCTGGCTCACAGAGCATTTCCGCACCTCGCTCTCACAGATGAAGCCCGACCTCGACCTGATGTTCACCTGCGGCGTCAACCACATGTTCTTCCACGGCACATGCTACAGTCCCAAGGAGGCCAAATGGCCCGGATGGCGCTTCTATGCCAGTATTGACATGAGCCCCAACAACAGCATCTGGCGCGACGCGCCCTCGCTGATGGCCTATATCGAGCGCTGCCAGCGCTTCCTGCAGATGGGCAAGCCCGACAACGACTTCCTCGTGCTCGTCCCCCTGCGCGACATGTGGGCGAAGCGCCACGGCCGTGGTGAGGGCAGCCTGCTCATGGCTTTCGACATCCACAAGATGGACGAGAAGGCTCCCGAGTTCATCAAGAGTATCCTCGAGATCGACAGCCTGGGCTTCGACTGCGACTACATCAGTGAGCGCATCCTCATGGAGACCAGATTCGTCAATGGCAAATTGCAGACAGCCGCCGGCACACGCTACAGCGGACTCATCATCCCCGGAAGCGGACGGATGCCAGAGGCACTGCGCGCGCACATCAGCCAGTTGCAGGCACAGGGCGCACACATCATCTACGGCATCGACGAGGCCAAGATGATGGCTGCCGCACAGCCCGAGGCCATGCGCGCCCGCCATGGACTGCGCGCCATCCGCCGCACCAACGACCAAGGCCACCACTACTTCATCGCCAACCTCACCGGTGAGGACAAGGCGGCATGGATGCCGCTGGCCGTCACCATGGCCGACGCCGCCTGGTTCGACCCGCTCACAGGCGACATCAAGGCCGCCAAGACCGAGGGCGGCAAAGTGTATGTGTGCCTGCGCTCCGGTGAGTCGATGATCCTCCAGACCTTCGACCGCCCCCTCGCCGAACGGCCCGCCGTCACCCTCGGACAGCCCGTAGTCCCCACCGATACCCTCGACCTCGGCGGACTCCCATGGCAACTGGCCTTCACCGAGGAGGCTCCTGCCGTTGAGAAGACCTACGCCCTCGACCACCTGCAGACGTGGGAGGGCCTCGACGCCTCCACCGCCGTCACCATGGGCACCGGTGTCTACACCACCATTATAAAGATGAACAAGCACCAGGCAGCCAAGACATGGACCATCGACCTGGGCGACGTGCGCGAGAGTGCCCGCGTCTATATCAACGGCCAATACATGGGCTGCGCGTGGAGCGTGCCCTTCACCATGCCCCTCGGGCAGTGCTTCCACAAGGGAAAGAACGAAGTGCGCATCGAGGTGACCAACCTGCCCGCCAACCGCATCTCCGACATGGACCGCCGTGGCGAAGTATGGCGCATCATGGAAGAAATCAATGTCGTAGACCTCAACTACAAAAAGACCACCTACGACCAGTGGCCCCCCACCCCCAGCGGCCTCAACTCCACCGTGCGCCTCCTCGCCCATTAAGTTCTCATTAGTTCTATTAGCTCCCATCAAGCCCATCAAGCCCATAAAGCCCATTAGACCCATTAGACCCATTAGACCCATCAAGCCCATCACCCCCATCACCCCCCAATAAAAAAATGAAAATCCTCACCACCCTCATCTCCCTGCTGCTGACAGCCAGCGCATGGGCAGCTCCCGGCCCCCGCGAGCATATCAACCTCAACTTCGGATGGCTATTCCACGCCGGCGACATCCCCACCATCCCCACCGCCTCCAACTTCGAAGACATCACCGAGGAATGGCGCACCATCGACGTGCCCCACGACTTCCAGATAGAACAGCCGTGGGTGGCACCCTCCGACGACGAGAAAGCCGACAACAGCGACCAGGCCAGCAATTTCAAAAGCCGCCTCAGCGCCAGAGGATTCAAGGAGATGGGCATCGGATGGTATGCGCGCACCCTCATCCCCGACGAGCGCTGGCGCGACCGGCGTGTGCTGCTCGACTTCCAGGGCATCATGTATGTGGGCGATGTCTATCTCAACGGACAGCACATCGGCGGTACCGACTACGGCTACTTAGGGTTCGAGATCGACATCACACGGCTGCTGCGCTTCGGCGAGCAGAACGTCATCGCCGTGAAAGCCAACACCCAGGAGCCACTCAACTCCAGATGGTATACCGGCGGCGGACTGATACGCGACGTGGCTCTCAACATCACCGACCGCAACCTCTATATGCCGCGACACCCGCTGTATATCACCACTCCCGTGGCCAATGAAGACACCGCAGTGGTGGCCATTCAGACCGACATCGCCTGCTCGCTGCGCACCGACCACCTCAAGGTGCGCGCCGTCATCACCGACGCCGAGGGTCAGACCGTGGCCGACAAGACCACCGACATCGCGTGGAACAGGAAAATGAAGGTCTACGAATACCGCCTCGACGACATCCCTCTCAGCCATCCTCACCTCTGGAGCTGCGAAGACCCATACCTCTACCATCTCACCGTCGAACTGCAGCGGGCCGACGGACAGGCGACCGACTGTGTGGAGACGCACTTCGGCGTGCGCACGATAGAGTTCTCTCCGGAGTTCGGCTTCAAACTCAACGGCAAGAAAGTGATATGGAAAGGCATCGCCAACCACCACAGCCTCGGCGCCCTCGGTGCCGCCGCCTACCCGCGTGCCATCGACAAACGCCTGAAGATGCTCAAGCAGTGGGGATTCAATCATGTGCGCACCTCGCACAACCCCTATAGCGAAGACTTCCTCCGCCTCTGCGACGAGAACGGCATCCTCGTCGTCGACGAGCTCTACGACAAATGGCTGCGACAGTTCACCGGCGGCCGCAAAGAGTGGACCGACCAGTGGCAGAAAGACGTGCCGGAGTTTATCAAGCGCGACCGCAACCACCCGTCGGTGGTCCTCTGGAGCCTCGGCAACGAACTGCAGACCTATGCCAACCTGCCTTACAACGACTGGGGAGTCACTCCCTACAGGATGCAGAAGCAACTGCTGCTGCGCTACGACAGCACACGGCTCGTGACAGTGGCTATGCACCCGCGCGGCCGCGACCTCAAGACCGACTCTCTGCCTGCACCGCTGGCCCTGGAGACCGACATCGCCGCCTATAACTACCGCTATATGTACTTCCCCGGCGACGGAAGGCGCTTCCCGTGGATGATCTTCTACCAGAGTGAGGCCAACCTGCCGATGATGGGGCCCAACTACTACGAGATGAATCTCGACAAGGTGGTGGGACTGGCCTACTGGGGCATGATCGACTATTTAGGCGAATCGCGGGGATGGCCCGCCAAGGGATGGACAGAGGGCGTGTTCGACATCGCCCTTGAGCCCAAGCCGATGGCCTATTTCCTCAAGAGCGTCTTCAAAGAGGATGAGCCGATAGTGCATGTGAGCATCGTCGACGATGTGGCCGACGACTCCGAATGGAACGGCATCAAGTTTGGCGGCGAACGCTATAGCGACCACTGGAACCGCCGGCCGGGACAGATGCTCACCGTCTACGCCTACAGCAATGCCGAGGAAGTGGAACTCATCGTCAACGGCAAGAGCTACGGCACGCAAACCAACACCAACGACCCGAAGAAGCGCAACAAGATGCGCTGGGACCAGGTGGAGTATGCCGACGGATATATCGAGGCTGTGGCCATGAACGGCGGAGAGGTGGTGGCACGCCACCGCGTGGACACCTCCGGCGAGGCAAAAAAACTGCAACTGACACCCGACGACCACACCTGGTTCGCCGACGGCACCGACCTGATGCATGTGCGCGTGCATGCCGTCGACAGCAAGGGCCGCCGCGCCTTCACCGCCCAGGATGAGTTGGAGTTCACCGTCGACGGCGATGCTGCCGTCGTGGCCGTCACCAACGGCGACATGATCTCCGACGAAGCCAACGTCACCACCTTCCGCAACCTCTACAACGGCTCTGCCATGGTCATCCTCCGTGCCGGCCACTCCCCCGGCGACATCACCCTCACCGTCACCCCAAGAGAAGGAAAACTCAAGGCCGAGAAACTCAAACTCACAACCACACAGCCCTGAGATAATAAATGATGAAATCTCGAAATGACGTGATCACGAAATAACGAAATGACGTAATAACGTAATAACGAAATAACGACATCTAAATAATCCCCCCTCAAAAATGAAAAGAAACATCTTTCTTCTGGCGGCATTGGCAGCCGCCCTTTTGTGCACTTCTTGCCTCAAGAACCTCCGCCACGACCCCAATGAACCGAAGAAGACCCACAAGATTGACGACATCGGCGACTTCGACAAAATCAGCGTTCAGGCCCCCTGCGAACTGATTTATGAGCCTTCCGACTCCGTGAAGGTGGTGGTGAGTGGCGGTGAGTCGTTCGTCGACAATATCGCCATTGTGAACGAGGACGGAAGGCTCATCATCAAAGAGAAACAAAATGATTTCTTCCACAACGGCAGCGTGAAGGTCGTGGTCAGGAGCAAAACCCTGCAAGCCCTTGACCTGGAAGGAGCCGGTTCGGCTCAGCTCAAAGGGGAAATCAAGTCGGATGCCCTGTCATTCAATATGAACGGGGCGGGATCTATCATGGCGGAGAGTATCCACAGCGATGTGCTGAAAGTCAATGTCGACGGCACCGGCTCCGTCAGTCTTCAGGACGTGACGGCAAACGACATCTCGATGACCATGAACGGTGTAGGCTCTGTCGATGCCACCTTCAGCAATTCAGGGTCACTCAACTGCGCTATCAATGGTGTGGGCACCTTCAACCTGAAAGGCCAGGTAAAGTCTTACAAGTGTGAGACGAACGGTGTGGGCAGCGTCAACACCAAAGAGTTGCAAGTGGGCGACAAAGTAGGCAACAAAGAATCATAACTTCATCGACTTCACCTTGCCGAGTCGGCGCAAGGCCTTGTCGCGGATCTGCCTCACACGCTCACGGGTGAGGTGCATCAACATACCCACCTCGGCCATGGTGTGGCGCTCGCCGCCGATGCCATAGATGAGCGAGATGACTTGGCGCTGCCGTTCGTCGAGGAGTGTCAGCACCTGCTGCAGACGGGCCTCGCTGGTCTCTTTCAGCAGGGCGCTGTCGGCATAGGGAGAATCGGCATTCTCCAACAGGTTGAGCAAGTTGAAATTGTTCTGGCTCCCCACAGGAATGGGGGCATCCACCGACACCGGATGACTCATGCGGGTCTCGGCAGCAGTGCGCTCAGCCCGCGGCACCTTGTAAAGGCCTGTGTGCTGCTCGATGAACCGCTCCATCTCACTGCGGATGATGGGCGCGGCAAACTTCACGAAACGCTTGCCGGGATAGGGACTGAAGCGCTTGGCGGCCTTCAGCAGACCCACATTTCCTTCACTGACAAGGTCGTCGTACGACACTCCGCGGTCGCGGTAGCCGTTGGCGATGGTGAGCACAAAGCGCAGATTGGCCTCCACCAACGTGGCGATCGCCTTGTCGTCGCCCTGCTGTATACGTTCAGCCAATTCGCGTTCCTTTTCGTCACTCAAAAGCGGCGTGGCACCGATTTCTTCCTTATAGGTATCCAGTGCCTTCTTTCTGTTATTTGTCATTCTCTCCTTTTTTCTGCAAAAATAGTGAAAGGCGAGTGAAAAGCAAAATAAAAAAGAAGTTTTTTATTTTCTTTTCCGAGCCGCATCCTATTTTCGCGATGTTATCGCAAAACTTGTGAAAGGCGAGTGAAAAGCAAAATAAAAACG
>CADBLU010000286.1 GCA_902795605.1 uncultured Prevotellaceae bacterium | reverse complement strand
GTCGAGGCGCACGTCCTCCCAATTTTGCATGCCGTATGGGATGCGCTTTGGCTTGTCTGTCATCTGCTGTTGCATGGCTCAATGGATAGTTTTTGCAAATTTAGGAATAATTTTTCAATCATCCAACCATCCATAAAAGATTTTGGTGTATGCCATCGGTCACCTTGAAGTTGCAGATTGTTGTGGGTTTTGTATCACAAGCATATAGTCAGTCATTTCGCCCGTTTCTTTACATGTTTGAAAGAAATAGAAACAAATAGTAAACAAAATGCGGAGAAAAGTGCGTAATTTTGCCCACAGAATCAATTATCACTATTTTACTCATGAAAAAGTATCTATTCTTACAGTTGCTGTCACTGCTGGCAGTTTTGTCGGCCAGTGCCCAGAACCCCTACCTGCCGTTGTGGGAGCATCTCCCCGACGGTGAGCCGCGAGTGTTTGAAGACCCCGACCAGCCCGGGCGTTATCGTGCCTATATCGTAGGCTCTCACGACCTGACCTACACAGCCTACTGTGGCAATGACATCCGTCTGTGGTCGGCTCCCGTGGAAGACCTGAGCCAGTGGCGTGACGAAGGTCCTATCTTCACTCACTATGTGGATGGACAGTGGGACACGATGTTTGCCCCCGACCTGGTGGAGGTGCGTGACAAGACCACTGGTCGCAAGACCTACTATCTCTATCCCCACTCACGCGGATGGGGTAGAATTGCCATGGTGTGCAAGGGCGACCGCCCCAATGGTCCCTTCACTCCTGTCAACCTCACCGAAGACGGTCGCCGCTGCCTGCCCGGTTCGCTGATCGACTTCGACCCCTCAGTGTTCATCGAGCAGGTGACCGACAAGAAGGACCCCGACTTTGCCCGCGGCTTCCGTGCCTACGTGTTCTATGGCTTCCGTCATTCCACAGCTTGCGAACTCGATCCCGACAATATGTATTCGATGCGTGAGGGCACCCAGCTGCACGACTATTTCATCCCCGCCAGCGAGCGCTACGGCGTGCTGCTCGATCCTCCGGGCACCACCTATCCCTCGCTCTACAAAGGTCAGGACCCCGGCGACTTCAACTTCTTCGAAGCCTCGTCTATCCGTCAGGTGGGCAACAAATATGTGATGGTGTTCTCCGGCTATTCTGGTCCCGACTATGGTCTCGGCTCCACCAATTCCGCCCTGCGCTATGCCTATGGCGACAGTCCGCTCGGACCGTGGCGGTCGGGAGGCGTGCTCGTCGACTCACGCGGTGTGGTGCCCAATGAGGACGGCACCCATCTCACCACCACCAACGCCGCCCACAACACTCACGGTTCGCTGCAGGAGATCAACGGACAGTGGTATGTGTTCTATCATCGTCCGCCGCGCGGCTTCGGCAATGCCCGCCAGGCGATGGTGGCACCCGTGAAAATCGTCTGCGACAAGAAATCGGTGGCCAAAGGCGGCAAGGTGAGTATCGTGGCCTATGACCCCTACACCAAGAACAATGAGTGGACAGCCTTCGCTTCCGACGGTATGACCTACCGCGGCGCCGAGGTCACCTCCGAAGGCTTCCAGATTTTCGGTCTGCCTCCCTACAACTACTATTCGGCCGGTCTCGCCTGCTATATGACCGGCAACGACTGGCTGCAAGACAACCACGACGTGTGGAACAACAGCATGGACCTGGCCGGCATCACCAACCGCGGCATCGTCGGATTCAAATACTTCGGCTTCGGCGGCCTGGAGAAGACCCAGAAGGGTGTGAAGGCTTTCGAGGGTGTGAAAAAGGGCGACGGCGCAAAACTCAATCTGTGCCTCACTCCCGGTGGCAAAGGTGCCTTCAAGGTGCATGTGATGCTCGACGGACCTTACGCCAACGACACATGGAAAGGACGTGAGATAGCCGTGCTCGACGTGCCCGCTGATGCTCCGAAGCAGGCCACTACGTATCAGGTGGCCGTGCCCGACGTGGAGGGACTCACAGGCAAGCACGCCATCTATCTCGTGGCCGAAGGACCTGAGGTGGAGCAGCCAGCCAACGACCGTCCGCGGTTCGGACCGCAGCAGCCCCGCCGTCCCCAGGGCCTCTTCGACCTCCACGGACTCGGTTTCTCGCGTCAGGGTGAGAAGTGTGAGCCTGCCGCCGTGCCTACGGTCACCATCACCGTCGACGGCCGCGAGGTGCGTCTCCCGCAGGCTCCTGTGCGTGCGTCGAATGCCAACGGCTATACCGACGCCTCCCACTATCAGGCTTATGCTCCGCTCAAGGCAAACTCGGTGATTAAGGTCACCGCCAGCGATCCCTCGGTGCAAATCACTGTCGGGCCTGTGAGCGACGGCCGTTCCACAGTGGTGTGCGTGTATCAGGGCCAGAAAAAGATCTATCTGATCAATTAGTCCGTATCCGCACCCCCTATACCTCCCTCCCGCCAGGGGAGGCAAAATGAAAGTTTCTAAAATCAACCTAAACAAGAAGACAAGAATGAAGAAAAAAATGAGAAAAACCATGCTGGCGTTGCTGCTCTCGGTGTTCACCTTGGGCGGCAACGCTCAGACTGTGGCCCCCGACAGCGAGGGCATGGAGCTGACCGCTCAGGAGTGGACCCGCAACGTGGTGATGGGCTGGAACCTCGGCAATTCGCTCGAGTGTCCGAGCAGCGAGACTGAGTGGGGAAACCCCAAGACCACGAAGGCCATGATCAAGGCCGTGAAAGAGGCCGGATTCAATGCCATCAGGATTCCTGTGAGGTGGATCAATCATGTGACCGACCGTCAGACGATGAAGGTGCAGGAGAGTTGGATGACCCGTGTGAAAGAGGTGGTGGACTGGTGTCTTGAGGAGGACATGTATGTCATCATCAACACCCATCACGAGGACTGGTACGACCGCAACCCTTACTATAACAAGCAGGCGGAGAACAACCGCATGCTCGGTGCCCTCTGGAACGACATCGCCACCTGTTTCCGCGACTATGGCGAGAAACTCATCTTCGCCGGCACCAACGAGACCACGGTCAACTGGGCAGCTCCCACCGCGGAGCAGCAGGCCGTGCAGAACAGCTACAACCAGACCTTCGTCGATGCCGTCAGGGCCACCGGAGGCAAGAACTACTACCGCAATCTTGTGGTGCAGACCTTCGCTTGCAGTCCCTATCACGGACTCAGCGGACTGGAGGTGCCTCAGGACAAGGTGGAGGGAAGGCTCAGCGTGGAGTTCCATTACTACGACCCCTATGAGTATTGCGGCAACTGTACCTATTATTATTGGGGCAATGCCTACAAGGACAAGGGCCGCATACTGACGAGCAGCACCGAACAGACCATCACCAATCTCTTCGACCGCATCCGCAACACTTGGGGCAAAAAGGGCCTCGGCGTGGTGATGGGCGAATATGGCGTGGCCAACCACTTTACGGAGGACGACAAGCAGACGCAGCAGGAGAATATGCAGTATTACCTGAAGTGTGTGGTGTCGGAGGCGAGAAGTCACGGCTTTGCCGCTTTCGTGTGGGACAACAACGCCTTCAACAACGGTTCGGAAAACTTCGGCATCTTCAAGCGCTGGCAGGGAATGGCCGTGGGAAATACCTATTTCCTCAAGGGCATTACCGAAGGGGCCGGAACTGAATACAAGGAACCAGAGACTCCCGGTGAGGATGACGGTGAGGGCGGACTGCTTTTCTGGGAGGGCGATGCCGTGCTCGACTGGGGCGACGGTCTCCAATTGTCGGTGCCCTCCTCACTCTTCGAAGGGAAGGACGAGAGTGTGCGCCTGGTGGTCTCCTACACGCAGGACTACAAGGACTACGATGACCTCCAACTCTTCTATGGCGACTGGAGCCAGATGATTCCTTTCACCGTCGGCACCTCTTCGTTCACTGGCGACTTCTCGCCCAGCAATTATTATTCCACGGGGACAGGCACGCCTCATGTCACCTCTATCGCTTTCAGTGCTGATGTGCTGAAGGTCATCCAGCAGAAAGGCATCGTCATCCAAGGTCATGGCCTCAGGCTCACCAAGGTGTCGGTGGCCTCTACCACAGGCATCCGCCCGCTCTCCGTTGCCGGCACCGCCTCTCAGGGTGTCTATACTGTCGGCGGTCAGCGGGTGTCGCAGCCCGTGGCTCCCGGCATCTATGTCGTCGACGGCCGTAAAGTGGTCGTCACCCGCCGATAACGACGTTGAATCCCCTTTGGCTCAGCAGTGCCGTGGCATGCTGCATCCGCTCCTCTGAGGGCGGCAGCATGACACGGCACTGTGGGTTATAGGTGCTCCACATGCGGAAATGTTTGTCTCTGCCCATGTCGTGATAGGGCAGCAGGTGGATGGTGCGCCTTTGCCATGGCAGCGCCTCCAGGAAATCGGCCGTCTGCGTTAGGTTGCCGTCGTCGGCGTTCACTCCTTCAATCAGCGGGATGCGGATAGAAAAGTCATGGCCTTCTTTGGCCAGCCATTGGATATTGCTGAGGATGAGCGCGTTGTCGACACCTGTCAGCAGTCGGTGGCGTGCCGCATCCATCATCTTGATGTCGACGAGCAGCAGTTCGCAGGCCGCCGCCACGTCGGCCACCACTTGTCGTGGCGCGTGTAGCGATGTGTCCACCACCCGGTGGAAGCCCCGCTGTCCCAGGGCGTGCAGCAGGGCTAGCGTGTCGTCGGGATGCATGAGCGGTTCGCCGCCGCACAGTGTCACACCGCCTCCGCTGTCCTCCATCACGTAGCGCTCTTTCTCTATCTCAGCCATCAGTTGCTCTGTCGTCCATTCGCGGCCGCACGTCTCCAGCGCCATCGTGGGGCATTCGTCGGTGCACAGGCCGCAGTGGGTGCAGCGGCCGGCATCGAGGGTGATGCCCTCCTCGCCCAGGTGGAGCGCCTGTTGCGGGCAGAGTCGCACGCAGGTGCCGCACCTCAGGCATTTGCCCTTCTTGTAGAGCAGTTGCGGTTGGGTGCTCCAACTCTCCGGGTTGTGGCACCACACGCACCTCAGGGGGCATCCCTTGAGAAACAGGGTGGTGCGGATGCCTGGTCCGTCGTTGATGGCATATCGCTTGATGTCGAAGATGAGTGGCATGTCGGGCAATGTGGGATATGGGGTAGGGGAGCCTTCGCTCAGAGCACGTCGTTCTCAGTGCGGGCGATGATTTCGTTTTGCAGTTGCAGGGTCATGTCGTTGAAATAGTCGGAGTAGCCTGCCACCCTCACCAGCAGGTCGCGGTATTCCTCGGGGTGCGCCTGCGCGTCGTGGAGCGTGGCCGTGTCGACGATATTGAACTGTATGTGATGCCCGCCCAACTTGAAATAAGTGCGGATGAGGCTTGCCAGTTTGCGCCGGTCCTCATCGCGCTTGAGCAGTGCCGGCACGAAGCGCATGTTGAGCAGCGTGCCGCCGCTCTTGGTCTGGTCGAGTTTGCCGAGCGACTTGATGACTGCCGTGGGGCCGTGCACGTCGGAGCCGTGGGCCGGCGAGGTGCCGTCGCTGATGGCGAAGTGTGCCAGCCGTCCGTTGGGCGTGGCTCCGCACACCGAACCGAAATAGTTGTGGCAGGTGGTGCTGAGCATATTGAGGTGGGTCTGTCCGCCGCGGGTGTTGGGACGGCCCTCGATGGCCTCCACCAGGTCGTCGTAGACGCGCACGGCGATGTCGTCAGCGTATGCGTCGTCGTTGCCGAAGAAGGGGGTATGGTGGCGGATATACTGTCTCATTACCTCTTTGCCCTCGAAGTTGGAGGCCAGTGCGCCGAGCATCTCATCCATGGTGTAGCGCCGTTCTTCGAAGACATGCTTCTTGAGTGCGGCGAGACTGTCAGTGAGGGTGCCCAGTCCGGTGCACTGGATATAGGTGGTGTTGTAGCGTGCGCCACCGCTGTAGTAGTCTTTGCCTTTTTCTATGCAGTCGTCGATGAAGAGGCTTAGGAAGGTGGCCGGAGCGTAGAGCGAGAACATACGCTCGATGTAGTTGTTGACCGACAGTTTGAGATTGACGAAATAGGTCATCTGCCGGTGCCATGCCTCATAGAGCTGGTCGTAGTCGGCAAACGAGCGCGGGTCGCCGGTCTTCAGTCCGAGGGGGCGTCCCGTCTCGGGGTCGGTACCGTTGTTGAGCGTGATTTCCAGTATTTTAGGCGTGTTGAGATAGCCGGTGAGCAGATAGGCCTCCTTGCCGAAGGCGCCCACCTCGATGCATCCGGAGCATCCTCCCTCGCGTGCGTCCCCGATGCTCTTTCCCGCCCGTGTCATCTCCTGCACATAGGTGTCGGGATTGAAGATAGAGGGGTAGCCGTGTCCGTGCCTGATGACCCTGATGCCTTCGAGCAGGAAGTCGTCGGGGGTGTCGTGGGCGATGTGTATGCTCAGTCCCGGTTGCAGCTGGTGCAGTTCCTCCTGTATCTCGAGTATCATGTATGAGAGGTCGTTGGCTGCGCTGTGTCCCTCGCGGTCGATGCCTCCGATATTGATGTTGGTGAAGTCGTTGTAGGTGCCCGACTCCAGGGCGGTGACACCCACCTTTGGCGGTGCGGGCTGGTTGTTGAACTTGATCCACAGGCAGCAGAGGAGCTCTTTGGCCTGCTCGCGGGTGAGTGTGCTGTCGGCCAAACCTTTCTGATAGAAAGGATAGAGATGCTGGTCGATATGTCCCGGGTTCATCGAGTCCCAGCCGTTGAGTTCGGTGACGGTGCCCAGATGCACAAACCAGTACATCTGTATGGCCTCCCAGAGGTCGCGCGGGGCATGGGCTGGCACCCACCGGCATACGTCGGCGATTTTCTGCAGTTCGCTCCGCCGTTGCGGGTCCTGCTCTTTGGCGGCCAGTTCGTCGGCCAGTTGGGCGTGGCGCTCGGCCAGTAGGATGGCGGCGTCGCACGAGATGGCCATCGCCTCCAGTTCCTGCTGCTTGTCGGTGGCCTCCGGGTCGTAGATATAGTCGAGTTGGGCGATGCGGCGCTGGATGCGTTCCTTCACGTCAAGCAGTCCCTCGTGATACATCTTGCCGTCCATGGCGGTGTGGCCCGCGGCCCGCTGTTCCATAAACTCAGTGAACACGCCGGCGTGGTAGGCTTCGCTCCATTCCTCCGACACGTGGTTGAAGATACGCTCTCGCTGCGTCTTCCCCTGCCAGTAGGGGATGACCTCCTCGGCGTAGCGGTCGATGTCTTCCTGGCTGATGGCATAAGGCTGCAGCGGCCGCTGGTTGAGTGTGTGCAGGTCTTCCACGGAGTGGCAGGTGAGTTCCGGAAAAGTGGGCACGGCCTTGGGCCTCGGTCCTCTCTCGCCCACGATGAGTTCGTCGCGACCGATATAGATGGTTTTCTTCTCGCAGATTTCGAGGAAGTTGCGTGCCCTGAGCACGGGTGTGGGCATCGTGCCGTAGTTCTTTTTGTAGAAGGCGGTCTCTATGAGTGCCCTCTCGATGCTCAGTGTGGTGGGAGTGTCGATGCTCTCCTGGCGCAGGCGCCGGATGCGTGCGTTCATTCCCTTGTCGTTGGCAGGATATTTGATGCTGTCGTTCATGTTTCGTATGTATGGTCAGGATTCAATGGTCAGAGGGTCACCTTCCGCGTACGGCCGCCTTGACGCAGGATATAGACGCCGTGAGGCAGACCCTCGAGGGTGTTTCCGCAGTATCTTCCAGAGAGGTTGAACACCTGGCAGGGCATGCCGGGGTCGAAGGGCGCGTCGCTGATGTCTGAGGGGATGAAGGTGTAGCCTAACCGTTTGTCCATCCATCCCACGCGGTCGCCGATGAACCGCCTCACGTTCTCCACCTCCTGGGCGTAGCTGCCCCATATCGCAGGGTTCTGGTGCACCCACTGCTGCATGATGGGCCAGCGCATGAAGTTGAGTGCCTGCGACTGTTCGAGTTCTTTCTCATATTGGTCGACGACAGCCGTGAGGCTCTCCTTGCTGAGCCCGTTCTGCCGGGCTTCATCCCACAGTTGCACCAGCCTTGCCCGTGCCGTGGCATCCTGGATGACGATGCGGTCGACGAAGTTGCGCATTCTGCCTGCGCAGCTGCCGCCGCTGCGGTAGATATAGTCGCTCTTGGAATTGACGGGATAGGTGCGGTTGTCGTTGTTGAAGGCGAGGTCGAAGTCCCAGACGGGGCCGGTGTAGACGTGGTCGTCGTTGCGATGCTTATACATGAACACGCTCCAGTAGGTGTCGGTATTGCCCGACAGTTCTCCCACGAGGAAGTGGCGGAGGAACGTGTTGAGGTCGAGATAGGTCTTCCACTGGCTCTCCATCTTGTTGAAATGGCTGTTGATGTAGTAGAACTGCGAGGTGGTGATGGAGTCCTCGTCGGGCGACTTGATGGTCACGGGGTTGCCTGCCGACGACCAGAACCATGAGCGCTCCTGGTCGGCATAGGCGTCGATCTCGAAGAAATAGCCGCCAGTGAGCGCTTCGCCAGAGACATCCTGCGGGGTCATCTCTTCGATGTCCACCCTGTTTTTGTTGATGTTCACCTGGTCGCAGAGTTGGTAGCACCCCTTGTATTCGCCGTTGAGCAGCACGTCCACCGCCCGGCCATAGGGCGTGTAGGGCATTCCCAAGCGTCGGCTGAGTTCGAAAGCAAGCAGGTTGCGCATGAGTGTCTTGTCGCCGTAGTTGTTGATGAGGGTCCATTTCTTCGCCTTGGCGGGAGCGTCGAGCACATGCTGCTTTTTGTCGAACTTGATGCGGTAGGGCTTCTTGGGGAAGGTGCGTGAGTAGTTGCCGCGCTCCCTGATGCCTCCCGGCACTGCCAGCAGCCGCTCCTCACCTTGGGCGATGACCGATATCGTGGCCTCGATGTCGGTCTCCTTGTCGTAGGGGATGACGCCGTCGGTGGTATGGATACTCACCGTGGGCAGGTTGGTGAGGGTATAGAGATGGCTGTCGTCGCCTTCTCCCTGATGGCCGTAGAACTCTACTTCGGCAATGTTGCACCGGGCGTCGGAAGGCCCCACATACCTCACATAGCGGAATCCTGCGGAGCAGTCGACGTCGGCATACGACATCACGCCGATCTGCCCCCGCTCGGTAATGATGCAGAGGGGCAGCGCGTCCATGAAGTCGTCGCGGTTGGCACCTTCAAACACCGCCAGGACTACGCGCTCCTCTCCGTGCACGTCGTTGCGCGGCGACCATCCCACCTTCGTGATGACGTGCTTGCTGCCCAGGTCGAGTCCTGTCCAGGTGTAGCTGCGCTCCCATGAGGCGAAGAAGGTGTCGAGGCGGCCGTCGAAAGCCATTGCGGCGGTGTTGGCGGTGGTCGATTTGCCGAAAGTGGTATAGTCCACCGTCTCAGCCGTACCTATCACTCTGCCGGTCAGCTTGCCGTCGCCAGCCATCGCCCATATCGCCGGGCATAGGCACAGCAGCATTAGCATGAGCCGTTTTGTCGTCTGAATTTTTGTCATGGTGCAAAGGTAAGAAAAAGAGAGCACAGACGAG
This sequence comes from uncultured Prevotellaceae bacterium, assembly GCA_902795605.1. Taxonomy (GTDB): domain Bacteria; phylum Bacteroidota; class Bacteroidia; order Bacteroidales; family Bacteroidaceae; genus Prevotella. The sequence continues at coordinate 1,970 of CADBLU010000286.1, read as the reverse complement.
CGGTTTCTGCCCTGCTTTTTTCCGACGGCTCTACAGAAAGATGGCGGCAGTGGCAAAAGCAGGCGGCTCTATAAAAAGACAGCGGCACAGAGGAAATCTCTGTGTCGCCGTTCTTGTGTGGAGTGTTTTCGCTTATTTCGCGATCAATGGTCGTTGAGGCAGAATGGTATCACTTATTTTCACTCAATTACATGCAGATCATCCAGTACTTGTAGAGTCCGAATGCGATCTTGAATAATGCTCCAGTTGTTATCATTTTCTTGTCAATTAAAAAGTTAAACAATAATGTTTTTTCTCTCTCTGCAAACCGTTTCCGGTCGCCTTACATTGAAATAGACATGAATCAGGCAAAATTTCTATCTTTTGATTTATTTTTTTTCATTTTTTTGCTCTTTTCTCGGTTTCTCGGCCCTATTTGGGGGATTGCTGCGGCAGTGCCGCAGCCTACCAGACACCAAAACGGAGGGGCTTTAATGGGCATTCTAAAAGCTGTTCTAATGGCTTTTTTTGAGGGCCCTTTTAAAAGGCTCTTCTTGGGAATGGCGGTGGCATGGATTTCCCATAGGCGGTGGCTTGCTTCTTCCGTAGGCGGCGGCTTGCTTTTTCCTAAGGCGATGGCTTGCTTTTTCCGTAGGCGGCGGCTTGGCCGTCGCGATCATCCATCCTATAACGGCTGGGCGGCGTGCTGCTGCTGAGCATCAGCCCACGGAAAAAAGATAAAAAAAAGAAAAAAGGAAAAAGGATGATGAAAAAGATAAGAAAAAAGAAAGGAAAAAAGCCGGTGAAGTCAGTATGTTTTCGTATTTTTGCAAAAAATAGCGCTCAGCCATCTCGGCCTGTGAATGAGCATAGGGATGACCGAGTGAACTTAAATATACCTGCAACCATCCGAAAGAAAAGTGTAATCAAAAACATAATAAGACAATCATGGGAATTAGTTTTGAGAGAAATGAATTGATAGCCATCGTGAAACTCGCCAATGCGATGATAGCTGCCGATGGCAAGGTGGAAGAGAACGAGATGAGCACCTGGGTCATGGAGATGGAGCGCCTGGGTGTGGACAGGGATGATTTCCCCGGTCTTTTCACTGAGTCGGAGAACCTGAGTTTCGTTGATGCGCTGACCACAGTGTCGGGCTTTGACGAGGAGCGCAAGAAATATGTGGGCGCCTTCCTCGGTGCTTTGATGATTGTTGATGGCAATATCGACGATGACGAAGTGAAACTGTGGCAACTCACGTCCACCTTCTGCAACCTGCCCACGATGACAGTGGCAGAGGCTTTGGAGTATATGGCAGATCTCTGAACTGAAGGGATTTTTGCAGGGATGTCATCACCGTGGCGACAGGCCTTTGCGAGATGACAATCACCAAAAAACAAAATGAGCAGTCATCCAAAAAAGCAATAATAGACAGCCATCAATAAAAAGCCAAAATGAACTGCCATCCATAATAAGATGGGCCGCCGAGTGGATTCTCGGCGGCCCTTTATGGCTAAAGATGACTATTGATGAGCTAAATGCTCAGGATATTCTGGGTTTTCTAGAGGCTCTAGAAATTCTAGGAAAACTAGAAAAACTAGAAATACTAGAAATCCTAGCTATTCTAGATGCTCTAGATCTTCTAGATTTTTTATACCAGGTGGCTGATGAGGTTCTCGCGGTCGCCGGGGAGCATGTCGATGACGGGGATTTCGATCATCGTGTAGCATCCTGGCTGCTGGCGCATGGAGGCGCGTGCCACGTTCACCAGCACCTGACCGGTGAGAGCGGGGTTGTTGATGCTCATGTTGAACTCCAGTCGCTGGTTCTGTGTTTTGCCGCTGACACCCTTGCGCACGAGGTTGACGCCATGGCCCATATCCTTCACGTCGTCGACGGAGTCGACGGCAAACACATGCGTCTCGTCGCTGGCGAAATAGGGGTCGGCCTTGATGGCTGCCGTCACCTCTTCGAGGCTGGCGCCCTCCTCG
>CADBLU010000285.1 GCA_902795605.1 uncultured Prevotellaceae bacterium | reverse complement strand
GGCACGGTGACGCTGAAATACACCACGGTGCTGAGACAGAAATAGTCTCCAAGAAAGTTGCGCATCAAATAGAAAAAGTGGCATTTACGTGCCACTTTTTCTTTAACACCCTACTTCGTTGGAAACTCCCCTTGTTCACCTGCCCTGTCTCTGACTTGGAGGTGGGGGGGGATGCGCCTCGGCAATGAAAACAAAAACTTCGTATTTTGTTTTGCATTGCTCTCGGCTTTCACTATATTTGCAGCGTCCTTTTCGGCGGCTCCGAAAACAAAGGCGTGATATAACAGTTACACCATAAGGGATGAGCTCGCTGTAGAGACGGGATTCTTCCCGTCTCACCAGAAAAATGCCACAGGATAATTGGCACAGTGAGCACTAAGACGGGAAGAATCCCGTCTCTACTATGAGAGTATCAATTTTGTTATATAGAAGAATGATGGAAAGCCGATACAGTTTGCCGATAGGAAACGACACCATAGAGTGCCAACTCTGTCCGCACCACTGCCGAATGACAGAAGGGCAGTGCGGCAGATGCCGCAGCCGCCGCGTCGTCAACGGCCGTCTCATGAGCGTGGTCTATGGTCGCCCCTGTGCGCTGGCCATCGACCCCATAGAGAAGAAGCCCCTCTATCACTTCCACCCAGGCACCCAATGTCTCTCTATCGCCTGTACCGGTTGCAATCTGAGATGCCTCAACTGCCAGAACCACGACATCTCACAGGTGGCACCCGAACAAGTGCGCTCCTATTCGCTCATGCCAGAAGACGTGGTGCGTGTGTGCGAGGAGCACCATTGTCCCGGCATCGCCTATACTTACACGGAACCGCTCACCTATCTGGAATATGTGACCGACACCGCCCGCCTGGCTCATGAGCACCACCTGTGGAACATCCTCGTCACGGCGGGTTATGTGTGCCGGCAGCCCTTGTCGGACTTGCTGCCCTGGCTCGACGCGGCCAACATCGACCTCAAGTCGTTCAGCGACGACATCTACCGACGGGTGAGCGGCTGCCGGCTGTCGGTGGTGCTCGACACCATCCTTGCCATGCACGACGCCGGTGTATGGATAGAACTGACCAACCTGGTCATTCCAGGCATCAACGACGACCTGGGGATGATACGCGACATGTGCCGATGGATGGTGAGAAACGGACTGGCAGAAGCACCTCTGCACTTCAGCCGCTTCTTCCCACAATACCGAATGAGCCATCTCTCCCCCACCCCTATCTCCACACTGAAGGCCGCCCGACGGACGGCCCTCGACGAAGGAATCGCGCACGTCTATCTCGGGAACGTGCCACCTTCCGCCATGGATTAACTCTTCGCACAGAACGATGCAGGAGTCTGTGCCGACTCAGAAATATTTGGTGATCTTCGCATTCGCGAAATTATTCATCTCATTGACCATCCTCACGGCAGAGTCGAGGATAGGGAAGGCGCACAGAGCCCCCGTCCCCTCGCCGAGGCGAATGCCGAGGGAGAGCAGCGGCCGTGCGTCGAGCGCGTCGAGCATCCGGCGGTGCCCCGACTCATCGCCCGCATGCCCGAACACCATATAGTGCCTCACCTCGGGACAGAGGCGGCAGGCTGCCAGCGCACAGGCAGTCATGATAAACCCGTCGACGAGGACGATGACCTTCCGTTCCGCGGCCCTGAGCATGGCACCGATGGCCGTCACCATCTCATAGCCGCCAAAATAGCTGACGACGGTGGGCACATCGGCCGCAGGATACTGACTTTGGAAACGTGCCACAGCCTGGGCGAGCACCTCCCGCTTATGACGGATGCCCAGAGCATCGAGTCCTGCCCCCGCCCCGATGCATTCATCGAGAGGAATCTGGCAGAAAAGGCTCATCCAGATGCTCGACGGCGACGTGTTGGCGATGCCCATCTCTCCCACGCAGAGCACACGGCATCCTCCGTCGGCACACTCATCGGCAAGGGCGGCCCCCACGTCGACGGCACGGTCGTACTCCTCCTCGGTCATGGCTGCCTCATAGAGGAAATTGCGTGTGCCTCGCGCTATCTTCCTGTCGATGATGCCCGCGACACCTGAAAGGTCGTGGTCCACCCCCACGTCGACGATATACAAGCGGAACCCGTGCTGACGGCAGAACAAGTTCACACCGCCACCGCCATGGGTGAAATTCACCATCTGCTGCCACGTCACCTCACGCGGCGACACACTGACGCCCTCACGCTCGATGCCATGGTCGCCACCTAACAGCAGATGGCAGGGAGAGGCCAAGGAGGGTGTGAGTGTCTGTTGCACAAGGCACACCTGCATCGCCAGGTTCTCCAGTTCCCCCAACGCCCCTTTGGGTTTGTTGAGGTTGTCTATCTTCTCTTGAACGGCGGGACGAAAAGTCTCATCCGGTGACTGTATATGAAATTGTCTCATGGTTGTCGGTTGTTTATTTGTCCATCTTTCACTTTCACGGCGATGCCGCTGACCATCAGTATCACCTCGTCGGCACGCTCGGCCACATACTGGTTCATCCATCCCTGCAGGTCGGTGAACTGCCGCTGCACGGCGTTGGCGCTGACGCCGCCCATCCCTATCTCGTTGGTGACGAAGATAAAGGTGGCGTCTTGTGCCGTCAACTGGTCGAACTCCTGCTGCAGTGCCTCCAAAGACCGCTGCACATCCTGCAGGTCGGTGAAGATATTCGTGCACCACAGGGTGATACAGTCTACCAGCACCACCCGTCCGTTGAGGTCATGGCGGCTCAGGTGACGCTCCTCTTCGATGTTGGTCCACTCAGGTCCCCGGCGCTGCTGGTGACGCCACACCCTCTCACGGAATTCCTCATCCCACACATGAGCCGTGGCCATATAGACGGGATGGTCGCTCAATGAGAGCGCCAGTTGCTCGGCATACCGGCTCTTGCCTGAGCGGGCTCCGCCGGTGATCAAAACGATTTTCTTCATAGGCAATAGATGATGACAGACAGGGCGATGGCGAGCGACTCCGCCCGGAGGTTGATGCCGACAGCCCTGCGCATGTCGGCCGTCGTCAGCGGTCGCTCGTTCTCACCGATATAGGGTTTGGGAAATAGTTGTCCGAAATAATAGTGCGGACCGCCGAAACGGCAGTCGAGGATACCTGCCAGCGCCGCCTCGGGATAGCCGCTGTTGGGACTGGCATGTCGCCGGCCGTTGCGGGCGACGAACGACAGGAGCCGTGGCCTGCCTGCCACCAGCACCATCAGCAAGGCCGTGAGGCGAGCGGGGATATAATTGGCCACGTCGTCGATGCGGGCTGCCACACAACCGAAGTCACGGTAGCGCTCCGTGCGGTAGCCGATCATCGAGTCGAGGGTGTTCACCATCTTATAGGCCATCATGGCAGGCACGCCGCCCACCACCAGCCACATGAGCGGGGCTATCACCCCGTCGCTCAGGTTCTCGGCTAAAGTCTCAAGCGCTGCCGTGCGCACCTCCTGGGGCGAGAGTTCCGAGGTGTCGCGCCCCACGATACGCGCCACCTGCCTCCGTCCCTCTTCCGTGGAGCGGTCGAGGGCGTGAAACACCTCGCGCACCTCGCGGATGAGAGTGGTGCCGGCCAGGCAGTAGAATACGAGGACGGTGTCGAAAAGGATGCGGACCACGGCAGACGTCGACGACAGCAGACGACAGAGCAGCCACACCGCCGCAAAGGTGGCGGCGATGAGTGTCACGGCCATCACACCGCCTTTCAGTTTCCGCCGGCGGCCTTTGTTCAGGTGCCGCTCACCCCAGGCTATCAGCCTGCCATAACCCACGACGGGATGCGGCAACCACAGGGGGTCGCCCAGACATTTGTCGAGCAACCATCCTAACAGCAGGGGTACGAGAAGCATCCAATTCTCAATGTCCATGGCCTAAGTCCTCCATATATTCACTGACGGCATCCGCCAGCGCGTCGTTCTCCTCCGGCAGTTGGGCCGTCACGCGGAAATGACGCGTTGACAGTCCCCGGATATTCGAGGCATCGCGTATCAGCATCCCTTTCTCACGCGCCAGATGGTCTTTCAGCGCCGCCGCGGGACTGTGAGAGAGTCTGCAGAGCATGAAGTTGGTCTGCGTATCCGTCACCTCAATGCCATCGACAGCCCTTAACCTGCCGCACAGACGCTGCGCCTCGGCAAGATAGGCCGGCAGGTCGGGGATGGCCTTACAGCCTTCACGGAGCAGCCATTTGCCTGCCTCCAAGGCCAGCGCGTTGACAGCCCACGGTCGGTATTGGCCTCTGAGAGTGTCGACGACCGCCGCGGGGGCGATGATGAATCCCAGTCTCAGTCCCGGCACTGCATACTCTTTGGTCATCGAACGTATCTGCACGATGTGCCCATGTCGCAAGGCCTCACGCGCCGTCATCACCGGGGCAAGGGTGTAGTCTTCGTACGACTGGTCGGTCACCAGCCATTCGTGCCGGCCGGCCAGTGCCATCACCTCCTCGTCATCCCGCACCTGCCCAGTGGGGTTGTTGGGATTGCAGAGCCAGCAGAGGGCCGCAGTGTCGCTCTCCTGATAGCCGAAAGCGCGGCAGGCATCCTCATATTCACTGAACGTGGGAGCCAGCACCCTGAAGGTATGCAGATGTCGGAAGGCTTGTGCCACCAGCCAGATGGCATCGGTGGCGCCGCTCGTCACCATCACCTCATCGGCCCTCACCCCATAGTGGTCGGCCAAGAGCACCTCGAGCGAGCGTGCCGACGGTTCGGGATAAGAGCCGATGACGCCCATACGGCAACGCAGGTGGTCATACAACGCTGAGAGGTCGGCATGGCCATAGATGTTGGAACTGAAGTTCATCCTGATGCCCTCGTATCTGAAAAGGTCGTCGCCGTGTCCGTCAATCATGGTCCTGCAGGATTTGATAAAGGTGGTCTATGTCGACATACTTGCGCACATGGTCGGCCAGCAGGTCGTACTGCCGTTCCTTGAAGGTCTGATAGTCGAAAGGTTCGGCAGCCGACAGTATCCGGTCGGAGAAAGGAGCCAGAAGTCTGTCTACCATCTCCGGATTGTCGAGGATGCCGTGGATATAGGTGCCCATACACCGCTCGTCGGCCACATAGCCGTCGGCCTGACCGTCGTCGAAGGTGACAAAGGGGCGGAGCGGAGCATCGCCAAAGGGGGTGGTCACCCCCTGATGTATCTCATAGCCATGCCAATGGCCGTTGAACGTCACCTGGCGCGTGGTCTTGCCGTCGGCGAGAGTAGTGGTGACAGGCAAGAGTCCGAGGCCCGGCAACCGCTCCACATCGCCTTCGAGATGCTGCGGGTCGAGCACCTCCACCCCCATCATCTGATAGCCGCCGCAGATGCCGAGCACGGTAGCCCCTCTGCGGTGTGCCCCGATGATGGCCTGGGCACATCCGTTGCGCCGCAACTCATAGAGGTCGCTGAGCGTGGACTTCGTGCCTGGAATGATGATAATGTCGCTCTTTGCCAGGTCGTCGGTGTTGCTCGTATAGAAAAGGTGCAGGCGCGGGTCGTGCTCCAGCACATTGAAATCGGTGAAATTGGACAGGTGGCGCAGGAGCACCACCGCCACGTTCACCTTCCCGTGTGCCGTCTCTCTCGACTTGGCGGCCAGGTCGACGCTGTCTTCCTCCTCGATGTGAATGTCGGTGAAAAAAGGTACGACCCCCAGCACCGGGACGCCGCAGATTTGCTCCAACATGCGTCGGCCGTCGTCGAAGAGTCGCAGGTCGCCACGGAATTTATTGATGATGATGCCCTTGATGAGTGCCCTGTCGGCATCCGACTGCAGGGCGATGCTCCCATAGACAGAGGCGAACACTCCGCCACGGTCGATGTCGCCCACCAGGATGACGTCGGCATGGGCGTGACGGGCCATCGGCAGGTTCACCAGGTCGGTGGCACGCAGGTTGAGTTCGGAGATACTCCCCGCTCCCTCCATCACGATGGGATTGTAGCGGGACGCCAGACGGTCGAAAGCGAGGCAGACCTCCCTCCGGAAATCTGTCGGCGACTGACCGCCGCGCCGCCAGAAGTCATAGGCGTCGCGGCTGCCGATGGGACGGCCGTGGAGCACCACCTGACTGGTGTGGTCCGACTGCGGTTTGAGCAGCAGCGGGTTCATATCGGTATGGCAGGGGATGCCGGCGGCCTCGGCCTGGACGGCCTGTGCGCGGCCTATCTCCAGGCCCTCGGGGGTGGCATAGGAGTTGAGCGCCATGTTCTGCGCCTTAAAGGGCGCCGGGTGATATCCGTCCTGACGGAAGATGCGGCAGAGGGCGGCCGCCAGCACGCTCTTGCCCACATCGCTGCCTGTGCCGGCGAGCATCACGGGATGTAGTGTCGGCTTCTTCATCTTTCCTCTGTGGCTAATACAAAGAGATAGTCGGAGAGTCGGTTCATCCATCTCAGGATGTCCGTATCCAACGGATATTCTCGGTGGAGCGTCCACATCCGGCGTTCTACGGTGCGCGCCTGAGTGCGCGCCAGATGGAGGAAGGCCGACAGTTCGCCGTCGCCGGGAATGACAAAGCAGGCAGGCCCCTGGCGGCTGGCGATGAACTGCTCCATCTCAGCGGTCTGCTCCGCCACATGGAGCACCCGGGTGTTGACCATGCCCTCAGGGGTGGCGATATGACTCATCACCACCATCAGTTCACGCTGGATGTCCGCAAGCAGTCGGGGACACCGCCGCTCACCGCTGTATTTCGCCCTGACGATGCCCAGGAGCGCATTGAGGTGGTCTATCTGTCCGTTGGTCTCTATGCGGATGTCGTCTTTCTTCACCCTCACGCCACCACGGAGACCGGTCTCACCTCCGTCGCCTGTCTTCGTACATATCTCCCTCATATCTTATGATTCAAATAACACATTCAAGTCTGCCTCGCCCCAATAGAGATGGGTGTAGCTGGCAAACACGTTCTTATACCGCAACAGCGGTGCGGCCACCGGTTCGCCATGCGCGTCGTAGACCTGCGCGGCCGACGGGGGCACATGACCGGCAAACTGCGTATAGTGAAACTCATGGCCGCGGAACTGGTGACCGCCGATGTCGAAGCGCCTGTAGCCGAGCGACAGCCGCCGGTCGGCCTTCCTCGCCGAGATGGTGTAGGGCAGCACGCCGCACATCGGGAAAGCACCCTCATCGGTCAGAATCTGCTCACAGAGATACATCATCCCGCCACACTCCGCCAAGACATGCCCGCCACGGCCGGCAAAGTCTCTGACAGCCTCCCTTATGGCCACGGCGCGCGACAGGGTCTCCACATGGCGCTCGGGATATCCGCCGGGCAGATAAAGCACGTCCACGCCGTCGAACGAGGGCACGTCCTTCTCCGGGTTGAAAAAACTGACATGGCGGAACCGGGCGACATGCTCATGATAGAGAAACGAGAACGACTCATCGTTGCGTGCCACGAGCAGATGCCGCTCATCGGGCGGCGACATCTCACCAGCGGACTCCAACGGCTGTGCCGCACAGAGCGAGCACAGACGGTCTACATCCACATGACTCTCTATCAGGCGCACCAGTTCGCCCAGGTCGCTCTCTTTCGAGAAATCAAGGCCAAGATAACGGGAGCCCTGTTCCAAGGCGGCATTTTTAGGCAGACAGCCGAGAAACGCGACGCCCAAGTCGGCGCACACCTGCCGCAACATGGCTACATGCCGGGCAGAACCTACCTTATTAAAAATGACGCCGGAAATCCTCACGTCTTTCCTGAAACCGATGAACCCTGAGAGCAGGGCAGCCATCGAATAGGCCGACGAACGGGCATCGACCACCAGCACCACGGGAATGCCGAGCAACCGCGCTATCTCCGCCGACGACCCACGGTCGCGGTCGTAGCCGTCGAACAGACCCATCATCCCTTCCACCACACACACATCAGCCCCGCCGCCATAGCGGGAAAAAAGTGCCCGCACATGCGCCGGAGATGCCATGAACGTATCGAGATTGATGCTGGGACGCCCGCAGACTGCCTCGTGAAACTTCGTGTCGATGTAGTCGGGACCGCATTTGAAGGGTTGCACACACTGCCCGCGCTGTGCAAACAGTGCCATCAAGCCACGAGCCACTGTCGTCTTGCCCGAGCCGCTCATGGGTGCCGCGATGAGAAATGAGGATTTCATCGGTGCAAAAATAGAAAAATATTCAGTTTATTTACACAAAATATCAAAAAAGTTGTATCTTTGCCCCCAAAATGGTAGTCAGGTTCAAAGACGAGCCTCGACGTAAGGGAATCCGGTGAAAATCCGGAGCTGTTCCTGCAGCTGTAATCCCCCTTTGAATAACTTGTTAGTATAACGCCACTGGCCCTCGGGCCGGGAAGGCATAACAGGTTGGGGAAAGCCAGAAGACCTGCCACAACGGCAATATCATACCCCGTACAGGAAAATGCGGCGGTGAAACAAACCATTTGATGAAGCGAGAGCAGAAAAAGTTTACTTATTCTGCCGAGCGTGAAAATGGTAGAATGAGATTCAACGACATTTGAATGAAGAAAAGACTGACAGTGGGACTGCTGGCTCTGGCAGCATCCACGACTGTGCTGGCACAGAGCGACGTATGGCGCTCTGACAGTCTGCAGGAAGTGGTGGTCACAGGCACAGGCACCCAACATCTGCTCAAAGACGCACCCGTACAGACGGAGGTCATCAGCCGCCGCCAGCTGCAACTGTATGCCGGGCGCTCGATAGAGGACATCCTCGCCGGACTCACGGCAAGTTTCGACTTCAACGAGAACGACATGGGCTCGCACCTGCAGATGAACGGCCTGGGCAACAGCTATGTACTCATCCTCATCGACGGACGGCGACTCCACGGCGACAACGGCGGCGAGAACGACCTGAGCATCATCGACCCACAGAATATCGAGAAGATAGAAATCGTGAAAGGCGCATCCAGCGCCCTCTACGGCAGCGACGCCATCGCCGGTGTGATCAACATCATCACCCGCAAGCACACCGAACAGGGACTCATGATTGAGAACACCTCGCGGGCGGGCAGCCACGGCGACCTCAGACAGCACAACGGCATCGCCCTCAACATAGGCAAATGGTCGTCGTACACCAATTTCCAGGCACAGCACAGCGACGGATGGCAGAACACGTCGGAGGAAGCCCCGGAACAGACGGAATATCATATCCTCGACTCGCGCAACAAGACGGTCAACAGGCACACCAACTGGCAATTAGCCGAAAGAGTCACCTACCAAATCACGCCTAAGGCTGAGGCCTATGCCGATGGCAGCATCTACTGGAAACGCATCTACCGCCCGAGCGGACATCATCCGGGCGTGGACGTGAAGACCTATGACCTGCAATACGACAACGCCTCGGCTGCCATGGGAGGGAAATGGAAACTCAGCGGCACCGACGTCATCACCCTCGACGCCGAATGGAAACGCCACGCCTACAACTACGCCTATACCGACACCACACTGACCGACGGATATGTCAACGGCCATTTCACCAACTACTATCCCTATTTCCCGGGACAGAAAGAACTGCAAAGCGACCAGCAACTCACCATCGTCAGCCTGAAAGGGGTGTTCACCCTGCCCTATCAACAGCAATTGAGTGCGGGCGCCGAGTATCGCTACGACTGGTTGAAAGCGCCCATGCGTGTGGCAGAAGGAAAGGCCTCCGACCAGACTGGGGCCGTCTACGTGCAAGACGAACTGGCATGGCACAACCGTCTCTTCCTCACCGCTGGCATGAGACTCACGCACAATGAGGGCTTCGGCACACGCCTTACCCCCAAACTCTCAGCCATGTTCAAACAGGGTGAACTGAGACTCAGGGCCACCTGGAGCCAAGGCTACAAGACACCCACACCCAAAGAACTGCACTACCAGTATGTGAGGAACATGAACGGGGTGTACCTCTATCTCGGCAACAGCCATTTGAAGGCACAGCATTCCGACTATTTCGCCTTGAGCGGCGAATATACCATCGGTTCGCTGACGCTGACCCTCTCCGCCTATCACAACCAGGTGGACGACATGATTACCCTGGTGACCATCCCCAACAACCAGGCACCGGGAGCACTCCTCGTGCAATACGACCCGCAGAGGGTGAGGCAATACCAAAACATAGAGGATGCCAAGACCTACGGCATCGACTTCACCGCACGCTATCAGACACGCCATTTCACCATCGGAGGCTCCTACAGCTATCTCGACACGAGGGCCAACCAGTATGACAGCGAAGAAGAGGAGATGCGCAAGGTCACCATCGACGGCATGGCTCACCACAAGGCCAACTGCTACGTCACATGGAACCACGACTTCAGCAGCCGCTACCAATTGGGCGCCGGACTCTACGGACGTATGTCGACCAAGAGATATTATCAGATCGACGGCAACGGAAAAGGCTACCAACTGTGGCGTTTCTCCACCACTCACCAACTGGGCAAGCACTGCCGGATAGAGGCCGGGGTCGACAACATCTTCAACTATGTGGACCGTACGCCCCACGGACTACATCTCGGCACGACGACACCGGGGCGCACCGTCTACGCCTCGCTCACCTTGAGATGGAACAAAGGGAAAAAACTGACAAACAAATATAAGTCTAACTTTAACACAAGAGAAAATGAACAAGATTAAGTATCTTATGATGGCACTCGTGGCTCTCTTCACATGTGCCACCTTCACTGCTTGCAGTGACGATGACGACGACAACGACAAAATCAACTATGCCAAGTATCAGGAGGCTGTCAACAAGACTGTCAACAGTCAGAAGAAGAACGACAAGGTCATCCTGCTCGTGGCCTTCGGCTCCACATGGGAGCAGGCCTACGACACCTTCGACCAGATTGTCGCCGACTACAAGAGCCAGTTCAGCGGATGGGATGTCTTCCTCTCCTTCTCCAGCGCCATCTGTATCAACCAGGCACGCGCAGGCGAGAACGTGGCTCCCAAAGACTACTACGACCCCGAGCACTGGCTCACCGCTATCGGTCTGGCCGGCTACAAGCAAGTCGTGGTGCAGTCGCTGCAAGTCATTCCCGGCGAGGAATACCGCCGTGTGCGCGACTCCTATGTGAAAGACTTCATGAACAACCGCAACGGCGACTTCTCCGACAAGTATATGAAGAGCCTCGACCTCAACGTGGTGGTGGGCACACCGCTCATGGCTGAGGAGAGCGACGCACAGAACCTCGCCGCCGTGCTCAACAGCGAGGCCGACATCAAGGCAGCCTTGCAGCAGGGCATCGTGGCCTTCATGGGACATGGAAATCCCGAGGGCTATGACTACTACGGAGGCAACATCCGCTACCTGCAACTCGAAGACCATCTCCGCCACATCAATCCCAACTATTATGTGGGCACCGTGGACATGGACCAGACTTACGCAGAGGACGTGCTGGAGCATATCAAGGGTGGTGTCTTCAACATTGAAGTGGGCGACGTGACCAAAACCATGACCTATGCCGCCAACAATTCCACCAAGGCACAACTCTACCCCCTGATGTCGATTGCCGGCGACCATGCCCACAACGACATGTCGGACCCGAGAGACGAAGAGAGCTGGTATTCGCTGTTCAACGCCGCAGGCATCGAGACTAAAGCCTATGAGACCAACTTCACCTCACCCTGCTGGAAGAAATACTCTGCCGGCGACGGATACATTCCCGCCCTCGGCGAGCGTGCCGCCGTGCGCAAACTGTGGATGAGCCACACCCGCGAGGCCATCGCTAAACTGGGCACCGAAGAGGCTCTCTCCACGCCCACCACAGCTCCTGAGGAATAACTATTCAGGAGTGTAGGAGTCTGGGAGTGTAGGAGTTCAGGCATTACTGTTGCGAGTCATGGACAATCTCAGCCATTTCTCCATCTGTACAGCCTCTGTGCAGTCTGCTTCACTGACAATTCTCTCGCATCATCAGACTATTGTCTATACTCCAAAACTCCCAGACCACTCAACTCCCAGATTTTGATACAAAATGAATAGACGCACAAGTCTGGTCATAGCGGCACTCCTTACGGGGAGTGCCGCTTTCTCCCAAATCCACAAGACCGAGAGAAGCGACTCGTCGACGACCAGCCGCTCCTACAACCTGAACCCCATCGTAGTGACGGGCTCAGGCCATCACCAGCACCTCAAGTCAACACCCACCCCCGTGCATGTGCTGAGCAGTCAGGAAATCCGCCAGCAGGGCATCACCACTTTCGACGCCGCCATCCAACGGATGATACCACAGGTGTCGATGGCTCCCAGTTCCATGGGTTCCTTCCTCAGACTCAACGGTCTGGGCAACAAATACATCCAGATACTCATCAACGGGCAGAGGCTCCATGGCGACATCTCCAACAACATCGACCTCAACCGCATCAACATGGCCCGGGTGAAACGTATCGAGGTGCTCGACGGTGCCCTCTCGTCGCTCTATGGAAGCGACGCCATCGCAGGAGTGATCAACATTATCACCGATGAGCCCACCCAAGACATGGTGGCGCTCACCAGCGACACACGCATCTCCGGGCACGGTCAACTGACCGAATCGGCCCAGCTCGACTTCTATCACCGAGGCTTCGGCTCCTACACCACGTTTACACATGACAGGGCAGACAGTTACCAGAACAATCCCCTGGAATACGTCAAAGGTTCTGAGACGGAGACACAGTCCACCATCGCCCCTCTCTTCACCGGTTATCAGTCGCAGCTGCTTTCACAGAAATTCACCTATACTCCTTGCCGTCCGCTGGCCCTCAACGCGGGCATCGAATCCTCCTACAAGATGACCGACCGGCCCGACACACAGCCCGACGTGACTGGAGGCACCGACTATGAGATGCGCTACAAAGGTCTGCGATGGAACGTGGGGGGCATCTATAAGTTCTCCAGCCGCAACAGCCTGCAAGTCACCCTCACCGACGACCATTTCAGATATGGCAAGGAATATGACGTGGAAACAAAGACCTATGCCGTGGGCGACTATGTGCAGTCGAAGAAGCAGCGCACGCTGACGGGAGACGCCAAGGCCATCCTCGGATTCTCCTCCCACTCCACCACCATTATAGGAGCCAACTGGAGGAAAGACTTCCTCATGGCCACCTCAGGCAATATCGACGCCCATGTCTACATGCTCGCTGCCTATGCACAGCACGAGGCCATGCTCCTCCCCCGGCTCTCTGCCACACTCGGACTGCGGTTCACGCATCACCAGACGTTCAGCAACCACCTCACCCCGAAAGCCACGCTGATGTACGCGCCAGGCAACTTCCGCCTCAGGGCCACCTACTCGGCCGGATTCCGCTCACCGGGACTCGATGAGCTCTACTACCACTATTTCTCCGTCAACCGCGGCAAACCACAGATTATCTTCGGCAACGAGAAACTGTCGCCCGAAAAGAGCCACTATCTCTCGATGAACGCAGAATACCGCACAAAGACGGTGGCACTCAGCGTGATGGCATACCTCAACCGCATCAGCGACATGGTGACCCGACTCAACATCGCGGCCGACGAGGCGGCCATCGGTATGCTGAGAGAGGAATTTCCCGAAATGACCGACGACCAGACGGCCAAACTCGAGCGCTACTCACTCTACCAGAACAGCGACAAGGGTGTCGTGAAAGGCTTGCAGGCCA
The DNA here is from genome assembly GCA_902795605.1 of uncultured Prevotellaceae bacterium. Taxonomy (GTDB): domain Bacteria; phylum Bacteroidota; class Bacteroidia; order Bacteroidales; family Bacteroidaceae; genus Prevotella. The sequence continues at coordinate 10,634 of CADBLU010000285.1, read as the reverse complement.
ACGCCTCGGTCAACATCCTTCCCTGCCTCAACCTCTCCGTCAACTACAACTATGCCTACTCCCGCACAAAAGAGGACGGGACATGGCGCATGATGGAGCGCAACATCCGCCATGCCGCCACCGTCGCCGCCAACTACCACCACACCTGGGGAAAATATACCCTCAACGTGAACGTGAACGGCCGGATGCAGTCGAAGACCTATTATCCCAACTATGAAGACGCACCGGGCTACGGCATCTGGAGCATGCACACCACCCATACCCTCGACATGCTGAAATGGGCATACCTCGAACCCAGCATAGGCATCGACAACGTGTTCGACAAGGTCGACCGGCGCATCGACTCCTCTCTCCGCAAATACGCACTCTATCATCCCGGCCGCATGTTGGTGGCGGGGCTGAAAGTAAAACTAAAATACTGACACTCCATGGGCAAAATCATCCTTGCGGGCATCGGACCCGGCAGCAAAGAAGACATCACTCCCGCCGTGGCGCAGGCCATCGGTGAGGCCGATGCCGTCGTGGGCTACAAATACTACTTTCAGTTTATCGAACCCTACATGAGCAGCGAATGCCTGCGCATCGACACAGGGATGATGAAAGAACGGCAAAGAGCCGAACAGGCATTCCAAGTGGCCGAACAGGGGAAGACCGTGGTGGTCATCTCATCAGGCGACGCTTCCATCTACGGCATGGCGCCCCTTGTCTATGAGATGAGGCACCAGCGGCAGACCGATGTAGAGATTGTGGCGCTGCCGGGCATCTCGGCTTTTCAGAAAGCAGCCGCCCTCTTAGGCGCGCCCATCGGCCACGACCTCTGCCTCATCTCACTGAGCGACCTCATGACACCATGGGAGGTCATCGAGCGGCGCATCAAAGCCGCCGCCACAGGCGACTTCGTCACCGCCGTCTACAATCCCAAGTCGCAAGGCCGCTACTGGCAACTCTACCGGCTGCAGGAACTCTTCCTCCAACAACGGTCGGCCGACACGCCCTTGGGATACGTCAGACAGGCGGGGCGCGACGAGCAGGAGGTCTGCCTCACCACGCTCGGCGCCTTCGACCCCGAAGCGGCCGATATGTTCACCGTCATCCTCATCGGCAACTCACAGTCCTACCTCTCCGACGGGAAATTCATCACCCCCCGCGGCTACTATGCTACGGCACAAGGAGAAGAGCCTATCGGACAGCAGATCATGACGGAATCCTTCCGCACCATCAGAGGCGAACTGCAGCGCAAAGACTGGCCATTAGGACATCTGTGGGCACTGCTGCATGCCATCCACACCACCGCCGACTTCGATATGGAGCACATCCTCCATACCGATGAGAGAGCCGTGGAGACACTCTACCAAAAAATCGCGGACAAGACCCTCACCACCATTGTCACCGACGTGACCATGGTGACCAGCGGCATCAGAAAAGGAGCACTGAGCCGACTGGGCATCACGGCAAAATGCTACCTCGGCGACCCGCGTGTGGCCGAGATGGCCGCCTCGCAGGGCATCACCCGCACGCAGGCCGGCATCCGCCTTGCCGTGGAAGAGCATCCCGACGCCCTCTACGCCTTCGGCAATGCCCCCACGGCCCTGATGGAACTGTGCCAACTGATACGGCGGGGGAAGGCACACCCTGCCGGCATCATCGCCGCTCCCGTGGGCTTCGTCCATGTCAAGGAGTCGAAGCACATGGTGAAACCTTTCACCGACATCCCCAAAATCATCGTCGAGGGGCGCAAGGGAGGCAGCAACCTGGCCGCCACCCTCTGCAACGCCATCCTCACCTTCGACGACGCCGCACAACTCAAACCCGGACGCGACCTATGAGATTCACTGTCATCGGCATCACCGACAGCCCACATCCGTTTTTCCCGCCCGAAGTAGAAGACATCATCCGGCACGGGAAAGTCTTCTCCGGCGGAAAGCGCCACCACGAGATCATGGCACCACGGCTTCCCGCCGACGCCGAATGGATAGACATCACCGTGCCCCTCGACGACGTCTTCGCCCAATATCACGGTCATGTGGTGGTGTTCGCCAGCGGCGACCCGCTTTTCTACGGCTTCGCCAACACCATCCGCAGGAGAATGCCCGAGGCACAACTCACGCTATTCCCCGCCTTCAATTCACTCCAGATGCTGGCCCACCGCTTGCTGATGCCTTATCACGACATGCGTATCGTGTCGCTCACCGGACGCCCATGGGCCGAATTCGACCGAGCCCTGATAGAGCGGGCAGCCAAAATCGGCATACTGACCGACCATGAGCACACACCCGCCGCCATCGCACAGCGGATGCTCGACTACGGCTACACCGGCTACACCATGCACGTGGGCGAGCACCTCGGAAACCCCGAGGCAGAACAGGTGACCACCCTCACGACAGAGGAGGCGGCGGGGCGCACGTTCAGCCACCCCAACTGCCTGATACTCTTCACGGCCTCACCGTCACCCTCCCGGTTCGGCATCCCCGACGACGGGTTTGCCCTGCTCCACGGCCGCGAGAAAATGATCACCAAGATGCCCATCCGGCTGCTGACGCTCCAGGCCCTCGACCTGCCCGCGAAACGGGTGCTATGGGACATCGGCTTCTGCACAGGCAGCGTCAGCATCGAGGCCCGTCTGCTGTTTCCCCACCTGCAGATAGAAGCCTTCGAAATCCGTCCCGAATGCGAAGACATCATCCGTGAGAACGCACGGAGAATGGGGGCTCCTGGCATACACGTACACATGGGCGACTTTCTGCAAGCCAACACCGACAGTCTGCCGCGGCCCGACGCCGTATTCATCGGCGGACACGGCGGACACCTGAGAGAAATCATGGCAAAAGCCAAGGAGGCACTGACGGCCGACGGATGCATCGTGATGAACAGCGTGAAAGCCCCTGCCGTGAGCACCGACAGCAAGAGGCTGTTTGCCGAAGCCTGTGCCTCTCTCGGCCTTCAGCAATTGCCCTCCATGAGAATCCTGCTCGACAACCATCACCCTATAGAGATACTGAAATGCAAAAAATAGCCATTGTCTCCATCAGCGAGGAGAGCAAGTCCATCGCCCACCAACTGCAAAACCAACTGAAGGCAGACGCCATACGCCGAAGCGACGTGGGAAAGCACTGGAACGACTACGACGCCTTCGTCTTTCTCGGAGCCATGGGCATCTGTGTGCGGACCATCGCACCCTATGTGAGCGACAAGCACCACGACCCCGCCGTGGTGTGTGCCGACAGCCTCGGAAGGCATGCCGTGGCCGTCCTCTCAGGACACATCGGAGGCGCCAACGACCTGACACACACCGTTGCCGCCGCACTCGGAGCACAGCCCGTCATCACCACCCAGAGCGACGTCACCGGCCTATGGGCGCTCGACACCCTGGCCACACGCTACGACTGGTCGGTGGTAGGCGGCGACGTGCCCAACGACTGCATCTTCGCCTTCGTCAACCGCCGTCCCACGGCACTGTTGTTGGAAATCAACGACGAGGGGACCGACTACCTCGAGAAGACACTGCCCGGCCATGTGACGTTGATTCACGACATCAGCGAGGCCGACCCGCAGACCTTCCGACTCGTCATCATCGTCTCTCTCAAGGCTTATACCACCCCGAAGGGTATGCTCAAACTGCATTTCGTGCCCAATGTGGGTATCGTCGGCTATGGGCTGGCCCATCATCCCGACGACTATGCCGAGATCTACGGACAGATGCTCGATGCTTTTGCCCGGGAGGGATTCCTGCCATGTGCCAGAAAATTCTGCACCATCGACGTGAAAGCCGACGAGCCGTTCACACAAATGCTCAAGAACGACTATGGAAAAGATGTGGAGTTTTTCACCGCCAGACAACTGAGCGCAGTCGACGTGCCCCACCCCAGCGAGACGGTGGCACGCCATGTGGGCACACCGAGTGTGTGCGAGGCGGCAGCCATCTTGGGTTCCGGCCACGGCATGCTGCTCGTCTCCAAAGTGAAAGGCAAGCATTTCACCGCCGCCTTGGCCGTAGACCGCCGCCATGTGCGCCACCGCCAAGGCCATGTGGAAATCGTGGGGGCCGGACCTGGCGACCCCGACCTGGTGTCGGTACGCGGGAGGAAAATGCTGGAGCAGGCCGACCTTATCCTCTATGCCGGTTCGCTGGTGCCCCGCCAACTCACAGAATGCCACAAGCCGGGAGCCATCGTGCGCAGTTCGGCCGACATGAACCTCGAACAGCAGTGCGCGCTGATGAAGGAGCACTACGACAAAGGGCGCTTCATCGTGCGACTGCATACGGGCGACCCCTGCATCTTCGGAGCCATTGAGGAACAGATGGCTTTCTTCGACAAAGAAGGCATCCACTATCACATCACCCCGGGCATCTCCTCCTTCCTGGCCGCCGCCGCCGAACTGAGGAGCCAGTTCACCATCCCCCAGCGCTGCCAGACCATCATCCTCACCCGAGGAGAAGGGCGCACACCGATGCCCGAAAAAGAGAAACTGCATCTGTTGGCACGGAGCCAGAGCACCATGTGCATCTTCCTCAGCGCCTTCATCGTCGACGAGGTGGAGAGCGAACTCCTGCAAGAGTATCCCGCCGACACTCCCGTGGCCGTGTGCTACCATCTGACCTGGCCCGACCAACGCGTCTACCAAGGGGAACTGCGCAACCTGGCACGCCTCGTACATGAGCACCACCTCACTCTCACCACAATGATTGTGGTGGGCGAGGCAATCGGCAACCGCACTGGCCGCTCCGACCTCTACAACGGACATTTCACGCATCTCTACCGTACCGGCGACGACGCGACCGACCTATAAACGACAGACCATGATACTTGTATTCGGCGGAACGACAGAAGGGCGGAAGGCAGCGGAGGTGCTCGAAGAGGCGGGCACCACCTACTACTATTCCACCCGCGGCGACAGTCAGCGACTGCACCTGGTGCATGGCATACGCCTCACCGGAGGCATGGAGGCAGCCGAGATGGAAGAGTGCTGCCGCCAAAACGACATACGGTTGCTGATAGATGCCGCACACCCCTTCGCCGAGGCACTGCACTCCAACCTGTTGGCCATAGCCGACCGCCTGCGCTTACCCGTCGTCCGCTATGAGCGCATCTATCCGCCACACGACGGCGACATCATCTGGTGCCAAGACTACAATGACGCCATCCGCCAGATGGAGACGCAGGGCATCCGGAGGCTGCTCGCCCTCACCGGGACGAATACCATCCGACGGTTGCGGCCGTTCTGGGAAAAGCACGAGTGCTGGATACGCATCCTCCACAGAGAGGAGTCTGTGGCCATGGCCTGCGAGGCGGACTTCCCACACGACCATCTGTCCTTCTACGAAGAGGAGGAGACCGGAGCACTCATCCGGCGACTGCGGCCCGACGCCATATTGACAAAAGAAAGCGGCACCAGCGGAGGTTTCAACGAAAAGGTGAAGGAGGCCAGAAAGGCGGGGGTGAGAGTCTTTGCGGTGGAACGCCCGCCCTATCCGCCAAGAGACATCCTTCCTGTCAACACCCATGTGGTGTCTGTGGACGGCCCACATGGACTCAGGCGGGCCGTCGAGCGGCTGCTCCCCTCATTCTTCCCACTGCACAGCGGACTGACCACAGGCACCTGTGCCACGGCGGCCGCCGTGGCCGCTTGCCTGCGACTGACAAGAGGCGAGACACCCGGTGAAGTGCCTGTCATACTGCCCGACGGCGAAACCATCCACGTCGGTGTGGGATATGCCGACGGTTATGCCTACGTCGTCAAAGAGGCCGGCGACGACCCCGACGTCACCGACGGCATCGAGATACGTGCCAGCGTCGTCCATGCCCGAAAATCGGGAGGGCTTCACGGAGCGGAGACAGACATCCGGGGCGGAGAGGGAGTGGGCACCTTCACACTGCCGGGTTTCGACTATCCTCCCGGCTCACCCGCCATCAACAAAGGCCCGCGGCAGATGATACGCGACAACCTGGCACACATCGCCCCACAAGCGGCTCTCTGCGTCACTATCAGCATCCCGCAAGGAAAGGAAATCGCCCAGCGCACGTTCAACCCCCGCCTGGGTATCGAGGGGGGAATCTCTGTCATCGGTGTCTCGGGCATCGTGAAACCTTTCTCCGAGGAGGCTTTCATCCTCTCCATCCGCAAATGCATGGAGGTGGCAAAGGCCAGCGGCACGCAGCAAGTGGTTGTCAACAGCGGTGCCAAAAGCGAGCGCTATATCAAGGCACGTTTTCCACAACTGCCCCGGCAGGCTTTCGTGGAATACGGCAACTATATCGGCGAGACACTGAAGATGGCAGGTGAAATGCAGTTCCCGCACGTCACGCTCGGCATCATGCTGGGCAAAGCCGTCAAACTGGCGGCCGGCCATCTCGACACTCACAGCCGGAAAGCCACCTTCGACCGCGATTTCATCCTGCTGATGCTGGAAGAGGCACATTGCACTGCCGACATCAGCGACATCACCTTGGCCAGGGAACTGTGGCATAAAATTCCATCGGAGAAAACCCGTGATTTCGCAAACGTCGTCGTCCGGCATTGCCTGACGGTCTGTCAACCGCTCTTGCCCGCCAGCAGACTCGACATCCTGCTGATAGATGACGAAGGGAACATCTACGGATAAGACAACGCTCCTACCTCAAGCAGAGGAAAACCCCTACTCACCTACTTCATTCCGGCGGCGACCGAAAATGACGGCAGCCACCACAGGAGCACCCACAAGGGCCGTCACACTGTTGACGGGCAGCGCTCCCTCAAAGCCAGGCATCCGCGCGATGAAATTGCAGGCAAGGGCAAGCACCGACCCGCAGACGGCCGTCGCAGGCATCAGCACACGGTGGTCGGAGGTCTGGAAAAGGGCACGGCAGAGATGAGGCACTGCCAGACCGATGAACATGATGGGTCCACAATAGGCCGTCACGATGGCCACGAGCACTCCCGAACTGACGATGACAAGCAGTCGGGCACGGCGCACGTTCAACCCTAGGTTGACGGCATAGACATCTCCCAGCAACAGGATGTTCATCGACTTCACCAAGAGAAAACTGAGAGGGATAAGGATGCCCATGAGCACAGAGAAAAGAATCATCTCGTCGCCAGAGACACGGGAGAATGAGCCCAAGCCCCACACCACAAACGCCTTCACATCCTCCTCGGGACTGAGGAACTTCAACACGCCGATGACGGCATTGGCCAGATAGCCGATCATCACGCCGATAATCAGCAGCGTGACATTCCCCTTCACCTTCTGCGAGACCCACACGATAAGCAGCATCACAGCCAGCGCTCCCGCCACGGCAGCCACCGACATGGCCGCCTCGCCCAGATAGCCCAGACGCGAGAGCGCCACACCGCCGATGCGCCCCGAGAGCAGTACGACAAAGGCCACACCGAGGGCCGCACCGTTGGAGATGCCAAGCACCGAGGGACCTGCCAACGGATTGTGAAAGACCGTCTGCATCTGCAGTCCGCTCACCGCCAGTCCGGCTCCTGCCGCAATGGCCGTGAGCACCTGCGGGAATCTCGACTTCCAGATGATATTGCTCCAGATTTCCGACTCAGCGGTGTCGCCCAGGAGGATGCGGCAGATGTCGGTCACGGGAATCTCCACAGAACCGATGAGCAGGTTGACAATGGCCAAGACGATACCAGCAACCACCATCAGCAACATCAAGGGCAATGTGCGTCTCATCCTATTTGAGCAGATGATAGAAAGTGGGATGATAGTCGGGAGCCATCAATTCGGGGTGGAAGATGGCCACGAAATCGCTCAGAAGCACGTCGGGCATCACTGGGGCAATCTCATAATAAGGAGTCTGGCGCATATTACAGTAGATAACCTTCTTCTCCTTGAAAGCCTTCAGCAACTCGTTGCGGGGCTCGGAAGCCTTCAAGGCCTCATAAGAGAATTCACCGGGATAGCTGTTGAGGATACGCCAATAGTCGGCATCTGCGGCAAGGGCATACATCTTCTCAAACTCCAGATTCTCGCCCGATGTCTCATCATCGTCTATCACATATTCGGCACCAGCATCGCGGAAAATCTGTGCCAGATAATTCTTTCCACCCACGGCATGCCATGTGCCATAGTGCATCTCGCCACTGGTCACCTTGGGACGCACCTCCACCTTTCCGGCCTTCGCCTTCAAGGCATTGTAGCGCTCCTCGATGCCGGCAAAGAGTTCATTGGCCTCACGTTCCTTGCCGATGAACATACCCACGAACTTCACCCATTCTGCCTGTCCCAGCGGGTCGAGTTCCTTATAGCCCAGATGCGGCACAAGCGTGATGCCTGTCTCCTTGATGGCATCATAGCCGCCCCGCTTGGAAGGCGAGATGAAGATGACGTCGGGATTGGCGGCAAGCACCAACTCCGTATCAAAATTGCCTTCCATTCCAATCTTCACGATGCTCCCTTCCTTCACCCGGCGGAGAATATCCTCGTCGAACAGGTTCTTAGTGCCCGTCAGGCCCTTCACCACATCATGGGCTTGGAGGGCCGTGAAATTAGACAACTGCAAGGCGGTCATGCAAATGGTGCTCTTGATGGGCACCTGCACCTTCGTATACCCGTCGGGCACCGCAGTCTCCGCTGTACGGACCAAGGCAAAATGGGATTTTTTGCCTACGTCTACCAGACGGACACCTGCACTGTCTCTCACCTGATAGCCGGTGGCATATTTAGGACCGCAGAGCGAATCGGTATCCATCGCTCCAGACACGGGAACATCCGCCCCCCGCTTGCAGGAGGCCATGACTGCTGCAAAGAGCAGACAAAAAGCAAACACTTTCTTCATACTGATAAAATTGTTTTGCCCCACGGCTCTTACTCCGAGAACCTGAGGCATTGAGTGACATGACAGAGGCAGGTCTTCTGACTTTGACCCTACCCTCAAACACCTTCCCACCCGGTATCTCCCAGGCAGTGGCACATCGTTTGAAGGCCATAAAAGGGCCTCACAGCTGCGGGACAGTCGGGGAGTCGCACCCCGTTCCCATTTCATCGCGCCAAGCGAACCTCCGCGTTTTGCGGTGACGCTTTGGGTAAGGTGCGTCACAACCTTGATGTGTGCAAAAGGAGAGTGACTCCTTTTGATAGAATCCTACGACGGGCTGTTGCTTACTGAGCAGCCAACCGGTGCTTGCGATACGACCATGCCATCCAAAGGCAGACGACAAGGGCAAGAGACACCACTACCGCCGCCCAAAGGAGGACAGACGAACCGCCGCCAGTGCTGCCGTCAACCATCATGTTGACCGACGAGAGGCTGTCGTTGACCGAATGAGTGCCGGCAGAGACGCTGTCTGTCACCTGATCTTTGACGGTGCCGACGCTGTCTCTCACGCTGTCTTTCATTTCGTTCAATCTATTCATCACCGAATCCCGGCTAAGCCTGAGACGGCGTCTTCTCATCCCTAACGGAGCTAAATCCAATAAAATATTAACTAACATAGATCGGAAAAATGTCAAAAATGAAATCTTGTTGCAAATATAGATAAAAAACGGGAATTATGAGCACCCGATGAAAGATTTTTGCTTGTCTTGAATTGCAGCACTAAGGTAAGTGAAAATTCTGACAGGGCAAAATCCTGAGCAACTATTTGTTGCTCAGGAACTTATAAAAAAGTTTAACTAAAGTGCTCCGGAATTTAGGGACTATTCAAGTTCCTCAGCCACGGCGAGGTCCATGCCGCGCCAGATAAGGACAAGGCGGTGCACCTTCGTGTGTCCGGCGGTGCGCTCCACATTCACGCTCTCCGCATAGCGTGTGATCTGTCCGATGGCCGTCTCGCGGGCAGCCACCAACTCTGCGTCGGTGGCTTTTGACGGCAAGTATTTCAGTTCCAGCACAAATGAGTGCTCGATGTCGGGGTAGATGCCGAGCATCGGCTGCAGATAGATGTCGGCATAGCCGCCACTGCCACGGCCCGACGCGTCGCGCACACCTGCATCCAACTCTGAGATGGGCAAATAGAGGTTGGTCATACACGTCTGTGAGAGTGTGAATCCATGGACGAAGGCCTCGCCCTTGCCCTTGTCGCGGTTGGATGAGTAGCGCTTCAGCGTCTCCGTGATATACTCAAAGAAGGGGCGCCAGTCGCCGTCGATAGCCATGTTCTCCATCAGATGGCTGTGGATGCGCTCCTCCACCGACAGGTCGTTGTCGCGGTAGGTGTCTGTCAGGTAGCCGTAGATTTGCTCGCGCACCGTCTGGTTAGGGATGCGGAAACGCACTCCTCGCAGACCGTTGCCTGCGATGGTGATCAGCCCGAAGTAGTAGAGCAGCGACACGAAGTTGTCGGGGTCGGTGATGCGCTCCGAAGGGAACGAGTCCTTCAGTTTGGCGGTGATGCCGCCCGTCTCCACGATGTGTTGTATGACGGAGGCGTCGTGCTCGAAGCCCCGGTCCTTGCGGATGAGCATGCGCAGCTTGCCGTAGTCGGTGCGGATATTGTTGTCGAGCATGTTCTTAGGCGGGCGGCCATTGTTGTCTATATAGTTATAGACGAAATAGAGCACCATGTCGCTGTTGTACATGGGTGGCTCGCTAAGGCTGTCTTCAGAGAAGCAGTAGTTGTCATACCACGGCTTCATGATTTCGAGCAGTTCGTCGGTGGTGTGGCGGAAGGGATAGAACTGCCGGTAGTAGTCGAGC